>NZ_CP032094.1:638750-958126 GCF_003544875.1 Vibrio alfacsensis
GATGCTTCTGACGACAGCTATCAATTTGATTTATTAGCGCCACTAGACCATGCCACGGCCGATGGTGAAAACGAACTCGTCATTAATTTGCCAATCCAAGCAACCGACTTTGATGGTGATGTGTCAAACGTGCAAACGCTGCCTATCACCGTAGTGGATGACGTTCCAACCATAGGCGGCGTGACACCAAGCAGTGAGCTGACGGTGGATGAAGATGATTTGCCAAAAGGGTCAGACGAGGCCAGCCCTCAAGATACTCTCATTGGTGGCACCTTAGACATCACCGAAGGGGCAGACCAAGTAGTCTCTATCCAACTGAATAATCTTGAATCGCCTGTGAATGGTCTGACTTCTGGCGGTGACGCGATAGCGCTTATCTTAACTTCGAGTTCAGGTGGCGTGAACGTTTATCAAGGTGTTGCAGGTACCCCGCAAGCCGTCATTTTTGAACTTACGCTCGATGCCCGAGATAACTCTTATCAATTTGATCTTAAAAAGCCGCTCGATCATCCCGATGGTGAAGCTGAGAATCAAATCATCCTCGAATTGCCAGTAACAACAACGGATAAAGACGGGGATGAGTCGCCAGAATATTCACTCGCCATTAAGGTGGTAGACGACATTCCGGTCGTTACGTCAATTGATACTTTAGAAGTGAATGAAGATGACCTATCCCAAGGTTCTGATCCGTCTAAAGACCCACGTGTAGACTCGGGACAATTTGACGTCACCAGTGCTGATGGCATTGATTCGTTCGAATTGGACTTAACGCCAGGTAAAATTCCAACGCTTACGTCCGGTGGGGACGAGGTGTCGATTGCGCTTGATACCAGAGCCTCGAGTGCAACATCTTTGGTGTACGTTGGTGAAACGGCAGGTGGAGAAACCATCTTTACGCTGACCTTACACCAAGATGGCCGTTATGATTTTGAATTGTCAGGCCCTCTTGACCATGCGGCTGGCTCCGATGAAATACTCCTAAACTTGCCAATTATCATTACAGACGGCGATAAAGATGTGATCACCGCAACCTTACCAGTGAAGATCGCCGATGATAAACCCACGCTTGATGGCTTGATTGACGGCAGCGTGACCAAGATTGATGAAGACGATATTCAAACCATTGGCTCCGAGGGCAGTAGCCAACTCAACAGCGTAAAAGGCAACTTCAACGCGATAGATGGCTCTGATGGCATTGTTGAGTATCAAATTATCGATTTAGATTCAGCAGTGAAAGATCTCACGTCAGGTGGGCAAGATTTGGTGCTGGTTGAAGTATCAAATTCTAATAGCGTATCAGTTTATGAAGCAAGAATTGATGGCACTACCACGCCCGTTTTCCGCATTACGTTGGATGCTTCTGACGACAGCTATCAATTTGATTTATTAGCGCCACTAGATCATGCCACGGCCGATGGTGAAAACGAACTCGTTATTAATTTGCCAATCCAAGCAACCGACTATGATGGTGATGAGTCAAACGTTCAAACGCTGCCGATCACGGTGGTGGATGATTTGCCTGCTTTAATAAAAGTGGATGACAGCAGTACAACCATTATTGATGAAGATGATCTCAAAGTAGGTTCAGATACGACTGGTCCTCGTTTTATTTCTGGTTCATTTGACGTCATTGATGGTGCAGACCAAATTACCCATTATCAAGTTGCAGATCTTGATGCAGCGGTTTCTGGCTTGCAATCAAACAAACAAGATATTGAGTTAAAAGAAGTTTCGTCGAATGGCGGAGTGACCATTTACGAGGCGGTTATTGTCGGTACTTCAACGCAGGTATTTACTCTAACGCTCGATGCCAATAACGACACCTATCGATTTGATTTGATACGTCCGGTTGATCACGCATCTGGCGGTGAACAAAATCGTTTAACGATCGATATCCCTATTTCAGCCACCGATTATGACGGTGATATAACCACATCCGTTGATTTGCCGATAACCATTGTGGATGATGTTCCTGAGATTAAAAGCGCAGATACGTTATTTCTGGATGAAGATGATCTTCCTAATGGTTCTGAAGTGCTCAAAGACAGTCTTGAAGCGACAGGAAACTTCGATACAGAACAAGGGGCGGATACCGTCGCGTCTTATCAGCTGACTTTATCTTCTCAGCCAATACCGGGTATTACCTCTGAGGGCCAGTCGGTCACTTTGGTTCAAACGGATGTTACCAACAACAATTATACCTATCAGGGCAAAACCCCTGATGGTAAAGCCGTGTTTACCGTGTTGCTCAACTCGGACGGTTCCTACAAATTTACGCTTAACGGCGTACTTGATCACGGTACCCAAGGAGAAGATGAGTTAACGGTTAATTTACCAGTATTTGCGACGGACGTTGATGGCGATGTTTCAACTATTACGCTTCCAGTTGTCATCACCGATGATGTCCCAACGATTCATAACAACGCCATAAACGTTGTTGAGGGTAAGGGGAGTTCCACCATTCAACTCTTCCTTGATCCGACAGACAACGATCTAGACTATGGAGCAGATGGTGCAGAAATTACCTCGTTCACTGCCGAACCTTCGGATGTGTACTTCGTGGTTAATGGCGCTAACGTTGCTAAAGTCGAGCTTAATGGTTCAGATAAAGTGGTGTCGGTTCATAAAACTCTCGATGGTGTCGATACTGAGATTGGTCGTTTAACCGTAAAAACAGATGGTAGTGTTCGTTTTCGTGCGAACGATGATCTTGACCATAGTGAAGCCGATCCAATCAACTTTACGCTTAAAGTGACCGCGACAGATGGGGATCAAGACACAAGTTCTTCGGATGTCGATATTTCGATTATTGACCGTGATGGGAAAATTCAGACGGCGAATGTCTTGACGTTTGAAGACCGTGGTCGAGATGGTGTTATTGCTGGTATAGATGCTGCGAATCCAGAAGATAACCTTTCAACACTCGATGTAACGCCTGCAAAAGTCAATTTAGTTGTGGACTTAAACGACGTTGATCGTAATGAAACGCTAGGCGATATAACGATTCTAAAAGCCAATACTCATAATGGTACGTTCTATTATCGTGATGGCGATGGGAAATTTGTCGAACTCGTACCGACAAATAATAAGATCGTATTGGATGCGGGCAATGTGGACCAAACCGTAAATGGCGAGCTCGTCACACTAAACAATTTGTTTTTCATTCCAGATAGACATTTCTCTACCGACGAAGACGGGTTTAGCCCAAGAATACAAGTTGAAATCCTTAACAATGGCACGGTGGATCACGTTATTGGCGGTCGACTGAACATTCAAGTAGACAGCATTGCTGATATTGCAACATGGAAAACAACGAGCACATTTGATTACGTTGTAGACGAAGATGATAAGAATGTTTCTTTGAGCATTGAAGCTGAAACTCAAGACACAAGTGATCCAGAAACTATAGTTTATGAGTTGGTGTTTACCGGAGGCGAATCGAATGCCTCGTTAGTTTATTCTGATGGGACACCACTGCAGAAAGAAAATGGAAAGTACTTCGTTGATGCAAACCGTATTGGTGATGTAGAAGTGGATCCGATAGATAACTTTTCAGGTTCAATTACTCTCAATATTACGGCTATCACAACTGAGCGAGAAAATGCGCTTTCTGGTAAGCAAACGGCTCGTTCTGAGACCCAAGAGATAGTCATTGATGTCCAACCTGTCGCGGATGAGGGCGCATTTAGCGTTAATCGTATTAATATATTTGAAGATAACGCACGAACCCAAAACACGATAGATCCAGTAAGTGATCATGACCCGTTGTTGCTCAATGAAGTGATTAACATGAAGCCATCATCCGATGTGGATGGTTCCGAAACTTTGTTTGTTCGAATCTCTAATTTTTCAGATGATGGCGTGACTTTAGTTTGGTTAGATACCGCGAATCCAAGTCAAATTAACACCGTAACTGATAGCAGCGGTAATGTTCTATATTATGAAATTCCAGAATCCCATCTAGCCGATGTAGAAGTACTCCCTCCGTTACATAGTAATGAGGACTTTACGTTCGACGTAGAGGGAATCATAAAAGACAATGCTACGCTCTCATCTGGGCCTGACCAAGATGTGCTTTCTTTAGGCACTAAAACTGTGAATGTTGCGGTGAAAGGGGTTGCGGATATTCCGGATATCATCCTCATTGATCAAAATAATGATTGGCAAATTTTTTCTGATGCAACAGGTGCAGGCATCGAAACTACCATTCCTGAAAATGGTGCGGCCACATTAAGCTTCTCTGTTGTTTCTGGCGAGTTTAAAGATGCTCCACTTGATGGTTCGGAATCATTAACGGTTATTTTATCGAACATTCCTAATGGTGTGAATGTAGTAGATTCAGATGGAGATAGCGTCGATTTAACTTTTGTTGGTTACGATAGCAAAGGTGAACCCATTTATGAGGCAAACATCACAGGGCGCAACTTTAATTCAGGGATTCAGATCATTCCGACGGAATCATCCACTGAGAATATTCATATCACGGGTACGCTGATTGTCACTGAAAATGATGGCCATACGCGAATTGTGGATAGAGAAATTCGCATTAAAGTAGAACCAGTGATAGATGCACAAGACAACTATGTGGTTACTTCAGAGGGTAATGAAGACACTCGAATCAACATCGATTGGGAACCTTCTGCGACACAAAGTCCGGATGCGGATGAGTTTTATGCTGCGCTAACGATTTCTGGCTTTCCTCCTGGCAGTACAGTTTATGTCGATGGTAATGCTCAGGCTCTTACTGGTGGCACTCTTACTTTGACACCTTTGGCAAATGAATCGGAGCAAGATTTTTCTGCGCGTGTTACTCAGCGTGGTTACATTCAAGTCCAGTTAGAAGAAAACTCCAGTACTGATTTTGACTTATCCACGCAGGTAACGGTAAAAGAAGTCGATGCAGAATATGTTGATACGGCCAATCCTGGTGAGGGAATCGCTTCAAGTGTTATTAATGGCACCGTGAATGTTCAAGTAAATCCAGTTGTAGAAAATGAGAATCTTAGTGGTGATATTTCTACTCAAACTCGACTTCTGGTTGAAGAGGCCGACGGTACTGTAACGAACGTCATTCGATCGACGGACTTAGGTAACATTGATTTTACCATTAATACGTCTGACGGTGGGCAAACTGGCGCTAATATCATTAAATATCAAGAGTTTGACTTGTCCTCAAAAGAGGTTGTCACCCAATTGGTGGTTCAATTTAACAATGTAGATCCTGATATTTTAGATCAGTTGATCATAATTGGAGCATCAAATGAGGGGAATGGGCGTTGGACGATAACTGATGAGAATAATTTTACGATTCTCGCTCCTGCGGGTCTTGATCTCACTCCTGACGTTGACATTGATGATACGGGGTATTCTCAGATTGGTTTAACAATTTACGCGCAAGTAAATGATCTCGGTGAAGATGCTGTTGAGAAAGACGCCACACAAAGGCGAGAAACCGAAATTACGCTCGAATTCCCAACAAAAATCGAACCCAAAGACAGCGTTGCGGCCGAAATTAAAATTGATCCTGATGTCCAAATTGATGGACATGAAGACAATACGATCAGTTTTGGTTCTCAACTTGCTTCTAAGGCATCAACATTCAATTCGGACGGCGTAGAAGATGTACTGACGGTTGTCATTAAACCAAGTGACGCGGGATTGCCTCCAGGGCTGACAATTAGTGGTGCAAACGTTGATTTCGTCGATGGTGTTTACGTTTTTCAGGCGAAAATAGACGCAAGCGGAAACATTACCGGGCTGGATGGATTGACACTAAAAGTCGCGCAAGATTGGGCGGGCGATTTCGAACTTCCGTTTTATTTGTAACGACAGATACTTTATCGGGTGATGAGAAGTCTTTTAATGAGAATATCCCCGTCCAAATTCTACCGGTAGTGGACGTTCCTGATTCTTCACCGGATCAGCCTCTTGATAAGAATGTTACGCCAAATGTCACGCTTGATATTAAAGGGACTCTTGGTCTCGATTCAGATAAGCAGCCTGTGAATGATCTCAACAATGATGTTCCTACTGACGATGGTGTTGGTTACGAAGATGGACTCATTCAATTAGATTTAAATGTCGATTTTGCTGATGTGCGAAACAGTTCAGGAGCCGGGCGTGAGACGTTAACCAGCATTAAACTGACGCTTGCAGATACCGCATTAGGAGAATTTGTTCATCCAGATGGCACGACAATTGGCACAAGTCTCGAGTTTACGGCAGCCGAAATTGCCGCGGGTGCGCTTGATAATGTGCTGTTTAAGCCAAAAGAAAACTATCCGGTAGGGGGCGGGCAAAACACGGTCACGATTAATGTAGAGGGTGAAATTACCGATACTGCGGTTATTAATCAAACGACATTGGCTCCGGGTGTTGATAATAAAGATGTACGTACATTTACCGATGACGTCACGTTTGAAATAACGCCAGTAGTAGATTCTATTACTGTAAGTGGCGCAGATATTACCAAACCTATTGTCGTAACAGGTGACGAGGATACCCTGATTTCCTTGGTTGAGTCGGGTAAAGGTGTGACCATTAGCTTAAATGACAATGACGGCTCTGAAGAATTTGTCTCTCTTAAACTGACTGATATTCCACCGGATTTTATCGTGCAATCGAACTCATCCGATTATACGGTTAAAAATAATGGCGGTGGGGAGTGGAGTATACAGCTAAAAGATCCTAGCCAAACTTCTATTGACCTTAGTGCGATTGAAATTCAACCACCGAAAAACTTTAGTGGCGAAGCCAAAATTGGTATTACGGTCTTTACACAAGAAGAATTGTTGAAAGCCCCTACCATGCATACAAGTGACCTGACGATCGTTGTCAATCCTATTGGCGATATTGTGGATGTGAATCCTGATACACAGGTTTCTGGTAACGAGGGTGACAATATCGACATTAACATCAATGGCGTAGTGGTGGATAACCGTGAGTCCATTGGTGATGGTGCAGATTATCAAGAAAACGAACCTGAAACGCTGAGAATAGAAGTATCTAATGTGCCAGATGGTGCGAGCCTATCTCTGACGGATGGAACCGCATTCGTTGATCAAGGTAATGGTATTTTTGTTTTAGAAATTGCGGCTCAAGATATTGATAAGGTGGTGTTTAACTCTGGTGATAGAAATGACAACTCTTGGAGCGGCAACTTAGAGTTTAAAGTTCATACCATTGACACGGGCCTAGATGGATCGCAAAGCGTAGGGCCGGAACAGCAGTTTACGGTCAATGTTGATGTAGCGGCGGTGAATGACCGACCTGAGTTCACTGATGTTATTGATATTAAAACGAAAGAAGATGAATCAATCGTTCTTAATAATTTCAAAATCGCGGACGTTGATGCAGAGTTAGACGACCCAACGGCAGAATACACAATTGATGTGAGTGTGACTCATGGTATTTTGAATGTCGACGCGACGGTACTCTTCACTTATGGTTTGACTGTACAAGGTAATGGCACGGACTCTGTGCAATTGGAAGGTACATTGACTAATCTGAATGACGCGATTACCAATGGTGTGATTGAGTTTAAGCCGGAAGCAAATTTCTTTGGTGATGTGCCTGTCGATATATCCGTCGACGACCAAGGAAACAAAGGACTCGTGATTACAGGTGTTGACGATACGTTAAATACTAATAATGGCAGTTTTGTCATTGAAGTCACCGCTGAAAATGACACGCCGGAAACAACACCAGTCACACTGCCTAGTATTGAAGAAGATCGTGGTGTTTTAGAAATATCTCAATCCGATTTGTTGAAGAATGCAACGGATGTGGAAAGCGACAATCTTGTGGTGAGTGACGTTAAGTTAGCGGATCCAACAATCGGTAGTTTAGACTTCAATAGTGCAACAGACTCGTGGGAGTTTACGCCGGCAGAAAACTATTTTGGTCCGGTTGAACTAACGTACGTCATTACTGATGACGGTGAGACGGACGGGTCATCTGATCCTAAAAGTGTTAGTGGAAGTGCGTCTTTTGTTGTTGAAGCAACGAATGATGCACCAGAGATTTCCGCAAATTCGGTGACGGATGTCATTGATGAAAGTGACGGACAAAAGATTACTGGTATTAGTGTCAGTGACGTTGATTTTTCAGGGGCACAAGCGAATGACAGCATGACGGTCAGCTTAAGTGTGAGTGATGGTGATATTCGAGTTGAAATACCAACGGGTATTGGCGTAACGGTTGGACCAGGAGTACCGGGACAAGTTATTTTAATGGGTACACCTGATGCGATTAATAGCGTGTTAAATGCTACAGATAGCGCTCAAGGGCTGTTTATAGACGCAGGAGATGTCGGTAGTGACTCGATTACGCTATCTGTCAGAGCAGAAGACAATGGTGTGTATTATGAGAACGCTTCTGGAACAAAACTAGAGGCTGATCAAGACTTTGTTATCAATGTTACGCCAGTTGCGGATGCACCTACGCTGATGATTGATCCTAAGTTTAATTTTATTCGCCAAATCACGGCAAGCCAAACCGCAAGCAACCAAGGTTTAGCGATCGTTGGCATCATGGCGGCACTAACCGATAGCAGTGAAGTATTGTCTTTAGAGTTACCAGGGGTTCCGGACGGCGCTACGGTGACGAGCAGTGAACCAACATCCAATATTAGTTTTGATGGGACTAAATGGATCGTGCCTGCGGATGAAATTGATTCACTGCGTATCGAGGGTGCAGATGTCGGAACGCACGATATCACTCTTACTGCAGTATCCACAGAATCAAACGGAGATGAAGCCGAATCCACGCCACTGAATATTAGCCTAGAGGTGACTCTAGATGGGGATAACATCGATCAATCTAGTGAGTCAGAAGACAGTTACTTACTTGGTGACGATACTGGTATCAGTTTGCTGGGAGGAGCAGGGGATGATGTCATCATTGGTGGTGATGGTGATGATATTCTTATTGGCGGTTTGGGTTCAGATATTCTCACTGGCGGTGATGGGAATGACACCTTTAAATGGACTCAGGACTCCGTAGATTCGGGCGCGGTAGATACCATCACAGATTTTACCGTCAATGAAGATACCGTCGATCTGCGTGATGTGATTTCGGAGTTAAATAACACAGACATCCAAATGGAAGATCTGCTTGACCATATTCATGCTGATTATGACTCATCGACTCAAGCTGTATCACTAAATATCACCACGGATGCTAACGTTCAGCAAACCATCGTGATTGAACACCTTGGTGATTCTTTGGATTTCAGCGGGATGAACTCAAGTGATATTGTTGAATCACTATTGAACAATAACGTGATTAATAATGGCTAAGTAATAGTAATAGTAATAGTAATAGTGCTAGTGATGGTGAAATCCATCACTAGCAATTTCTCCATCAACAGTCACTTAACTCACATTCATCCTTGGGCAACAATAATACATAGCCAACAATAAAATTTAGCCCCAAGCAACGAAAGATGCTTGGGGCTATCAATGTTTTTGTTTTTACAACGGTTGGCATAATGACTTGCGTTTATTAAATGCTATGTATCTTAGCTGGATGCTAGGCAACAAGTGATAAACATTTCTGCAACAATGAATGTCTAACGGTGTGATCATGCAAACAGTTTGGATAACATCTCTCGTTCTTCATTTGATAACACAGGCGTAGTCTTTTTGTTCAACGTGTTGTTAATCTCGCCTTGTAGAGAACGAAGTTGACTAGCAGTCATGTCGTTAATTTTTTTCTTTAACTCGTTAAATTGCTGAGTAGTCATCTCTACCTCCGCATGTTGATTGGGTTTTTCCTTTATCAACCCACCAAAACAACCGTCATGGCTGAAACTCTATAATGTTAGAATAGATTTTGATTGGTGCTTTTTTGTCCGAGTAATGTCAGTTCCCGTCAAATACAATGTGTGTTCATGCCTCTCATCATCGTCGTTATTGTATCGAGAGGCAGCCATCATTCTAGCTTCTCAATAATGCTGATGATTGGAATTATTGTGATGGTTAGAATTGCTGTGATAGTTGGAATTGTTGAGGTGGTTAGTTAACCCTTACAGCAAATTTTGAAGCCAAAGAATGCAGTTCAGGCAACATTCGATAGATAAGATGAAGCTGCTGAAGCACTAAACGAGCAGAGCTGTCATCCTCTTCACGCCATTCATTTAATCTCTGTTCTAAATTGGCATCTTGGATTGAAGAAAGGTCACAATCTTCACTATGATGATGCAACTGTTGGTGAAGAACGTCCAAATGCTGATGAATGCAGCGATGGGCATCTAACACCAATTGGTGAATGGTTTCATCCTCAATTCGAGTTCGATGTGCACCTAATGCAGAGATGTAGCTCAGCATCGCATGGTTTAAGGTGAGAAAACGAAAGCTTTCATCGACGGCCGTTCGATACTTACCGGGTTCTGCAAGCATCGTACTGATTGCGGAAGAAAGGTTAGCATCATTGTTGTGCGCTTGGCGGCGAGCAACACGATAGCTCAAATTGTCTTTCTTACCAATTCGGTATTGACCAATGATCTGTCCGAGATACTGTTTGTTTGCATCAATGGCGTCAGACATGACTTTATGAAGTCGTTTTGATTGCCAATCCGGTAGTATCACCATGACTGCACCAACGGCAAGAGCACAGCCTATCAAGGTATCTGCTAAGCGAGGCAGTACGACAGCATAACCCTCTCCAAGTTGGTTGAATAAAAACAACACGAGTAGCGTTATAAAGCCTGTCGCATAGCCATAGTTGTTAATACGGAATGCAAAAAACATGACTCCGGACAACACAATAAATACCAACTGACTTTCCTGAGATGGGAAGAAAGTCAGTAATGGCACGCCAATCAATAGGCCAGCTAATGTGCCAATAACGCGAGCCGTCAGTTTTTGTCGGGTTGCACTGTAGTTTGGTTGACATACAAAGAGTGTGGTGAGAAGAATCCAATAACCGCGATCAATATCAAACGCTTGAATGATGCCATATCCGGCGGTTAAGGCGATAGACATTCGAAATGCATGGCGAAATAGCATTGAGTCTTGATTGAAGTTCGCTGAGATTCGTTGCCACATCGCTTTGAGCGTATGAGGGTTAGTATCGTCAAGGATGTCTTCTTCCAATCGTTCTGCATCTGGATTATTAATATTACTTAGCTGTTTTTCTACGGTCGCTAAGTTATTAAATAGGTAATTAAGTTGGGCGAGCAGACGTTTCCAATGGCCTTGTTGTTGTTCTTCCAAATAGCCTAATGAGTTTTGCAGCTCTGCTAGAGCCAAAATGGACTGGTCGGTATGCGTATATTCATTACCCAAACGGATGGCATGCCCAATATCACGGCAAGCTTGTGCTTGGGATTCTAACAAATATTTAAAGCGAAATAGGACATCAGAACGTTCAAACTCATTGGCCAGATCTTGATATCGGTAATGGCTTGAGCTGACACGTTCGTGGATATCTTGCGCAATAAAATAGATATTCAGAAAGCGGTCGCTAGGCCCATCAATATGGCCTCGTTTAGAGCGGCTTAGCAGTGTAGCTTTACATGCGTTTAGGGCATTAACGGTGGCGGCATTTAACTTGGCTGCTTCAATTCTCATCGGTTGTGGTGTCAAGTTGGTCACGGGATGAAATAGTCTTGCTTTGGCATCGAGGTAGTTTGCGATTTGCAGAAAGACATTGGAGAGGCTTTGTTGTACAGGCTGCATTGGCCAAAAAATCTGCCAGAGCATAGACATAAAGTAAAACCAAACCGCGCCAGTGAGCAGTAATAATGGCTGGAACCAAAGATTGATACTTTCATGGGCACCGAGCATCGCATATATAGCAATAAGCAGTGACCCGAACGCGATGCTTGCGTACTTCGGGCCAATGGCTCCGAGCATGATAAATCCAAAGGTAGAAACGAACAAACCAATGGCGAATGCCCATGGCGTATCAAATAGAATTTCTATAGAAAATGCCGCAACGGCAAAACAGATAAATGTGAGAATGAGTGCTTTTATTCGGCCTGTGAAACTGTCATCACTCTCGGCCAAAGCTGCTGCAATGACGCCCAAGATAAGTGGGGTGATCAATGAATTTTGATTGAAATACCAAGCAGGAATCACGACGCCTAATAAGGTGATCAAAATCAGAATACTATAGTTAATCGTTTTGTTTGCCCAATAGAGGCGAAGTTTTGAAGCAGCTTGCACGTTGCGCCTTTCGTTGCTGATGAAAAACGGGATTTCCAATTAGCCTCAAGGTAGAAATCTGCAGCTTGAGGTTACTTGGGTATATAGTAACAAACACACTATAGCGCGTTTATGACTTAATTTAATAAAACTGTCATTTGCACACTAAATCAACAGACATGTCATTGACTTACGATTTAATGATGAGGTGGAGTGCGTTAAACCTTGTACACTAATTCTACAGTTATGTGAGGTTTTATAAAGAATAGGTAAAGAAGAGGATTTCAAACCTATCCTCCGCTACAACTTGAGCTTTAAAATGATATAAATTCGGAGTATTGAGTGCGGTTGCACTGATAATCAAAGCATCTATAACTAAAAGGCAATCTTTACATGCAGCTTACTGCCTCCAATAAAGCTCAGTTTTTATCCAAAATGAATATTACCAAGTCGAAATTAAAGAAAACAGTGTTTTATTAAGTTCCGTCGGAAGTGAAGAGCACATCCCATTTACATTTTGGAATGGCAAAATAGGTGTAAAAAGAGGCCTTTTATGGAGCTCACTACAGTTTTTTGCGCATGAGCAAGACGGAAAGCAGCAGAGTTGGCTAGTACAAGGTTTGCCTTGGCCTCAGTGTCGAAAGTTTGCGCAAGAAGCCGTTAGACAATATCAAGATTGGCACAACAATCAGTGTCGTAAACTCGCGGATTATTTACCGAAATGGGAAGATGAGTTATATCGGCTTAAGCATTTACCCGCTTATCTCTCACACTCTCAGACTCAACGTTGGGTTGATCAGTTAAATGATGATTTGTCAGAAATCAAAACCAGTTTGTCTGAAGCAAAGATGCGTATGCCAAATCGCATCGCAGAAATTGAACCGTGGCTAATCGGCACATCACAAACATTAAGTGACCGTAATCACGAGTGGCTGGAAAATGAGCGCCAAAATTGGGAGGTGCTATTTAATAGCATTGAGTCTTCACCACTAAACCTGTCTCAACAACATGCTGTGTTGATCAATGATGACCACAACCTTGTGTTGGCGGGTGCAGGCTCAGGAAAAACCAGTGTTCTTACTGCTCGAGTTGCCTACCTGATGCAAAGTCATCAGGCGCAAGCAGAAGAAATACTCATGCTGGCTTTTGGCCGAGACGCTGCGAAAGAAATGAAAGAGCGTTTGGTTGATAAAGTAGGCTTGGCGGCAGAAAATGTGCGAGTTAATACATTTCATCAACTGGGTTTGTATATTCTTAACCAAGTGGAGCCTCAATCGGTAGAAGTATCCCCACTTGCGATTGATGAAAAGCAAAGAGCGGCGTGGTGCATTGATTGGTTGAAGAAACACTGGATGACACCCACCAATTTCAAGCGTTGGCAGAAACATCTTGATAAATGGCCAATTGCCTATCTAAAAGGGGACGATGAACTTGGCAGTCATTCAGAAAACCCGAAACTGATTGCTTGGCTAGATTCACAACTTGCGCAATTGGCGGCCGTTGGATTATCGAAAAAACAAGTTCAAGAAAAATTGGTCAATCACCAAGATTACACGCGTTTAAACAGTGAGCTTTCTCTATGTTGGCCATGTTTTAGTGCTTGGCAAAAAATGCTGAAAGAATCGAATCAAGTTGATTTTCCGACGATGATCAGTCGTGCTACAGACCATGTCGCTAAAGGGAAGTTTACCTCTCCTTGGCGTTTTATTATGGTCGATGAGTATCAAGACATTTCTCCGGATCGATTAGCGTTAATTGAGGTGCTTTGCGAACAGAATGATAAGCAAACTGGCGCAACCTTGTTTGCTGTAGGGGATGATTGGCAAGCGATCTATCAATTTGCCGGAGCAAACGTTGCTTTAACGACGGGTTTTAAAGCGCGTTTTAAGTATTCGACTGTACACCAACTTGATACGACGTACCGTTTCAACAATCAGATAGGTGATGTTGCAAATACCTTTATCCAACAGAATCCGACACAACTACCTAAGACCCTAAACAGCCACAAACAACGCAAACAGAAATGTGTTCATGCGGTGCCGAGTAATCAAGTTGAGAAGATCCTAGATCAATTGAACCAACAGGCGAAGAAAACTAAGTCTGTACTGTTGTTAGGTCGCAACCATTATCACAAGCCGGATCTGTATGATGATTGGCTGAAGCGTTTTCCGAATCTGGACATTCGTTTTATGACTTGTCATGCAAGTAAGGGGAGGGAAGCGGACTTCGTTATTGTTTTATCTGTTGACGAGGGACAGTTTCCGAGCAAGAAAAAACAAGCGCACTTAGACGGTGTGTTAACAGATTCTTCAGATAAATTCCCTTATGCGGAAGAACGTCGCTTATTTTACGTTGCTTTGACGCGTGCAAAAGAAAAAGTGTGGGTCACACATACCGGTGCGGGATCAGCTTTTGTGCAAGAATTGGTAAACGGTGACTATCGTATCTCTAACTCAAGATAAAGTTAAAGGCGATATTCAGTATCGCCTTTATCGTTTTTGCTTATTCAGCAATCAAATCGTTAAACGACGTGATTAAGTGCGCTCTGCAAGGTAGGCATCGTAATCAGGGATTTCGATGTCGACTTCTTGACTCAATAATGGTGAGTTAAACAAGAAGTTAGCGGTTGCTCGGTTTGTCGCAACAGGAATATTCCACACGCTTGCAATGCGTAGTAATGCTTTTACATCTGGATCATGTGGTACGGCGTTAAGAGGATCCCAAAAGAAGACTAATACGTCGATTTTTCCCTCTGAAATCAATGCACCTAGTTGTTGGTCGCCACCCATTGGGCCGCTGATCATACTCTTAATTGCCAATCCTGTTTCTTTACTTAACATGTGGCCTGTGGTGCCTGTTGCGTACAAGAAATGGCTTTGCAACTTTTCTTTATTCTCTGTTACCCAACGGAGCAGTTCTGGCTTGTAATGGTCGTGGGCAACCAACGCGATGTGTTTATGTGCTGGCATGGTACGAGTGGTTTTTTGCATCAAGTTATTTCCGTTTTTATGATTCTAAGTTTATTGCTGTTTCGTTATACCCAAGTCACCTTAAGAGACTGGATTCAGCGAGCGTGATTTGGGCATAGAATACGTTTTTATGTTTCAATCAATAGGTTTTACACGGAATGTTGGTCGATACTCTGACGGAGATAACGATTCTTCAATCGTGTCGTTATGAAGCGTCTCCGGTGTCAGAGGTTTGATAACGGGTGTTGCTTGCTTTTCATACGGTTGATTGCGTAAGTAGCGCGTTGCTTGCTCGATAGATAGGCGGCCTTGCTCGACCATTTTGTCCGTCGGTGCAAACAGAATTTTATTGCGCAAAAGGCCTCGGTAAACCCCATGACTTAGGTAGATAGAAACTAGGCCAATATCATCGGTTTTGTGTGCGCTGCGTAATTCACTGATGGCAACCTCTATCGCTACGGCACTCCCTACAATGTAATCTACATTCCCTTTATCAATAACGCGTTGAACAAGGTTACGCTGTAACTCCTTGTCGTTGTCTGCCCAATAAGCATCAACGATCTTTATATCACTGTTTTTGATAGCATCGTAAAAGCCGGTTGTGACGGGTTTTGTTCCACCACGAGTTCTAGGGCCTAATAACAGTGCGATATTGGTTTGTCCTGAGCCTTTTGGGTGTTTTTCTGCAAGGTATTTACCTGCTTCGTAACCCATCCAGTACCAGTCAACACCCACCGTACCTTTGAGTATACTTGATTGACTTTTATCAAGCACAAGCTCGTTCACGGTGGCAAAAACCGGTGTGCGGCCAACCCAGTTGTTTAGGTTGTGCTCGTAGGCTTGTGGGTCAACAGTACCGAGTACGATGGCATCGGCTCCCCATTGTGTACACAGAGCGAGTTGCTGTTCTTGGCGGGCTTTGTTTGGGTATCCACCTGCTTCTAATACTCGCAGTTCGACGCCCAATTTTTCCGCTTCGGAAACCATTCCATAGTTTACTGACAGCCAGTATGAATCTTTTAAGTGAGGGTAGATAGCACAGATTTTTTCCGCTGCGTTTGACGGCATTGATGCGAAAAAAGCCATAGCTAGCGCTGAGTGTGTAAAAACTGTACGAAGTGAGTGCTGATTTTTAACCATGAAATGAAGTTCGTTGGCATAGATTAAGTAAACACTGCAAAATATAACGTAATATGTCGCGGAACACGAACATTAAGGTTAGGAAAATATGTTGCTAGCTACCGCAAGCATCGGACGTAAACTTCTATTGTCTTTCATCGCCATGGCAATGTTGGTCATGTTATCGACGTTGATTGGTGTATCAGGTTTCTCTCTGGTTGCAAAAACGGAGCGAAATGTTGTTAATGCTGCTATTCCAGCAATGATTGAAGCTCGCCAAGTTTCAGAATTAAGCACGCGTATTATTTCATCCGTGCAAATGCTGACAAACGCGCAAAATGAGGGCGAGCGCAAAGACGCTGGTAAGGTGTTATTTGATCAACTGGAATCGCTGCTCACGCACATTAAAGACTTAGGTGGGGATTCATTTGATTCAGAACTTCTAGATACGCTAGAAAACAACGTTCAGAATGTGATCGACAATCTAGCAGAGCTTGGTGTGACCGTGGAGCGGAAACTATGGCTTGCTAAAGAGATCACCACGCGTGCTGAAGAGATGCGATTGTTGAGTGAAGAGTTGGAGCAGTTGACTCGTACTCAAGTACAGAATACCAGTACGATTGCAGTAGCGAACGTGACTCATATTTATGATCTTCTTGAATCAAATAAAAAGGAACAGGCATTTCAAGCTTTGGATGCGTTGGTAGAAGTAGATCTTGACCTAAATGAGCGCCTTCATGAGCTGCATTTATTAGCGTTTAAAATGCTTAATCAAATTGAGGAAGCAAGAACATTAACTAACCTTGAGAGGATTCATCAAGTCCATGATGCATTTGACGAAAATCTTAAAATAATGAAACGTCGCGTCTTGGCGGTAGAAGACCCGACACGTTCCGCGCAGATGAGTCAGTTGTTACAAGATCTTGGAAAACGGCAAGTTGTGTTCTCCATATTGATTCAACAATATGAGAACAATCAACAATCGCAGCAGTTGATGCATAAAACATTGGAAATGTTCTCAGAGCTCAACAATACCGTGAATCGGCTGGTGGATGACTCAAATCAAACCACACGAGTCGCAGTGGATGAACTTACAAGCACGCTGAAGTTTGCTCAGTGGTCGCTTGCGCTTATTTCAATCGTGGGTTTAGCGGTGGTCGTGATCATTCTATGGCGAGTGGTCTATGTGTCCGTTGTCAAACGCTTAGGCGAGTATTCCGCCGCGCTATTGTCTGTCGCTCAGGGTAATTTAGCGGTAGAGCTTGAAGTGAAAGGAAAAGATGAACTTGCTCATATGGGGCAAGCGATTATCACCGCAAGAAATACGGCCCAAGCGTTAAAAGTGGTTGCCGAGGGTGAAGCCAAAGCCAAACAAGATCTCGAAGAGCATAAAGAGCACTTAGAGGAGCTGATCGAAGAGAGAACGTCTCAGTTGAAACAGGCAAACCGCCGCTTAAATGAAGAAGTGCTCAATCATACCGAGGCGAGAAAACAAGCGGAGCAGGCGAGTCGTGCTAAATCGGCATTTCTTGCGACGATGAGTCACGAAATTCGTACGCCTATGAACGGTGTATTAGGAACGGCTCGTTTATTGATTGATTCTGGCTTAAACCCAATGCAAAAGCGTTATGCAGAGATCATCAATCGCAGTGGTAAAACACTGCTCGCGATTTTGAACGATGTATTGGATTATTCGAAAATTGAAGCAGGGCATTTAGAGATTCGAAGTCTAGGTTTTGATATTCACCAAATGATTGAAGATACATTCCAATTGATGAATGGCAAAGCACAAGAGAAAAAATTGATGTTCTCATACCACATTGAAAGCGATGTGGGTCGTTACTGGAAAGGCGATGTTATTCGTATCAGCCAAGTGCTAAATAACTTAGTTGGCAACGCGATTAAGTTTACGGATCAAGGTGAAGTAGACATATATGTGAGTTTGAACCCCGAAGATGAGTCTCAAGTGCTGTTTGAAGTTACAGACAGTGGTATCGGTATCGCGAAAAAAGATCTAAAAACTTTATTTGATGCCTTTACTCAAGCGGAGGGTGGATTGAACCAAATGGGTGGCACAGGGTTAGGGTTAGCGATCAGCCGCCGAATCATTCATGCAATGGGTGGTCAATTGGACGTCGATTCTGAAGAGGGACTTGGCAGCCGCTTTTGGTTCTCCATTCCTCTTGAAGTGAGTGACCCGGTTGAAACGGTTTCGATCGCGAGTTCAAGATGTAAAATTCGAGTGCGCGCCCTTTTGGTTGAGGATAATCCAGTAAACCGTGTTGTTGCAGAGGGCTTCTTGCAAAGCATGGGGCATGAAGTTGTTATGGCTGAAGATGGTCAACAAGCTGAGGCGATGTTTAGGGCGCAAGATTTTGATATCGCGCTGGTCGACATCAACTTACCGGATTGCAATGGCACCGATTTGATCCATCGACTTAAACAGATCGAGCAAAATAAATCGACACATAAAGCACCGATTGCAACACCAATGGTGGCCGTCTCTGCGCATGTGTTTGCAGAGGAAGTGGAAAGCTATCTTGCCGCTGGTTTTGATGGATATTTGCCAAAACCAATGGAAAAAGAGGCATTAGCAGCGATCATTCGAGAAATGTTGGATGGTAAACAACTGTTGTTACCACAGGTTGATAAGTCGTGTACCCATGGCGGGGATGTGACAAAGAAAACTGATGTTACGACAAATACTGATGTTACAACAAATACTATAAAAACACCGGTCAATAGCGATCAATTAACAGAGGAGCCAGTAATGGTTATCATCAATCCGAATGTGATTCAGTCAGACATGAAAATATTGGGCAGAGAAAAAATGCTGCACATTATTGATTTGTTTAGACAAACCAGTGCTGATGTGCTTCAACAGATGGAAACTTCTGCCGAACAGGGCGAGAATCGAGATATCAAAAACCTGGCTCATAAGCTGAAAGGTAGCGCAGGTAGTTTAGGCTTAAATGCACTGATGGACACATGCCAACAAATTGAAGTCGCATCAGATTCTTTAAACGTTTATACACAACAACAAAGCGTAATTCGAAAGCAGGTTAACGACTCGGTGAATGCACTAGACGAACTGATGTCGCAGTAAATTTGCTGTGCCCTATAGCGGTGGTATAGGGCGAGGTTCTATCTTGTTGTTTAAATAGAAACTGTTTAAATAAAAGTTGCTCAAATCATAAACATTCAACAAAACCTCCGGTGAAAGCCGGAGGTTTTTTCTAACGGGTCATATCATCATCCCACTCAAACCGAGTGTCTAGAGCATAAGGGTCATCGTCTAATGGATGTTCCACTCTGCCACGTAAGTATTCGAGTTGGTGCTCAAGCATATTAACCGTATCGTAGTCTCCCTCTGAGCAAGCAACATAGATTTGCTGTTCAAGAGCGGCAATGTTGTCTCGGATACCCATGAGAACCCCCTTTAAATCTTCATCGATTCTCAAAACGATTATAGTCAAGTAATCCAAATTCGATCGGTTGTTTTGTACGATACCAATCGTGGATACGATCGCTAAATGGCCAGAACTTTTCAGAGCTTCGGCGAATCGCAAAATTATCCAGTAACTTAACGTAATCTGACTCGGATTTTAGTGAGCTAAATTGATCGACAAATTCTTTTACTTGATCTTCTTCGATGGCAAAAAACGCGGCAGGATAGCTACCCACAACGCCACGAACAATCGTCATGTCATCGTTTTCGAAATCACGATTGCTTTCTTCATCAAACAAGCTAGAAATGTTGATGTGGGCGTTATTGTGAAGAAGAGTAAAGAGTTCATCTTCACCGGATTTGCTGCGTATCATCAACATCGTAATTTGCGGAACACTTTTTAGTCCCTCACCTCGAACCTGATTGATGCTAGCGAGTTGTTGCTCGCTTTCAACAGTCAACGCTGTGTCTACAATATCGTAGCGGGGTAAGAGAATAGGCGAGACTTGTTTGCGCAAAATATCCAACAGTTCGGATTTAGGATCGTCAGTTTGATAAACAACACTGGTTGGTTGGCTAAATGGCGCTACGTTGCGTTGTAGAAAATCACTCAGCTGACGAGGTTGATTTTTATACCAACTAGAATGCTCTTGATGGCGCATTTCAGCGGGCAGTAAAGCAATAAAGTTACTTTCGCCCTCAAGACGGAGAAAATCCATGAACATACGCGTGATGAGCTGGTGGCCAAAGTTGCCATATACATCAAATCCTGCAACTAGGAGGTAGTGTATGCGCTCCAATAAAGCGTAGTCCAGTATCCAAGCCGTTTTAGGCTGTTCACCGACTAAGCCTTGGACCACAGATGCACTGTCAAAATGACGAAATACCGTGAGCGCTGCATTGGGGTTTGTACCGCCCCCATTCCAAATGACATCTGTAGAAAGATGCTCTCCGTTCTTGAACCATTGGTTTAAAAAGTCGGATTTGGCTTGAAGATAGCGCGCTTGCTGACGCGAGTATTTAACCCAGTTTGTGACCGGTAGAGTATTGCTTTCCAGTTCGCTTGGTAGCTTAAGGTTCTCAGCTTGAGAACGATAAAATTCATTGACCTCAGGAATATCCGCCTTATCCGGGTCAAGGAAGAAGACCCAAAAACGATCGTTAATGACATTGAGCGCAAGTTGCCCACGACACACCGGGCCTTTTATGTAGGCCATGATGGTATTTTGCGCATTGTCTAGCATGAACTTAAAGCGTGATTTTACCGGAAGATCAATAAACGCAGTCATTGGATTTGCCGCAATGTCAGGGGCGTAGCTAGGAAGTTTTGCGACGTCGTAATCAGCATCTATGAACCACGCTTTCCAGTTTTCGATGCGTTGCGTGTTTAACGCAAATGGCATGTGGGTTTTATCCACAATCGTCCCTTGTTCTGCAATGATGCGGTAGTAAACGCGCTCAACGCCTGGGTTGTCGTAGGGACGACGCGTTGTAATACGTTTTACTGGCTCTCCCGGTGGCGTAGCAGAGCGCACGAGTACGAAAAATCGAGGCTCGTCGTTAAGGTCTGAAAAATACAGGTGGGATAGGAATAAGTGTTCGTAAATATAACGAGCGGCAAGTTGGTTTTTGCGTGAACTCTTATTCAATAATGTTTCGTACTTTTCAATTTCGGCTTTCTGTTGATCAGTAAGCGGAACATGTGCATTCATTACTGCACCGTTCTCTAACCAATTCATTAATGTTTGATGTTCTTTGCCAGTGAGGTTAGGCATCCCAAAAGGCATACCCCAAGTTGGGTTGTCGTGTTCGTATTGATCGTACTCTTCAATGGTCGGACAGGTTTGTTCACGGTCAATAGAAAAATCAAACCCTTCGAGTTGTGCTTGGTCAGGTAAGGGGTGGCGCTCTTTCTGAAGCAGCATACGCGCGATTAAACCAGCATCCATATTGGCAGCCATACTTTGCTCTCGTTCATTAAGCACCGGGTGAAAGCCAGCATCTCGCCATTCTTGTGTGGTTTGCGCATCTTCAAATAAACGTGTTGGTGCCGCCGCAGTCAGTCGAGTTCCTTCGTAAACCAGCGCTTTACTCGCTCCACGATCAATGCCTTCTACTGATGAAAGTTTGAGTTGGCATGGTGCATCATAACAGGCGTGACACACGACGCAGCGATTGTCGATGATGGGTTTAACGTCATGCTGAAAGAAGTCGGCAGGGGGCGTATTAAGAGCAACAGTACGCTCACGAACTTGTTCGGGACCAAACAAGTGATCGTAGTTTAATCCTGCATAGGTGGCACAACCAGCGAATAGACTGACGATACACAGTGTAAAAATCAAACGTAAATTCATTGAGTTATTTTGAGTAAATTGAATTTGCGTTAATTAAAGCAAATTAGAGCGTCGATTGCCAAAAACGAACTATTTAGTCGTGAAAGTAAAAAGCTCACCTAGGGAGGTGAGCTTCAGACTGCTGACAAAGGTCTAGCTTATTGGTTGTATAAAAAGTGATTATTTCATCTTGTTTACTTCTTGCTGAAGTTGGTCAAGTTGCTTCATCTTCCCTTGTAGACCAAGAGACTGATAGTCGATAGCGGCTGGATTCATCAACTGGCCCTGCTGCATTGGGTAGTCAGGTAGAGTCTGGAAGAATTCACCAAGTACGTCTTGAATTGGTACGAATAACCACATGTTGTCCGCCATCCAGCGTAGATACATGCCAGACTCATGTGGTGCTTTTTCAAATGGGTCTGCGCGTAGATGAATGATCTGCGGCCAGTTTGGTGAGAAGCGAATCGCGTTAGAGATGTCACCTTCAAGAACCGCAAAGTTCAGTTTCCAATCATGCCAGCGTACCGCATTTAGCTCCCCATTTGCAGTGAAGTAAAGGAGTGACTCGCGTGGGGCTTTTTCTTCTTTACCTTGGAAGTAAGGCATAAAGTTGTAACCATCAATGTGAACGCGCCAATCTTTACCGTTTGCTTTATAGCCCTCAGCCAGTTTCTCTTTTACATCTGGAACGCCAGCCGCCGACATCAGTGTTGGTAGCCAATCTTGGTGTGCCATCATCTCATTGATTTTGGTTCCTGGTTCGATCACAGCAGGCCAACGAACTAATTGAGGAACGCGCATACCGCCTTCCCAAGTGGTGCCTTTCTCTCCGTGGAACGGAGTTGCGCCGCCATCAGGCCATGTTGCTGTCTCCGCGCCGTTATCGGTTGAGTAGATAACGATGGTGTTATCAGCAACACCTAGCTCGTCAAGTTTATCTAGCAAAACGCCAACGTGGTCATCATGCTCTAGCATGCCATCGGCGTAGATACTGATGCCAGATGCGCCTTGGTATTTTTCTTGTAAGCGTGTCCAGACGTGCATTCGAGTGGTGTTGTGCCAAATAAAGAATGGCTTATCAGCTTTCACCGCTTTTTCCATAAAGGCCAGTGACGTTTCTAGGAACTCTTCGTCTGCGTGCTCCATACGTTTACGCGTCATAGGGCCGGTATCTTCAATTTTACCGTCAGCAAACGACTTAATGACTCCGCGAGGACCATAGTTTTTACGGAATTCTGGATCTTTCGGGTAGTAGTAGGTTTCAGGCTCTTCTTCTGCATTGAGGTGGTAAAGGTTACCAAAGAATTCATCGAAACCGTGGTTGGTTGGTAAATGTTGGTCTTGGTCGCCTAAGTGATTCTTACCAAACTGGGCGGTCATGTAACCTTGTTCTTTTAGCAAGTCAGCAATTGTTGGCGCCCAATCAGGGATACCATGTGTTGATCCCGGCATACCAATGGTAAGCAAACCAGTGCGGAATGGCTCTTGGCCAGTAATAAATGCAGCACGTCCGGCAGTACAAGATTGCTGACCATAGTGATCAGTAAATAGGGCACCTTCATTAGCAATACGGTCGATGTTTGGGGTTTCGTATCCCATCATACCTTGGTTATATGCACTGATATTCCAGTAACCCACATCATCACCAAATATCGCAAGGATGTTCGGTTTGTCTGCTGCAATTGCTGCGCTAGAGGTTGCCAGTACGCCGATACCGACAGCTAGCTTGCTCATTTGGTTAGCCATAATAACTCCAAATCGGTTGAAAGTTGGAAAAGAAGAAAGAATAAGCTCTTAATTCGTTGGCTTTTAAGTTAATGATGTTGTTGAAGAATGTCGCTTTATAGTGGTTATAACTATAGGTTATGCCTTTATGTAAGGTATTGAATGTTATATGTATTGTTGGTTTATGGGCTGTCGTGACGAAAATTGAAGCGAGACTTTGGTCACGTTGATGGCTTATGAAAACATGACAACGACCTTAGTCTTAAATGAATGATTTCTATGCTACACGATTCGCATTCGTTCATTTTGTGAGCTATATGTTTGTGTGCAGGAAGCACATTTTTAATACAGACAGAGGTTTATATGACAGCGAAATATGGCGTTACACGCCGATTAGCGATTCTTGCCGCTGCTTTAATTGGCGCGACAAGTAGCAGTATCGCAGCAGAGAAACCGAATATTCTGGTCATATGGGGGGATGATATTGGTCAGTCAAATATCAGTGCCTACACATTTGGACTAATGGGATATAAAACGCCAAATATTGATAGCATTGCAAAAGAAGGCATGATGTTTACGGATTATTATGGTGAACAGTCATGTACTGCGGGGCGCTCTACTTTCATTACAGGGCAATCAGTATTAAGAACAGGACTAAGTAAAGTTGGACTTCCTGGAGCGGATTTGGGTTTGCAGGCAGAAGATGCCACTATTGCTGAAATGCTTAAACCGCTTGGATATATGACAGGACAGTTTGGTAAGAACCACCTTGGTGATAAAGATGAACATCTTCCGACTAACCACGGCTTCGACGAATTTTTTGGCAACCTTTATCATTTGAACGCCGAGGAAGAGCCTGAGAATGTAGATTACCCGAAAGACCCAGAGTTTCGTAAGAAATTTGGTCCTCGTGGAGTCATTAAATCTTATGCCGATGGAAAAATCGAAGATACGGGGCCACTTACTCGTAAGCGTATGGAAACCGTCGATGAAGAAACGTTAGATGCAGCGCTGGATTTTATGGATCGAGCCGTGAAAGCTGACAAGCCTTTCTTTGTCTGGTGGAACGCAACGCGTATGCATTTCCGCACCCACGTGAAAGAAGAAAATTTAGGTAAAACGGGCATTAGCTTCTACGCGGATGGCATGGTAGAGCATGATAACCAAGTTGGTGAGTTGCTAAAAAAAGTGGATGATCTCGGCATTAAAGATAATACGATCGTATTTTATTCTACCGACAACGGACCACATATGAACTCGTGGCCGGATGCGGGTACAACGCCTTTCCGTGGAGAGAAGAACACAAACTGGGAAGGGGCTTTCCGCGTGCCAGCGATGGTTCGCTGGCCGGGTAAAATTGAACCGGGCAGTGTCTCTAATGAAATTATGCACCATATGGATTGGATGCCAACGTTAGTTGCCGCCGCTGGTGATGATCAAATTAAAGAAAAACTGTTAAAAGGCTATAAAGCGGGCGATAAGACGTTCAAAAATCATCTTGATGGTTATAACTTCTTACCTTACTTAATGGGTGAAGAAGAGAAAGGCCCACGTGAAGAAATTTTCTATTTCACGGATGACGGTGATTTGAGTTCTCTTCGTTTCCGCAATTGGAAAATCGTGTTCTTAGAGCAGCGTGCACAAGGAACACTGCGTATATGGGCAGAACCATTCACCCCGCTGCGTGTACCTAAGATCTTTAACCTACGTATGGACCCTTATGAAGTCGCAGATATTACATCGAACACGTACTATGATTGGCTGATTGATCATGCGTACATGCTAGTACCTGCACAGGCTTATGTTGGTAAGTTCCTAGCGACGTTTGAAGAATTCCCGCCAAGACAGAAAGCGGCGAGCTTCTCACTGGATCAAGTGATGGAGAAACTTCAGGAAAGCCATAATAAATAGATTGATTGCAACTAAACGTGGGGCTCTTCGGAGCCTCTTTTTTTGCGCTCTGTTTTAGTTTTCCTTAAAAGCCATGTAATTGCTTGTCTAATAAGAAGAAATACTTCTATCTTTTATTAGAGATAACACGATCACGAAACAAGGACAGTTATGACTCAGTGGGCAAGTTGGAAGCAGGCGGTAATCGGCCTTGCTGCGCTCGTCAGTTTTTCTCTGTTTGCACAGGAAACGCCGCAATCAACCGAATCATCAACGCTAACTTATGTAGGCAGTAAAGCTTGCGTAGATTGTCACCAAAAAGAAACCAAAGCGTGGCAAGGTTCTCATCATGATATGGCGATGAGATATGCTGATGCACAGTCCGTATTGGGTGACTTTAACGAGCACACGTTTACATTCGATAGAAAGCCAAACCGTTTTTATCGAAAAGGGGACGAGTATTGGGTCAATATCCAAGGTCCAGACGGAGAGTGGCACGACTACAAAATTAGCTATACCTTTGGGTGGGAACCGCTTCAACAATACATGGTGGAGTTTGAAGATGGACGAGTCCAGCTCATTCCTTTTGCATGGGACTCGAGAAATAAAGAAGAGGGCGGTCAGCGTTGGTTCCATCTATACCCTGACACAACCCCTCAAGATGAATTCTATTGGGCGAATACTGGACAAAACTGGAACTTCATGTGTGCCGATTGTCACTCTACCAACTTAGAAAAGAACTACGATGCTCAAACGAATACCTATTCGACGACTTGGTCAGAGATTAATGTCGGCTGCGAAGCGTGCCATGGGCCTGCCAGTGAACACGTAGCGTTAGCAAAACTTGCAGAACAGTCTGGCAAATCGATCGCTTCTGCCAATCACTATGGGTTTGATCGTGGTTTAGGCACCGCAGTAAAAGAATGGGTGTACAAGGAGGGGCATAATACTCTGCAGCCAAAAGAAATCGCTATAACTCATCAGGTTAATACATGTGCTCAATGTCATAGTCGTCGAACGCAATTAAACGAGACGGCTGATCATATCAAAGGTTCATTTTTTGATAAGTATCGCCTGAGCTTAATCACGCCCGAACTCTATCATCACGACGGGCAAATTTACGATGAGGATTACGTTTTTGGGTCGTTCTTACAATCATCTATGGCAAAGAAAGGGGTCACTTGCACTAACTGCCATGAACCACATACGGCAGAACTGAAGATTCCAGAAGAGGCAGTGTGTCTGCAGTGTCATATTGGACCTGAGTATATGCCCGAGAATCACACTTTCCATGAGGCGAATACCGAAGCATCTAAATGCACAACTTGCCACATGCCAGAAACAACGTATATGCAGGTCGATCCCCGTCGAGACCACAGTTGGCATGTTCCGCGCCCGGATTTGAGTCAGCATATTAATACTCCCAATGTGTGTACGTCATGCCACGAAGATGAAACCAATCAGTGGGCGAGCCAAAAACTCAGCGAGTGGTTTCCAAATTCCAACTACCGTAATCAGCAGCACTTTTCTGTTGCCTTTTACGCGGATTCGATAGGGCACCGTGGCGCGCCGGATGCATTAGCTTATTCAGCACAAGATGTCTCATTGAGTGACATTATTCGCGCCTCTGCATTGGAACGTATGGGGGGGAACATTGGTAAAAATACCTTGGTCGCGTTGGCAAGAGCGGTAAAGCATGAAAACGATATGATTCGTTTGGGCGCAATAGAGGGATCGTCTGGTTACGAGTTTAGCGATCGTTGGCAAATCCTTGAATCGCTTTTGTATGACCCAGTGCTATCTGTACGGGCAGAAACTGCAGGCGCGTTAGTCCGTCATTATTCGGAAATGAATCCACTTCAACGCGATAAGCTGAGAGAACCGTTAGAAGATTATATAGAAATCCAACGTTTTAATGCCGATCGCGGTTTTGGACGAACGAATCTTGCCAATGTATATCGAGATCTTGGTGAGATAGACAAAGCCATCATGTCTTACCGCAAAGCCATTGAAATAGAGCCTTATTTTGAAAACAGCTACGCTAACTTAGCGGATTTGTATCGTGCTCAGGGCAATGACAAAAAAGCATTAGAAACCTTGATGACTGGGATGGAAGCGCAGCCTAAATCGAGTGCATTGCCTTACAGTGCTGGCTTGGCTTGGCTTCGTATTGGAGATGGCGTTCAAGCAAACCAATACTTGAAACAAGCCGCTGAAACTGCCCAAGAAAATCCACAATACTGGTATGTCTATGGACTCGCGTTAGAAAAGAGTGATGCACTAGCGGCAAGTAAAGCTTTGAATACGGCGTATCGAGTCGGAGGCAATCCACAACATCTATATGCTGAGTGTGAAGTGCTAGCGAGGAATTATAAGCAGGGCTCAATTGCTTTTGCGTTTGAGCAATGTACCAAGCAGCTTAGTGAGTTTGCACCGCCAGAAGTTATTGAGCAGTTAAGGGCGGTAATAACGAACGCAAGATAAAGAACTTGGCAAGGAAAAGACTTGGCTAGTTACAAAATAAGTAGGTATGAAGTTTATAACCAATAGTTATGACGCTTGTGAGTAGGATGTATACAGCAAAAGATTGAATATTCGAGGAAAAGTTATGAACCACGCGCAACAAGCTATTAATGAATTAATCGAACAAACAGAAAAAAGTGTTATCGGACAAAGTCATGTGGTTCAGGCTTTGGTGATTGGACTGTTAACCAACGGCCATGTGTTACTGGAGGGCCTGCCGGGAACAGCAAAAACACGATCAGTGAAATCTTTAGCGAATCTGCTTGATACCAGTTTTGGTCGAATTCAGTTTACGCCAGATTTGTTGCCATCGGATGTGACTGGCACGGAGGTATATCAAGAACTGGATGGAAAGCCGCAACTGCATTTTCAGCCAGGCCCTATTTTTAACAGTATTGTTTTGGCTGATGAGGTCAATCGTGCGCCAGCGAAAGTTCAAGCAGCACTGTTAGAAGCGATGGCAGAGGGAACGATTACAGTTGGTGATAAGACGCACGTGCTACCCGATCTCTTTATGGTGCTAGCAACGCAAAATCCAGTCGAGCAAGAGGGGACCTACCCATTACCTGAAGCGCAGATGGACCGTTTCATCATGAAAGTGACCGTCGATTACCCTGAGGATGATGCAGAGCGAGATATTATTCGTCTTGTACGTAGCGAGGAGTTGGGCTCGGAAATCAGCAGTGAATTGGTGACCCCGAAACACATATCTTCTGATCTGGTTATTGAAGCCCGCCGTCAGTTGCCATCAATTGCGGTTTCTGATCTTGTTGAACGCTATATTGTGGCTTTAGTCATGGCGACACGCAAGCCTGAGCGTTACCCAGACTCACAATTGCAGCAATGGATTGAAATTGGCTCAAGCCCTCGAGCCTCAATCTCTTTAGACAAATGCGCACGTGCTTATGCTTGGTTACAAGGTCGTGACTACGTCATACCGGATGACGTTCGTGCGATGGTGCCATCTGTACTCGGTCACCGCTTTTCACTGTCATATGATGCACTTGCAGATGGTGTCGATCACCTGCGTGTGGTGCAAGAGTTGCTCGATTGTGTAGAAATTGGATAAGCAGGAGGGACTATGGCAAAGCCAACGCTTGCTCCTCAATCCCAAGGGATTGACCCTCGTTTGTATTGTGATTACTCCCGTTTAGTACGTTTACAAGCGCAAGCCGAATCGTTCAGCCTACTGCCACACTTAAAAGCGGGGAGTGTGCTTTCTGGTCGTCATAACTCATTATTCCGCGGACGAGGTTTGAACTTTGAAGAACTACGTCACTACCAGCTAGGGGACGACATCCGAAACCTAGATTGGAAAGTCACCATGCGAACCGGCAAACCGCATGTTCGCAGTTACACCGAAGAAAAAGATCGCAATGTGCTTGTCTGTGTAGACCAACGCAGTGCAATGTTTTTTGCCTCGACCGAGGTCATGAAATCTGTGGTCGCTGCTGAAGTCGCTGCTATGTGTGGTTGGCGAGTATTAAAAGATGGCGATCGCGTGGGTTTCGTTATCGCATCTGATTCAGCTTTATATCACAGTAAAGCCCAGCGTTCGCAAAACGATCTGCTCGCTCAACTGAAACGACTCTCTCAAGCCAACCAGCGCTTGAATGTGGACTCGTTAGATTCAGATAGAGTGACGTTCAGCAAATGGATTGAGTTAATCAAACGCATGAAGCTAAAACAAT
Organism: Vibrio alfacsensis; assembly: GCF_003544875.1. Taxonomy (NCBI): domain Bacteria; kingdom Pseudomonadati; phylum Pseudomonadota; class Gammaproteobacteria; order Vibrionales; family Vibrionaceae; genus Vibrio; species Vibrio alfacsensis. The sequence goes on from NZ_CP032094.1 coordinate 668,598, forward strand.
CAACGCTGATTTTCATCAGTGATTGGCGCGATTGCGAAGAGCACCACCTTGATCAGCTTAAGCAGCTTCAACAACACAATGACGTTCTCGCGGTGATGGTGAGCGATCCACTAGAGCAGTCGCTCCCTCAAGATTTGGCGAAAGTGAAATGGGTGATTGGTGACGGCCGTTATCAACTCAATTTAGACAGCAAAGCAAAAGTTGACGCGGCGAGCGCAAGCCTTAATGAGAAAGCGCAATTACAACGTCAGTCACTCGCACAGCTAATGGCAATCAAAAATCTCCCGCATATTGAACTCGATACAACAGGTGAGCACATTACTCAATTTCAGAAGCGAATTGGAGGTCGATAAATGACGGAACTGCATACGCCTCCAAGTACTTATATTTTGCGCGAACTTCATGATGTTACCGTGCCGGAAAGTGTCAGTTGGGTGCCACAAACCATAGGTTGGAAAATCCTTGCCGTCGTTGGTGCGATTGTACTTATGTATCTGGGCTACCGACTTGCGCACCATTGGTGGGATAACCGTTATCGTAAAGAAGCTATTGAAGCGATTTCTCGCGTGAATCCAGATGACGCGAGTATGCCCATAGCGCTGTTCTCGATTTTAAAAATTGTATTGATTCATCTCGATAGCCGTCATGCTCGCTTGTTTGATAGCGCGTTCCTGCGCAAGTTAGATGAGCTTAACCCCAAGCATAAAATGTTTGATGACGAACTCTCCAAACGATGGCTGCAAAGTATCGTTGACCCAAGTATTGAATTGGGAAAAACAAAGCGTTTACAACTTCTTGAACGCGCAACTGAGTGGGTGAAAGAGCACGATGAGAACGCTCACAATATTGAAAAGCGCACGCTTGCTTACAAAGCGCGTGCATTAAAAGGAGGTCGCCATGGGTGATCTTCTTACTTCATGGCTGGGCATGAGCAGTTTTGAATTTGAGCATCCACTTTGGTTCATTATTCTACCGTTACCTTTGGTGGTGTATTACGTTGTCCCTGCGTATCGAACCAAACAAATGGCGATTAAAGTGCCGTTTTTTCGCCAGCTTGTGGATGCCATTGGTGAAACACCCTCAGAAGGGGCAAGCCAACTCACCCCAAGCTGGTGGCAACGCGCGACGCTTATCATTTCTTGGCTCTTAGTTGTGACCGCAATGGCAAAGCCGACAGTACTTGGCGAGCCACAGGTGCGTGAAAGTTTGGGGCGTGATGTCATGGTTGTGGTCGATTTGTCAGGTTCGATGGCAGAGCAAGATTTCACATCAAAAACCGGAGAAAAAATCACTCGTCTTGATGCCGCCAAAGAGGTGTTGAGCGACTTTGCCAAAACGCGTAAAGGCGACCGTCTAGGTCTGATTTTGTTCGGCGATGCAGCATTTGTGCAAACTCCATTCACACCCGATCAAAAAGTGTGGTTAGAGCTCCTTAACCAAACGGATGTGGCAATGGCAGGGCAGAGCACTCATTTAGGCGATGCAATTGGTTTGGCTATTAAGGTGTTTGAGCAAAGCGAAGAGTCACGTTCTGATGTTGAAAAGAGCAAAGAGAAAGTCGCGATTGTTCTGACTGATGGAAATGATACAGGAAGCTTCGTCGAGCCGATTGATGCTGCGAAAGTCGCGAAAGCCAAAGATGTACGTATCCACGTGATTGCCATGGGTGATCCACAAACCGTGGGTGAAACCGCGTTAGATATGGAGACCATCAAACGAATAGCAAAAGAATCCGGAGGTGAAGCGTTTCAAGCCCTCAATCGTGATGAATTGGCGAAAGCCTATGATGAGATTGGTAAGTTAGAGCCACAGCTTTATGAAAGTACCACTTACCGTCCTAAGCAAAGTTTGCATCATTACTTAATGGCTTTGGTGGTTGCGATGTATTTAACTGCGTTCACCTTGGCGACATTTAAGCGTCGTCGCCTTTCGGTAAACAGCGGTAATTCTGCTCAAACACAAAGTGTAAAAGAAGCGGCGCCATGTTTGATTCTCCTTTATTTGGGGTTGGAGCAGAGCAGTTTTTACTCAGTTCCACTTTATTCGCCCGCTGTGGCTCATCGCTTTTATTCCTATGCTCCTTTTATTGTGGTTAAGATGGCGAGAAGAAAGCAAACCAAGTTGGAAAGACATTCTTCCAGAGCATTTACGCCAAGCACTGACGATCGGTGAGTACGGCTGGCGTAAGCAATTGCCACTGAAACTGCTGATGGTGATTGTGTCGATTGCCATCATTATCTGTGCAGGGCCAACCTGGCAACGTCAAGCATCACCATTTGGTGAAGACAAAGCATCGATGTTAGTTATTCTGGATAATAATGATTCGATGCTGCAAAAAGATTTACCACCTAGCCGACTTGAACGCTCGAAGCAGAAAATTCGTGATTTGTTAGACGCAAGAAAAGGCGGCAGCACAGGGTTAGTGGTTTATGCAGGGTCAGCGCACGTTGCGATGCCAATCACGCAAGATAGTAAAGTATTCGAACCTTTCCTTGCGGCAATAACGCCGGAAATTATGCCCGTCGAAGGTAAGTTGGCTGAAAAAGCATTACCACTGATTGATCAGCAATTGCAAGGTCTGCCAGGTTCAACCGTGCTTTTAGTTACAGATGGCGTTAACCCTGCAACCATCACGGCGTATAAAGGTTACTTTGAAAATAAGCCTTATCAGTTTTTGATACTTGCAGCGGGCAACTCGGACATGGTCTCTAATAACCCCGTGGATTTGGATTCGTTGAACAATCTAGCCAGCGCAACGGGGGGACGTCTTGTTGAGGTGACCGTCGATGAACGTGATATTGAAACACTGAATCGTTTAGTTGAACGCAATATGCAATTAAACGGAGAATCGTCCATGCCTTGGAAAGACATGGGATATCTGCTGTTGTTGCCTATTGCCATTATCATGCTGCTTTGGTTCCGTAAAGGTTGGTTAGTGCAATGGTGTGTGGTCGTAATGGTATCTACATCGATGTTTATGACGCCAAAAGCGATGGCTGAGAACATTTCTCTTAAAGCAGAAAAGCCGGAAGTAATTCAAGAAGTCACAGCATGGGATAAAGCCGCACAATGGTGGTGGGATCTTTGGCTAACACCCAACCAGCAGGGCAACGTCTATTTAATAAAATGAATACTTAGAGGCAGCCAAGCACTATATCGATCCGCTAAGAAAAGGGGTGGCTTACTATTATGCGGGTGAGTACAAATTAGCGCATGGCGCATTTTTGGCGTTGCAAAACGACGCTTCGCCAGAGGCAAAAGATTTTGGTTTGTATAATGCAGCGAGTGCACTTGCTCGCCAACGCGAATATCTGGCTGCTCGTGACTTATTACAATCTCTAGCGGACAAAGACATATTGAGTGATAAGTTGCGACCAGACGTGGAACATAACCTTAAAGTGATTGGCGGAATCGTTGAAGAGATTAATCGCACCAGTGAGAGTCAAGCAGGATCGACGGATGGCCCAGAAGAGTCGTTTGAACTGGATCAAGATAAACCACGGACTGCAGATGGTGCGGATGAAAAAACCGTTGCAGAGCTAATGCTTAAAGAAACGTTAAACGCAAATGAAATATTGGGTAGTCAGGAATTGGCTGATAAATGGCTAAAACGTGTCGAAGCCGATCCTAAGTATTTCTTACGTGCCAAGTTTCAAATACAACTGCGAGAGCCTGTTCAAACCGAATCGGATCAAAAACAAGAGGGCCAAGTACAATGATGAATGCAATAAAACTTGGCAAGTACGCTTTGGCTAAGTTTATTAGTCCAATTCCAGTGGTTTGTGCACTGGTATTTTGGGGTGTGGCTAATGCTCAAGATCCCCAAGCGTTTTTGAAGCAAGAAAACGATGTTGAATTATTGGCTTGGGTTGGGAAAGCAGGCGTAACATCTGATAATAAAGAAGCGGCTAAGTTCAGCGTGAATGAGCAGGTGATCTTGTACATTGATGTGGCCACTCCACGCTGGTTTACACGCGGCACACGTATTGGTAGCGTAGAAATTCCTAACGTGATTGCGAAGCAGCGCAATCAATTAGCGACCAATTATACCGAGCGAAAGGACGGTCAAACCTGGTCGCGTCAACGGTGGGAAATTACGTTGTATCCTCAAGCTTCTGGTGAGTATGTCGTTCCTCCAATTGCTGTTAGTGTTGAAGTGTCGGCATCAGATGGGTCAAAGATGTCAGGAGTGCTTTATACACAACCGATCAAGTTTGAAGCGTCAATGCCGTCGGGTTTACTTAATCAGGAGTCTCAGTGGTTTGCTGCAACTAACGTGGAAGTGGTTCAGGAATGGCAAACGTCAAATGATGATTTAAAAGTAGGAGATGCCATCACACGTACTATCACGATTAATGCACAAGACAGTCTTTCGGTGTTATTGCCAGATCTTTTGTCAAATGAATCGACAGCCAGTTATCAAGCGTACCCGCAGCCTAATCGTTTGGATGACACACAAACGCGTGGCGACTATCAATCAAGTCGTATTGAGGAAAGTGTGTATGTTATCCAACAAGGTGGAGAGTTTGCGTTACCTGAGTATCAGTTTCAGTGGTGGAATAGCAAGAATCAGCAACTTGAAACGGTCATTGTGGAAGGCAAAACGTTCAAAGCTAAGCACACGTTGAATTCATTTATACGAATGTATTCTGGATGGCTTGTGGGTTCGTTTGTTACTTTGTTTGTCATAGTCGGCGCTGTATTGATCGCTCATCGATATTATCAAACTCGACCAACACCACCGTGGTTGATGTTCCATCGAATGGTAAAAGCGCAGCAATGGGGAGCAGTCAGAGCCATTTTGTATCAACAACTCAGAGCGAATACGGGGCTATTAGAAATGAATAAAGCCAATAATTCAAAAGATTGGCAGCAACGCTCGAGACAGTTACAGAGTGGTGAAGAAAATCGAGGATTAATGCACTCGGTTTGGAGAACCATCAAAAATATGAAGTCGAAACGTTTTCGGTTTAGGCTCCCTAAAGCGTTACCTAAACTGGATAACGTTGACCAAACGAAAGAGTTGAGCAAATAACGTCAATATGCTCAGAACCACCATATTTATGTGGGTTCATTTGCTAATGCAAAGGCGTCAGCGTTAATATGGACGCTCAGTTTATTGATGTAGTGGATTTTTAATGAGCCAACAATTTATGCAGCGCGCCTTAGAAGTGTCGCGTAATGCGCTTCCTGATTGCCAACCAAATCCGCCAGTGGGTTGTGTTTTAGTGAAAGATGGCCAAATTGTATCAGAGGGATTTACCCAAGCGATTGGTGGCAATCATGCTGAAGTAGAAGCGCTCAATGCTTATCAAGGTGACGTATCTGATGTGACGGCTTACGTTACGTTAGAACCATGTTCTTTTGTGGGACGCACGCCGGCTTGTGCCAAAACTCTAGTGACGAGCGGCATCAAAAAAGTCGTGGTTGCTATGCTTGATCCAGATCCACGTAATGCGGGTACCGGTATCGATATCCTTAAAGAGGGTGGCGTTGAAGTGGAGGTGGGCTTGTGTGGTCAAGAAGTCAGCACCTTTTTGACACCTTATTTAGGTAAATCCTGAGATATCAGTCCAATACGCCGTCAGTGCGAGGTCAAAAATACTCAAAACATGCATCGGCGCTCAAATCTGGTGTTCCGAGTCGTTAAAGATCAAACTGTTAGCTAAAATGAAACTAATGTCCTGTTTGATGTGTACAAGATGAAGAGCACCGATTTAAATCTTATTCCTATTTTTGTGGCAATCTATGAAGAGCAAAACTTATCAAAAGCCGCTGCTCGATTAGACATAAGCCAACCAGCTGTCAGCAAAGCCTTGGCACGTCTACGTGATATCTACGATGAGCCACTATTTCATCGCAGCACTTCAGGGGTTGAACCAACCAGTTTCGCAATGGACATTTATCCAGCCATGGGAGCCGCGCTGAAAAACTTTACGTCGACCCTCTCTGCTTCAAGCAGTTTCGATCCTAAAGTGTCTAACCGTATTTTTTCGATTGCTTGCGTCTCGGTTGCTAGCTACGAGTTGATGCCTCAACTGATGCGTCAAATCCGCAAAAATGCGCCGAATGTAGGTCTGGAAGTGCACCCATTGTTTACGGAAGATTATGAAAGTGACCTGCGCTTACAACGATATGATTTGATTATCGATATGCCACCGCGTGGTCGAACAGTCTTAAAATTAGAACCTGTGTTTTCTGAGCGTTTGATGGTGGTGTGCAGTATGAATCATCCGCGTATTCATGATTCTTGTTCGGTAGAGCAGTTCTTGGAAGAAGAGCATGTCGTGGTGTCACGCTGGCATGCACGTAAAAGCTTGATGAATGAAGAAGATATTGCAGATTTAGCGCAGCGAAAAATTGTGTATCGTGCCTCTGGTGCAATGGAAATGCTGCCGGTTATTGATGGTAGTGAATACATTGGTATGTTGCCGTTATCGACCATTCAGCATTTTTCTAACACGTATAACATCAAAGCGGTTCCACTGCCTTTTAATGACAAAGTTCATGACCTTTGCGCTATTTGGCACTCCAGCCGCCATAATGAAAGTGCACACCAATGGTTGAGAACTCAACTCAAGCAAGCTGGAAAAGCGCTCTAGTAATGCAGAGTAGAAACTGGCCCACTACGGAAGCTGTGAGTTAGCTCTCTGTGAGTTTTAGATAGAGTACACAGATAGAGCGCTCAAGTTTTGGGCGCTCTATCTGTATCAAGAGATGCTTAATGCATTCTTAAATTGTACATTACAGTTTTTGAATGGTGTCCACATCAATCTGGGTTGTCGTCCACTCAGAATCGACTTCACCACGTATTGCGACTTTGTCTTGTGGGGAAACATCTTGGCCACGCCAGTCTTCATTATCGATCTCGACTTCAATTTGGCCCGTTTCGTCTTTGAATAGGTATGTTTCATCACCTAAGGCTTGCACAATGTTACCCGTTAGCAATACGTAACTGTCATCTGCGGCATTTTGTGCATCTTTAACTGTGCTAATAGCAGCAGTGTCAGGGCCAGTAAAGGCTGCCAACGCTGAACCTGAAACAAGTGCTAGCATTGACATAACGATCAGTTTTTTCATTTCAATGGCTTCCTAATTTAGAAGTAGTAGGTAGAACCTAGATTGATAGAAGCAGTATTTGCGTAACTATCCAATTGGTATTTTGCATTTGCACCAATGGTGAGTTGTGGGAAAATTCGGTACTCTGCACCTACAGAAACCATCGCGCCCAGTTCGTTAGAGTCATGTTTGATTGCAGGGCCTTGTGCAACGGAGCTTTCGTGGTCGGTTAGCTCATTTTCTGTTTCTAAGTATTTACCTGCGTGAGCGTCGTATTGTGTGTAAGTCAAACCTGCTTTTACTTTTGCAGACCATTTTTGGTTTAGTGCGTAGTTAAACACTGGCGCGAGAGTAATTTGTTTTGCCTTGATTGATGAATCCCACTCCATTTCCTTTTTGATTCCGGTTGCAGGATCAAAGCTTTCAAATCGTGAACGACTGTCATCTAGATCAAATTGGCTGTAACCCAATTCAATGCCCCAAACATCATTCAGTTGATAACCAATGAAACCGCCAAAAATACCGTCTTCCAATTCTGGATTAAGATTGACACTATCCGATTTAAAGGTTGTTTCAAAATCGTGGTCAGTGGTGCCGAATCCGTATTCCAAGCCAACATATGGCGCAGCCACAGCAGAAAATGAACTAGCAGCAAGAATCGTTAGGAGTGTTTTTTTCATTTTTGTTTTTACCTCTTCATTTTGATGGGGGCATTGTGCGTGAAGAGGTGTGAAGTGTTCGTGAAGAAGTTAGTTACTATAGAAAACTCCCCAATAAAGGGGAGTTTGTTAGATGAGGCGCAAATTCATGGAGATAAAGATCGAATGAATACCGACTAGTAAATGCTGCACCACTCGTTTTGCATGTCAATCAGGTGCCAATTATCGCGTTGTTTGGCTTCATCCATCGCTTTGTCTAAGCGGCCGACGCTAGACTCTCGGTCATATTTCCATTCACGCTCTGCGTCAGTATGATGAACAATCATCGCCATCGAGTTAGGTTGGCTTGTGGCCCATTGCATCATTGCGTGGTCCCCATCGGAGTTACCCACCGCTAACACTGGCTTCTTGCCAATGATGTGCTGAATGTTCTCAACTTTACCTGCTTTATCATCAATGGTTAGGATTTCACCAAGTTTGGTGACTGTTGGTTTGCCATCGTTATAGTCGTATTTATACTTTAGTGCGCTACCTATGATTTGCTCTTCAGGAATGTTGTAGACATCAGGGGCCCATACACGCATAAAGTCCACACCACCACCAGAGACAATGTAAGTTTTGAACCCGTGAGCTTGTAGATAGCTAAGCATTTCACGCATTGGTTTGTAGGTCAGCTCTGTATAAGCTTTTCCAAAGCGTGGGTCTTTTGCGGCTTTTAGCCATTCTGCAACCATGTTTTGGTATTCTTCAACGGTCATGCCACTATGCGTTGCTGTTACAATTTCTAGCAGCGCTTCGTCACCGCCTTTAAATACATTCTCTATATCATCGTTTAGAACAGACTTAAACGGTTCGGTGGTTTTCCATTCTGGATGATCTTTTGCTAAGACTTTGATTTCATCTAGCGCGTAGGCAAGCTGGTAGTAATAAGGCTTTTCAGACCACAACGTGCCGTCATTATCAAATACGGCGATACGGTCGGGTTCAGGTATAAACGTATTTTTTGAGGTGTCCGTTGACTGATCGACATAATTCACTATTGCGGTTTTACTCGTGCCGTCTTTCCAAGATGGCAGCAAATTTGGGTCGCAATCTAAAGCCATCGCTGAAAACGATAGACCTGATAAGACTGCAATGGCACAGATGTGTTTTTTCATGTTGTTATTTACCTTAGCATGGATGCATTACTTGAATGCATGTGAGGTTAAATATTAATGAGAACAACGCAGTTTAGGCCTCTTTCCCTAACCATTCTCCTAGCCAGAGACGTGCTATTTGTTAAGAATACGCAAAGGGGCAATAACGTTAATGTCGCTTCTCATGCGTAAATGTCGTTTAATTCGCATCTTTCGCAAGGCGAAGACCCATGTCCGACATAATTATAGACTGGCTTGCAAAGTCTCGACGGAAATTCTCTGATTCATCAGAATCATAGGCAAAACTGCCACCGCGAACGGCCTTATGTGCTAAGCCAGATTGTTCATTTTTTGCGTTGTTTGGGTTCTCAGTTGGCCCATAGCGATAGAAAGTGTCATCGAAAGAATCAATCACAAACTCGCCAACGTTGCCTGTCATATCATAAAGGCCAAGCTCGTTAGGTTGCTTTTGTCCCACTGGATGTGCGCGATTTTTTGAGTTATCGGCGAACCAAGCAACGTCTGCAATATCGTCTGAGCCTGCGTAAGTAAAGCCTTGGCTCTTGTTACCGCCTTTGGCTGCAAACTCCCATTCAGCTTCAGTTGGCAGGCGATATTGTTCACCTGTCAGCTCGTTTAGCTTCTCGATGAAGTAATTCGCCTGTTGCCAACTCAAGTTATTAACCGGAATCTCTGCGCCTTGGAAGTAGCTCATTGATGATCCCATAACCGATTCAAACAACGCTTGAGTGACTTCGAATTTAGAAATGTAAAAGCCATCGACAGTCACTTTGCGTGCTGGAGTTTCTGCTTTCTTGGCGGAGGGGCTGTCTGATCCCATGACAAATGAACCGCCTTCAACGAACACCATATCTTGATCAATATTCAGCGCGATTGGATGAGGAGCTTGAGTCGCACAACCACTCATTAATACGCTGAATGATAGAATAGAAAGTACGGATAACGATTTGCTTTTAAATGATTTCATCGATGGTTTCTCGCCAAAAATTCACGATAAAGATTAGCAATAAACGCTATGAAAAAGGTTATACACGGTATAACAAGCCTCTTGTATTAATGAGATTTATGATTAAGTCATCAAAGTGAGAATACCGTGCTTGTTCGTGTTCTCATCTGCATTTCATAACGAAAAAGGTGACGTATGCACATTACTCAAGGTCCTCAGTTCAACGGTAAAGCCTCTAAGCGTTTACATGTCATGGCAAAGCCTATTGGGGCGGCCTGTAATATCGATTGCACTTACTGTTACTATCTCAGCAAACAGGACTTACTTGAGTACAAAAAAGGCTGCACGCCAGTGATGGATGAAGAGACCTTAGAGACCTACATTCGTCAGTACATTGAAGGACAGAACACGCAGGAAATCATCTTCTCTTGGCAGGGTGGTGAACCAACGATGTTGGGCTTGGATTACTTTAAAAAGATTGTTGAGTTTCAATCAAAGTACAAGCCAGAAGGCGTGGTTATTTCTAATGATTTACAAACCAATGGCACGTTGCTTAACGACGATTGGTGTGCATTTCTAAAAGTAAATAACTTCTTGGTCGGTTTGAGTATCGACGGACCAGAAATGATGCACAACGCTTACCGAACTAACCGCGCAGGTCGTGGCACGTTTAACCAAGTGATGGAGGCTGTTGAACTGCTGCACAAACACGAAGTGAAGTTCGCAACGCTGACTTGTGTAAACAACTTAACCAGCCGCAATCCTCTAGAGGTCTACCGATTCCTGCGCGATGAAGTACGTTCTCCGCAAATGCAGTTCATTCCAATTGTGGAACAGAAAACTTTCCGCACTACCGCTCCACAAACGTGGGAGCCGCAAGAACAGCTAAAACAAGGTGACAAGCGCCTTATTCCTGGTCACAAGGACTCCGTGGTTGAGCCATGGTGTGTGGCAGACGAGGCGTGGGGTAACTTCCTTATTGCGATTTTTGATGAGTGGATTCAGCATGACATTGGCAAGGTGTTTGTTCAGTACTTCGAAGCAAGTGTGGAGACTTGGATGGGGCGTAAAAACCCACTTTGTACTCTGGGCGAGATTTGTGGCAAAGGCTTGGCAATGGAACCAAACGGTGATGTTTTCGCTTGTGACCACTACGTTTATCCAGAATACAAGATTGGCAACATCCACCACGAAAAATTGGGCACATTGGCGTTTGATCCTGAGCAGCAAAAGTTTGGCTTTGCCAAGACTCGCTCGTTAACCAAGCAGTGCCAACAGTGTGATTACCAATTCGCTTGCTACGGCGAGTGTCCGAAAAACCGTTTCATTCGCACCAAAGACGGTGAACCTGGGTTGAACTACCTGTGTGCAGGTTGGAAAAAGTTCTTCTCTCATTCTGATAAGGCAATGGCATACATTCTTCGTGCAACGGGTAACCCTGTGGCACATGGCAAATACAATGATGCAGTGTTGCGCCAACAAGCGACGAAGCGTTCTGTATTCGAAACCAAATTTTAAGGGGATTGATATGACATTCTCAAAAACACTGTTAGCCATCGCATTGAGCGTAACCGCAAGCCAATCTGTTATTGCACAGGATGAAACTTTACTTGCACCAGACCAAGTCTCTTCAGCGAGCGTAACGAGTGCTCAGGAAGCTAACACTGCACAAATGACGCCACAACAACTGGTAGAAAAATGGTCTTATCAAGCCCAAGATGTGAAACAGCCAGTAGAAAAGCGCATTGAAGCACTACATGAACTGGCGAATTACCCAAGTCAAAACGCACTGGTGGCGGTTGCGCGAAGTCTACAAGATCAAGACCCCGCGATTCGTGAAGCGGCCATCCTTGGTGCAGAACCTTACACGATTGAGCATCGTTGGCGTATGATTGAGCCACTTCTGAGTGATTCAGAGGCGATCGTTCGTATTACCGCAGCCACCAACTTAGTACGTGATTTCTCTAATATCAGCAGCGAGCAACAACAAACGCTTGAAGCCCCGGTTGCTGAACTGATCAGCTATCTAGACAACAAGAAGGATAACGGCTCTAAACTTCTATTGGCAGATGTGTATCGTTGGCATCATGAATGGGACAAAGCGGATAAAATCTATCAAACGTTGGTGACCCATCAACCTGAAAATCCACAAATCTGGTTAAGCTTGGCAGACAACTACCGCGCGCAGCAACGTGATGCAGATGCAGTGAATACATTGGATTCTGCACTTCAACTTCATCCTGATAATGCGTCTCTGTATTACTCGAAAGCGCTGACGTTGGTGCGTTTAGATGATAAAAAGAATGCCGCAACAGAAATTGAAAAAGCAGCCAACATAGCGAAAGATAACAGCTATTACTGGTACCTTAATGGTGTACTGCAAGAAGACCACAACTTAGACAAGTCGGTGAAGTCTTTTGAGCAAGCGTATCTAATCTCTGGTGCGCCGGAACAGCTTTATGCGGTTTGCGACATTTATGTTCGTTACGACAATCCGAAAACAGATGAGTGCTTGGGCGAACTAGAGAAAGTCGCCCCAAGTTACGTAATTGAACAATTGAAAGAGAAAAAAGGGCAGAAGAACGCCAAAGTAAATCGCTAATCTTATTCTGAATCTTTTGCTTTAACGTAACACACCGAAAATGGAATATTGAGGCGATTGAACTCCTTGATCCAACGCCATTGGTTATCTTGGAGTTTATCGCCTGGGCCTTTCACTTCTATCCATTCAAACTTCCCATCTTTAAATGCAATCAAATCCGGCATGCCGTTCCGGTAGAGTTTTAGGTCATTTAACTGCACATTAAACAGTTCAACCAACAGTTTATTAGGGATGTGTTTAAGTGCTAGGGTTAATAACTCTTCGTTTACGTATGTCCAACTGACGAAAGGATTACTGATCCCAACTTTATCTCTGTATGTATCAAGCAGTGCTTGCGTATCTCCTTGTCGAATCTGCTCTAGCGCATTGCCGATAAGCTGCTTTCTTTTATCGGCAAAATCGGCGTGATACAAATCCAATGGTCGATGCTGATAAGCGTTAATGAATGCGCCTTCTATTGGTGCAAATATCGCATCCCACAAGGCTAAACCTAATAAGCTATTGAGCAGGGTATTTTCGGAATAGAAAACGGTCCAACCTAAACTTTCGAAATGCGCTTTGGTTACCAGCTCAACACGTTGCTGGGATAGATCCAATTCGATGTGGTATTCGCTGCATTTTGGCTTGGTGGTTCTCGGGGCTTTTAAGCCTTGTTTACGCTTAATGCGTTGTTCGAGCTTTTGTGCGACTTCAAGCTCGGAGACATCAATAGGGTGAGTGAGCATTTCTATGACAATGTCACTAAATAAATCGTTTTGTTCTAGCTTGTCGTACATGCGAGCACGACGTTCTCGGCTTGGGGAGAGTGTCGTTGTCTTAAACAATGAAATCGCGGTCTCAAGCTCGTTTAAGCGTTCGTAATCTCGAGCAATGTCGTTGATCATGTGCTCACGTTTACGGTCGACATAATCATGCTCGACGCGATCGGGCATTGTTTTGATTAGAATATCGAGGTTGGCCTTTTGCTTTCTGTCGCACTGCCAATAGAGGTTGGAGAGTTGGCTGAGTTCAATAAGGCGATCGATTTGTTCTCTGCTCTCAAAGAATCGACGGGCTTTACTTAACTGGTATTGTTCGAATTGGTGTAAGCCTAAATCGTCGAGCACGAACTGGCTGAGATCTTGATGGGTATTGGCGAAAAACAGCGTCAGCAAAACATCAATCATGTGTGCGGAGTTAAGCTTAATCACCATGAAGTTCAGTGCTTCAAATTGTTCAAAGCTCTCTTCACTTAAGCATGCCACCAATGCCTCTTTCTTGAGGGATTTAGGGTGCTGAGAGTAGAGCGTTAAGATCTCCGGTTTTGTCAGTAAGTTTACGGCTAATTCTTGTACTGTTAGGTCAGGGGAGAGCGAGACGAAGCCATGAACTGCTAACTCATCTAACGCAGACTGGATATCTACAATTTCATGATAGTTGAGTTTATCGCTGCGAAACCAACACCCTTTACGGCTGTATAGGCGAACAAGAAGGCACTGTGCAGGTTTATTTAGGTTTTCAAACGCGGATAGCCATTGGTGTTCATCTGGGCTAAGTAAATCGCTGTACCACAGGGTAGCGTGCTGCGTGAGCTTAACGAAGTTATCGAGGTAGTAATCAGGCGCGAGTTCGACGGTGTTTTCCATAACCAACTAACAATAAAAAAGGCTTAACCCATAGGTTAAGCCTTTTCGAATCAATTTCTGCAGATCTATTAGAGAAATAGAACTGGACTGGCGATTAAGCGTTTTTTAGTTGCGCTACTTTCGCTTCAGTTAGCGGCTTAGTGATGAACGCTAACACGATACACACTGCCATCATTGCTGCAGAGATAGTGTAAGCTAGTGTGTAGCCTTCACCGTTTGTCATTGAGAAACCAACCACTGCCGCGCCGATTGCGCCACCGATACCCCATGCCGTGTAAAGCACGCCGTAGTTTGTACCGTAGTTCTTAAGACCGTAGAATTCAGCCGTTAGAGTAGGGAATACCGCTAGAAGCGTACCGTAACCTACAGCTGCGATTGCTGTACCGATGATTAGCGTGAACTCAGTGTTGAACGTTGCGAACAGAACCATGTTGATGCCCTGAAGAACAAACGCTAGAAGAAGAGTACGTACACCACCGATTTTGTCAGCAAGCATACCTGCAGCAACACGACCACCTGAGTTGAAGATCGCAAGTAGAGACGCTAGGTAAACCGCGTTTGGTAGGTTCGCTTGAACACTTGCGATAGTTGTGATGTTACCGATGATCATTAGACCAACAGAAGCAGCGAACGCGTACATGATCCATAGTGAGTAGAACTGTGGCGTTTTTAGCATTGCTTTCCAAGAAAGGTCGTCAGACTTTTTAACAACTTTAGGTGCTTGGCCTTCTTTAACTTTAGGTTCTTCCGGCGTGTAACCCGCAGGTGGGTTGTTAATCGTTGCCGCTAGCGGTACAGCGATTACAAGGATACCAACACCAAGAATCATGAAGCTAGTTTGGATGCCCGTGCTGTCGATCAGCGCAGAAGTCACAGGAGCTAGGTAGATAGCTGCTAGACCGAAGCCTGCTGCGATGATGCCGTTAACCATACCTTTCTTAGATGCGTGGAACCACTTCATTGCTGAAGGAGAAAGACACGCGTAACCGAAACCGATACCTGCACCAGTGATCACACCGAAAGTGATGTTCAGCATTAGTGGTGAGTTAACAAAACCAGACGCAATCATGCCTAGACCTGTTAGAACAGTACCTAGGATTAGGATCAAACGTGGACCCATACGGTCTTGAAGAATACCTGCAACAAGAAGACAGATAGAGAAAGTAATCGTTGCAGTCGCGTAAGGTGCAGATGCTTCTGCCGCGCTCCAGCCTGATTCAGTCACTAGTGCTTTGTTGAATACACTCCAAGCATACAGGATGCCAAGACAAAGGTTGATACAGAATCCTGCTAGCAGGATGCGCATAGCTTTATCAATCTTGCTCATTTTTGTTCTCAGTAATACCTCTTGGCGATTAGCAAAGAGGGTTCGGTTTAAAGATAGGGTTTACTCAAAATAAGTTTGCATTTTTCAACACATAACGTAATGAGCGCGGATTATAACCAATAAATGTGTGATTGGAATCTCTTTTTACCCCTGTGGCTAAAAATAATTTGAAACATTAAAATGATTGTAATGAGAGCGTTTTATATATGAAGAAAATGTTGCTCTAACGTAAAGAAGCTTTGGTTTGGTAGTGAGATCCTAAGTGAAACAAGGTTGATAGCTCGAACATGGGTGTTTGGCTCACAGTTTAAGCAAAAAGTTTCAAAATGTTTAAGTGTTAATGTTCTGTAACAAAAGTGGCCAATATAGAGACTGCTTTTTGTAAGTGCTGGATCTAAAGGGTTTATAAATTCGAGAATGTTAACCGCTTGTAATAACTAGATTCGAAAGGAGGGTTGAACACAAAGTGAGCAAAAAATGTGCTTGTAATTGCTAAATAGATAAGCAAAATAGGGCGCAAAATGAGTTTTCATTAATGAAAGGATGCTTTTCTCTACTTGTAGTGAGGTGACTTATGAAATTGTTCCTATTACTTATGGCTTCTGTTTCTGCAGGTGTCGCATCAGCAGATCACATCCATTCATTCATGCTCGGCCTTTCTATTGCCTCACTTGCAGTAGGTAGTTGCTACTTCTTCGCATTCCGTAGTTCGCGTTTTCCACAACTTGCTTTGTTTTTATTGATTTGTGGTATGTTGTCTAAACTGACGATTACGGTTGTGGGCGTTATGTGGGGAATGTCTGCGGAGTTGATTACATCTCCAATTGTGTTTGCTTTGTCTTACATGTTCTTCTCACTAGCCGTAACCTACTTGTGGTTCACATACCGTCAAAGTATTACCAAAGTCCCAGAGCGTTTTAAAATTGCGGCTGCGTAGTTATTAATACAGTTTGTTTTTGAGCGGATACAGAAACGCCAGCGATCATCGCTGGCGTTTTTTTTGAGTTTCATCTGTGTACTAAGCTGCCACAGGAACTAAGCATACATATGCCCTAAGCAGACATAGGCACAAGAATCATCGTCCCGACGATCACGGTAATCAGACCGGCTAGTACTGGTACTGACGTACGTTTCACTACTTCAAACGGGCTGATATTTGCCATACCAGAAGTCGCGACGATTACGCCAGATACTGGTGAGATAGTACGACCTAGGTTAGATGCTTGTAGCATTGGGATGATAAGGAATGCAGGGTTGAGGCCCATCTTAGCTGCTAATGAAGGTGCAAGCTCTACGAACGCATAGAATGGTGCGTTACCAGAACCCGTCGCGATAGCCGCTGCAACAGTTAGGCCAGTGAGAATAAGCATAAGAGCTACGCCACCCGCACCCGCGTTATCTGCTAGGTGAAGTAGGTTGTCGATAGCACCAATAGACATTAAGCCTTGTGCAAACACACCAGCCGCTACCAGTAGCATTACTACGCCTTTAAAAGCATCTGCCATACCTGCATAACAAGAGTCGAGATCCTCAAGCGCTTTCTTACCGTCGAATTTGTGTACGACATAGTTAATTAACGCGCCTAAGAAGATAGAACCAACTACAATCGTGTAGATATCTAGAGTTAGGCCCGGAATGGTACGACCGTTGAATAGGAATACACCGATGATTGGTAGAAAAGGAAGAACCGCATAAAACGCAGGCGCATCGGCTTTGATTTCAGAGACATCAATTTTTTCCATTGGCGTGTTGTCTTTCTTATCTAGGTATTTGTTCCAAAAGAAAGCCGCTGCTGCCATCACGATGATTGCACTGATGGAAACTGGCAGTACGGTTTGAACTGCGAATACATCTAGTGCAAGGCCTGATTTTTCTGCGGCGATAACCACGTCGCCAGAAGTTGGTGAAAGAATGATTGCTGCTGGTGATGCACATACTGCTACCGCTGCAGGGCGAGAGATACCCATCGCGGTCATCATAGGGAATAGGGTTGCCATCAATAACACACCCAGACCCGTTGCTGAACTCACTGCAAGAGACATCAAACATGCCACAATGTAAGCCGCTACCAAAAGGACATAAGGAGACTTGATAACAGAAAGCGGTTTAGAGAACTGTTTTACTACCACGTTGTTTGCGCCAATATGTGTCATATAAGACGCAAAGCCACAAAGCAGCATGATTTGCATACCTAGACCACCGCCGCGGTATTGAAGCATGTATTTTACGTACTCTAGTGCGTCCGTCACCATATTACCCGTTGAGGTTATTTTTGATGGCAGAACGTCATGGCCAAGAATACCAGTCATAAGAAGTAAGCCAATACCTGCGGTTAATAACACGCCAGCAGCTTTGTAGCCTTTGACGATGAAATAACCCACAGCAATGGTTACGACCAAGCCAATTAAGAGCTCTAACATAGGGTTGTCTCCGAAATTATGAAAAAATGAAATAAACTGTAT
This sequence comes from Vibrio alfacsensis, assembly GCF_003544875.1. Classification (NCBI taxonomy): domain Bacteria; kingdom Pseudomonadati; phylum Pseudomonadota; class Gammaproteobacteria; order Vibrionales; family Vibrionaceae; genus Vibrio; species Vibrio alfacsensis. The sequence goes on from NZ_CP032094.1 coordinate 686,435, forward strand.
CAGTTTATTTCATGGAATTTACATAATTATTGCCTGTGGCACGAGACTAAATTAGGACTAGCATGATCTAAAACAAATAATAGATTAATAAATAAATGTGCTGAATTATATTGTGTAAATTACGTTTTAGCTGTTAAGTATTGGTTTTATTGAGTTTAAAGAAACGAAAATACGAACAATTGACTGAATAAAAATCACGCAAAATGATTAAAAGTGAGAAAAATAATAGTTCGAGCTAGATCACGCTAAAGAGGTGTTGTTGTACAAAAAAGCTCCGAATTACGGAGCCTTTGTTTTGATCAACTTGTATTGAAGCGCAAGTTATACGTTACGCGTAGCGGCGTACTAAAAGATTCCAACTACGTTGTTGTCGCTCAAACTCTTCTTTGATTTGTTGATACCTAATCGTAGAGATGGACTTTTCGTATTTTTTCACGACGGTCGCTGTTTTCACCCCTAGGATCTCTTTTCGAGCTTCGTAATACTCTTGCATATGGTGCACGAGCGCATCAAACTCACTCTGTAACTGGTCACGGATAGATTGACTATTTGGCTTGGTTTCCAGCTTTTCTTTTGCTTTTTTCAATAGTTGTGTAGCACGGGCTTTTTCTATACGAAACGTTGAGGTGGTGCGCAGTTTTGAGGTCAAACCAAACCATGAACAACCTTTGATCAACCATTTGGTTGGATCGTAATGCCACCAATAGACACCGTTGCGGTAGTCATTCTCAAAAATGTGATGGAAGTTATGATAGCCCTCACCAAACGTAAAGAAAGCCAGAATGCCATTATCACGTGCCGTATTTTTGTCTGTAAAAGTTTGCTTACCCCAAACATGTGCCAGTGAGTTAATGAAGAAAGTTGTGTGGTGGCTTAAGAATAGGCGTGCAGCACCAACAATAAGGAACATACCCAATATATCCCCGTAAATCAGGCCAAGCCCAAGAGGAAAACCAATATTGGTTACGATAGCCAAAGGTACATAATATTTGTGCTGCCACATGGCAATGTTGTCACGCTTTAAGTCTCGGCAGTTGGTGTATTCATTCTCGCTTGATTTATTGTAATCACGGAGCATCCAACCAATATGAGAATACCAGAAACCACGTTTGGCTGAATAAGGGTCTTTGTCATTATCATCAACATGCTTATGGTGAACGCGGTGATCAGACGACCAGTGTATTGCGCTGTTTTGTAGAGAGAAAGCCCCGCCGATAGCAAAAATAAAACGTAAAGCAGGATGAGCGTCGTAGGTTTTATGGCTCCAAAGACGATGATAACCCGCGGTGATACAGAGATTGGTAAAGCTAAAAGCGATGACACCCCAAATTAGGTGTTCCCAGCCCAACCCATAGTGATAGGCATACCAAGGTAAGACAACAAAAGTAAGGATAAAACTGGATGAAAAGATAAAGATATTCAACCAGATGAGAGGTGGTTTCGTTTGATTCACAATATGCATCCAAATTTGAGCTAACAACTGTTCGCTAGAATATCAGCGCACACGTGTAAGTCAAACTCGAGTTGGCAAACTGTTACAATTTAGGCATTTTCAGATAAGGAATGTGAGACGGATATTTTGCTTTTAATTGATAAGTGAGTAGTATTAAACGGTGAAGTGCAGTTTGATGTGTAATATATCTACTATTAATTTGATGAAATATAGAGATTAATGTTGCTGTTGCTTACGAAAAGGATAAATAGAAGAATATAGGAATACGTAATGGAATTACGACAAGCGGAATATAAGGATTATGAACGCATTGCATGCCTACATGCAGAAAGTTGGAAGCGTCATTACCGTGAAATTTTGAGCGACGCTTATCTCGAAAGTGAGGCGTTCGATGACAAACTACTTATTTGGCAGACGCGTTTGACCAATCCGCCATTTAATCAAAATATCGTGTTAGCGGAAGAGGGCGGGCTTCTTCTCGGTTTTGTTTGTGTATTTGGCAACCATGATTTTGAGCGAGGGAGTTTCATCGAAGCGCTGCATGTCGATGACAGTTATCGTGGCCGAGGCATAGGTAAACAGCTATTACTCGCGGTCGCTGAGTGGCAACAACAGTATTTTAAAGATTTGGGACTTTATCTGGAAGTCGTGGCAAAGAACGATCAAGCGATTGAGTTCTATAAACACATTGGCGGACAGGAATGCATTGAACGACATTGGAAAACCCCTGAAGGTCGAGAAGCGATAGAAAAGGTTTTTCGTTGGTCAAATGCGCAGTCACTGGTTAGTGGCATTGAAGAAAGCACTATCTATTCTTAAACTGTACTAGTACACATAAACAAAGTCTCAAATAGTCCCTTTCAAAAAGAGCAGCTTGTTTGTTGCTCTTTATTTGTGATCTCCTTAGGCCAGTTACAAGCTAAAGAATCTGCTCATACCTCCTACCAGTTTTCCGTTACCTCTCAAACACGACATCATGAACTGCCATTGTTTGCATATGTGCTATCGTCTGATAAGTTGTAAAAAGAAACCGTAGTCGCAGTACGAAAAGTTGAGGTGTGTGATGTCAGTATATGAACGTGCCGCGATGGTGAACGGTATCGTAAAGGCATTTGTTGGTTTTATGTTGATGATAACGAAGTTGTTTTCATTTTTTCTCACTCTTAAACGCTTTTAGTAATATATAATTAGAAAACCCCATCTAAGTTAAGGTTACTTAGATGGCAAAATTATTTAAATAGCAAACATTATTTAAATAGAATAAGTACAGAAAGCACCCGTTCAGTTAAAGCTAGGCTTAGTAGATCAAATATATGGAAGCGATTCGTAAGGTTTATCAGTATGCAGAACCGAACCTCTCTCTCGTGGGGTGGATGGGCTTTGTAGGTTTTCCGATTTACTATGTGGTTTGGGCATTCATGTTCCCTCAACCCTACGAAAATCTACCACTTCGCTTGCTCTGCTCGATGTTGTTTTTTGGTATTATTTATCGTAGCCGTGTGCCGTTTGAATGGCGCAGATTTTTGCCTGCTTATTATCAAGTTGCCATCACGCTCTGCTTGCCATGCTTCTTCTTCTATATGTTGTTGATGAACAACTGGTCGAATGTATGGGTGATGTCGTTTATGTCTGCGATTTTCCTTCACATTCTGCTCGTTCATATTACTTGGGTTATGTTCGCTCAGACGTTTGCAGGTATTGGACTTGCAACATTCTTCGCTTGGATAGCACAAGGATTCCATCTTGAACTCACGATGGATTGGACGCACGTACCTATCTTTTTGTTCATCTATCTTTTTGGCAATTTGTTCTATTTCCGCAATCAGGTAGAGCACGAAGCGAAAGTGTCACTCGCGAAGTCATTTGGTGCCGGAATCGCACATGAAATGCGAAATCCGCTAAGTGGTTTATTAACGTCAATTGACGTAATTCGCTCGATTTTACCAAGTCTAAAAGAAGAGAGAAAAGAACAATATACACTGAGTGAAGAGGATGTCAGGTTGTTGCGAGAAGTGAGTGATGACGCAATGGCCATTATTCATTCTGGAAATGAAACCATTGATTTGCTTCTTACATCGATTGATGAAAACAGAGTTTCTCGTTCCACTTTTCAAAAGCATTCTGCACAAGCTGTGGTGGAAAGCGCCGTAGAGAGCTTCAGTTACAAACGGAGTAACGATCGCTTAGCTATTTCATTAGATGTACGCAGTGATTTCGACTTTTGGTAGTGATACTTTATTGAAATACGTGATTTACAACTTATTCAAAAATGCGTTTTATCACCGTAATTCGGAAGATTTTCATATTCATGTTTCGATGTTTAGTGATGATGAAACTAACCAAATTGTGGTCACAGATAACGGCGCGGGAATCGCTCGTGATGTATTGCAAAGCATATTCCAAGACTTTTACACGACCGGAAAATCGGGCAACTACGGATTAGGGTTACCTTTTTGTAAAAAAGTGATGCGCTCATTTGGCGGTGACATCAAATGTGCTTCCAAGCTTGGAGAATGGTCACAATTTACCATGACGTTTCCAGCGATCGCTTCGGTAGAAGTGAAAGAAATTAAACGTGAGTTGATGAAGTTAAAATCCGTGTTATTTGTCAGTGACCAAGACATACTCATAAACAAAGTGTCTGACACTGCTCGTTTAATGGGCTTTGGGTTGGAGGTTCTTGACGTAAACTCAGTTCTCAAGAAAAAGAGTATGAGTTTGAATTTGATTTAGTCCTTGTTGATATGGAAAGTCTCGACTTTAGAGCAAATCAACTCGATAAGATTGAATCGTTGTTGTCGTTTACAGAAGCAAGAATAACGTTTTATATGAGAGATCTCCTCTACGACGCTCTCAAAACACGGAATTTCAGCCAATTTGGATGGAAACACAGGCATGGTTATTAAACACACGAACAACGCTTGAACGCCTTCTATTTGACGCGCATTATGTTGTACCCGCTATCTCAGCGAAGCCTTTGGACGGTCTAAATAAACGAACAATTTTGGTGGTTGATGATAATGAATCTCTACGTAAATTTACTTCAATTTTGCTAGAAAAACAGGGTTTGAGGTCATTCAAAAGAAGACGGTCAACAGGCACTAAATGCTCTCGACAATAATGAAATAGACCTGATTTTAATGGATATTGAGATGCCCGTTATGGATGGAGTCGAAACGTCAAGGCGAATTAGAAGTGCGAATAAGGCTTACTCTACTATCCCGATTATTGCTCATACGGGAGACAGTTCATCTATTACATTAGACAAAATTGGTTCATCCGGCATGTCAGACTTTATCGTTAAACCTGCCGATAAGAATAGGCTCTTCGACAAGATAGCAAACTGGATCTAACCGTAAGATCAGGTCTGAATGAGTACAATCATTAAAGAGCTCTGCATTTTGCGGAGCTCTTTTGTTCAAGCTAAAAATGGTTTAATCGGAACTTTAAGCAAACCACTAATAATCACGAATTTTTATAAAATGTTTGAGGTGAGATTTATGAGGATTAAGATATAAAAGGCGCATAGTCTGCGCCTTCAGGGAAGATAGAAAACAAAATTTATCGTTTATTACGTAGGTAACGCTTACGACGTTCTTCTTTACGTTTTGCTTTTTCTTCTTCTTTACGAGCGGTTTCGATCTCTACTTCAATGAGTTCTTGAGAAACCATATCAGGTAATTCTAGTGTGATTTGACCAAGCGTACCTTGACGCAGTTCGTGGAGAAGAATTTCTGATACTTTGTGCAAGTCCACGCGGCCACCAGCACGCAATGCGCCACGACGACGACCGATCTCTTCCATAATTTCGATGTCTGATTCAGGAAGTTCTTCCATTTGGTAGCGTGCTTTTAGCTTCTCTGGGTAATGAGCCGCTAAGTATTCAATCGTATAAAACGCAACTTCGTCGTATTCCATTGCCGTATCTTTTACGGCACCTGTTGCTGCCAAGCGGAAGCCACTGTGTGGGTTTTCAACTTTTGGCCACAAAATCCCTGGCGTGTCAGACAAAACAATGCCATTTTGTAGATTGATACGTTGCTGACGACGTGTCACCGCAGGTTGGTTACCCGTAACGGCGATAGTGCGACCCGCAAGTGTATTGATGATGGTGGATTTACCTACGTTTGGAATACCCATGATCATGGTGCGAATGTTTTTACCAACTTCTTCACGGTGGGGCGCGAGTTTACGGCAAAGCTCCATAATTTTGTGAACTTCACTCGTTTCTGACGTTGTGATCGCCATTGCTTTTACATTCTGCTCTTTTTCGAGGTGCTCAATCCATACTTGGGTGAGCTCAGGATCAGCTAGGTCTCGTTTATTCAGTACTTTTACGACGGGTTTATCCCCACGTAGTTTCGAAATCATAGGGTTTTCGCTACTGAATGGAATACGTGCATCAAGTACCTCGATGATCACATCGATTTGCGGGATCGCTTCGGCAATCTCCTTTTGTGCTTTATGCATGTGACCAGGGAACCATTGAATGTTGTTGTTAACCATTTGAAAAATATGCCTTTAAATTTATGGTTAGACTGGTGGGGTATCAGGTGGGGTACCAAGTCGCAAAATTAGTTTTGGGGTACCAAAGGAACTGTTCAACTTTCCCATAGCCGCATCAGCCATTAATGTGATAATGATAACATTTACTAGTAAATGCGAATAGTACAAACGAGATCGTCAGAAAGGCCGAAGAAGTAGGGGCTGCCTGATTTGGTAACGGAAGTAAACATATAAAACACGTCAAAATCGTTATTCGTTCGAGCGTGATCGCAAAACAGTAAGTGAATTACCTTTCAAATAAGTAGGCTCGCTACGTTATTGAATAAATCAAGCCCACGGGCGCCAAGCTTTATGCGTTTGGTATTCAGTATTTTGATTGCGAGTCAGCCTAATGAGATTTTAAGATTGAAAGAAGTAATGGATAAAACAGGATTAAGTCGCTCGGCTATCTACAGAAAAATGAACGATGACACTTTCCCTAAGTCAGTCAGCCTAGGTGACCGTTCGGTTGCCTGGTTAGAAAGTGAAGTAGATGATTGGATGGAAAGTCTTGTACTAAAGCGAAAAGCAGGAGAGGAGGGGTATCCTCTGGGGTGACGAATCATCGTTCTGACAGTGATGAGGCCAACGACGTTATAGCAAAAGCTGAAAATGAATCGCTAATTGAGGAGCTGTTCTCATGAAGAAGCCTATGTCCCTCCCATCAAAGAAAACTAAAAAAGAAGAATAGTTGACCATTCCCGACTTGAGCGCGGAGCAAGTTGAATCCTTTGCCGCGGGGTCAGAGACCGAGGTAAACAAATCGCAGGAAAAAAAATAAACCTATCGAGACGAAGCCTAAGGCGCCTGAACCGAAACTGGTGAAGCGTGATACCTTTTCGTTCCCTGTTGATGATCATGCGATTATCGCTGACTTGATCACCAAGTTTGCAAAGCGAGGTATTGTTCTCAACAAGTCAGAGGTGGTTCGAGCTGGCTTGCACGTCCTCAACGCCATGAACGCGAGTGGGTTAAGGGAAGCTGCAGGTGCTATTGATGAGGTAAAGGTAGGCAGGCCAACCGCCGTGGAATGAGATGAGATTAGCGTAACGCACGGAAAGCTACGTTCCTGGTGCGCGCAGATATAAAAAGCCTCGCTATTCGGCCACTGCACTAACAGTGGCGTTCATTTAACGAGGCTCTACAATAGTAATGTACAACATTACTATTGTAGAGCCTCAACAGTGACATGGCAAAATTGCCAACACCTTAAAAACAGTATTAACGGTTTTTACTGTTCATACTGTTAGCAATCCTCTTTGCAAAAAATCACAGCATCACCACCGCACACATCAAATCAAAGCCCTAGACAAACAGATAGAACTGGTATGTTTTGGTTGCTTTTCAATCAAAACCTCAAGTAGTGGTAAGTGTGGTAAATGGCTTACCACAAGCCACGTTGGACGCTGCCTCCTCTCTCTACTCCACAAAGCCGCGCATTTGTGCTGATTTGACACTCTAATAAGCAAACAATCCCATGCTATTTTTCGGAAGTCACTTTTCAGGGCCATGAATGCTAAATTTAAGCGTTTATCCCATGAATGAATATATCTTGTTTGGTTTCAAGGAACGAAATCCGAAAAAGAGCAGGCTCAGCCTTACCATGGCCCGTCTAATGAGTGTTAGACGGTTTTCTTAGTCATGAAACAAGGATGTTGTTTTCTGCTTTGCGTATCAAGAAATACTTTAGCTACAATTTAATTTATTGGATTTTAGTGGGAGAAATCGTATGGATATGATGCTAGCGTGGTGTTTCATTGCTCTTATACCTGTCGCATCAGGCCTCTTAACGCTTTACATGGTAAAACGACGAAGTCGAGATGAATAAGCTTGCTGACGAAATTGACGTTGTTTATTACCACACTGTACACTTGCCCCTCTAATCTGTTCCCTCGTTCGTTTGCATTGATAATCGACTCATCGCTGTAAATGCGGTTCCCACTTGTCATTTTTCACTTGTCACTTAAGTTGCTTACTTTTTTATTGAGGCAACAAATTCTAGCTTCCTCTCTCCTTGGCTTACTTCGAGCGTTAACGCCTGTTTAAAACGCGCTCCACAGCGCAAAAGGAGAAGCCATGAAAACACAAAAGTATCGCCAGATTCACGATTAGAAGTTCCTACTTTTTTGAAGCGCCGCAGAGTGACAAAGAAAGCTTTTAAATCGAGAAGAGAAAAGAGTGCGATTTAAAGATGTACTCAAGTGCCTCACCACTTCGTCTAATTTCATTTTAGAAATTAGACGAAGTCAGCCAAGCCGCCCAGACGTAGCCATACCAAGACCTACGGGCATTCTGGCTGAAAAGTACTTGGAAGTTCGAGCATATCGGGTTATTGAGCAGGTAGCAGGCAATGAAAATTTGGCGCTGTTATCTCAACTGCCATCTCAATACATATGCACAATAACGAACAAAAAGTAATCATACATAGTGAAACCGGTGGAGGATGCAATAAGCCAAAACGCAGCTGTCGACTGCGCCACCGAGATTGAGCGGCCCTCTGCTCACATAAGGGGGGAAGCGTTCATATCAACATTTGGTGAGGATTCAACCAACCCACTGACCTCGCAACGAGGGAGCATCAAATGCTTAAATCGACGTAATCATTTATCGCCACGGCCATTGGCTGCGCATTCACTATGTAGATTGCTTCCATTTAGATTAGAGAACCATTATTGATGCTCGTGTTTCATCGCTATCACAAACGCGATAATGGTATGTAGTGACATAAAAATCACAACTCAAAATGCTATCACTCTGAACGTCATATTAAACTTCATGAAAGGAAGAGATATTTGTATGAAAAGAAGTTATATATTGAACATGATGCACTTGACGAGCGAGACAATATGCTATTCGCACCGGCTAAGGGCAATGAGTTATCGACGTCAGATCAAGTAAAAAGTGACCATTCTATGTATGAGGAGGGACAAGTCAGTTCTATTTTGCCAGTCTCGCAATCATTGCATATCAAAGTCTTTTGTGAAATGGATTTGGAAGCGATGTATATCATGCAGCTAGCACGATTGTTTGGCTTTCGACTTAAAGAAGCCGCGCATTTTGATGCCAATAAAGCATTGGAAGTCCACCTGTTAGGCCAACCTATTTTACTGCTTGAAAATACAAAAAATGATAACCCTCGACGAGTATTAGTCAATACGGTTGAGAAACTAGCATGCCTTTGTAATATTGCGCAGTACCAGCAGTTATGCAATAAATCGACGTTAATACCTGCCCATCTTAGTTACGATTCTTTCCGTAAGTCATTTTGGAAGAAAACCAACGCAATTGATCTTCAGTACAACATTGGTGGTGAACGCAAAAGCTTTGCGTGTGATCTCTATTTACTTTTGGTCGGTGTACTTTGCCCGCTCCAATCCGGGATACCACGAGGTATTCAACATTATCAGTATATAGCGACCCAGTTAAATATTAGTCCTGCTGAGGCAATTGTGCGTGATACTGAAGCCCGTCTGGAAATTGCAAAATGGCTCGGTCATCGTAGTATTGAGTCTACCTATTATTATCTTGGTTAAAGTTGATGCTGTGATCATTCTTCCAATGTGCGGCTACATAATGGGCTCAACATATTAATGATCACGTCATGTTACACATACCTCTCATGTAGAGAGGTATGTTTATGAGAAAACACAATACATTGGTCATTTAACGAGAGGTGCGCGAGACTTTTCTAAGCCTAATTTTAACCTGGGCTCTAAAGACATGCGCAAAGCGCTCATTAATGCCAGTTTTGAAAATCAAGCTGGGGTGGTGTCAAATACGCATCGAGCGCGTTTGCCTGCAATCAAATTATTTGTTGAATACGTTAAAACGAATTTCGCGATTAAGCGACTCAATGACATTGATCGTTACCATGTGATGTCCTTTGGTCAAGCACTCAAAAATAATGTGGAAACCGGCGTATTCAGCTCCGCAACAGCTCGAGATTATTTATCACACATAAACCGGAGCTTAGCCCAAGCAAGGGGTGATGAACAATGCGTAGTAAACGCAACAAAAGATCTTGGATTTACCCCTAGATCTGGGATTGCTCGTGAAGATGCTTCCGTTCCTGAAGCTCTGCATAAGTATGTGCTTCAATACGTCACTGAAGAGGTTCGGTTGATCATGCAATTGCAGCGCACTTTTGGCTTTCGGTTTAAAGAGGCTGCATTGTTTGATGCCACGCAGGCGTTAAAAGAGTTAGACAAAGGGAATACTCCCATTCTGTCGCGAGGCACAAAAGGAGGGCAACCGAGAGCATTCTTTGTCGACACACACCAAAAGCACCAACTTCTGCTGTTAGTCTCAAATTATCAGAAGTCGCTAGGTCAAATAACGCTGATACCCAGTAGCCTTAGCTTTAAAGCCTTTCAATGCCATGCGTGGCGGCAAACACAAAAAGTTGCCCCTGAGTATCGCAGCCATGGTGAACGTAAACACTTTGCTTGTGAAATCTATTTTTCATTGATGGGGGTACGGTGCCCTGTTCAGGCTAATATTGCGCATGGACAAGCGCACCATCAGTATATAGCAAAGCAATTAGCAATCAGTGTGCAAGAGGCCAGAGTTCTAGATAAAGAAGCAAGGCTCATTCTCTCCGAGTTACTTGGTCATCACCGAGTGAGCATCACCAACGCGTATATCGGGTGATGCATGAATCTCCAGACGAAAAAGCAGATCCTCACGATCATGGCTCCTTATCATAAACGCGGTATCCCATACCGAAGAAAGCAGATCAAGCGTCTACTGATGATTTTGGATGACATTTTTAAGCATGAGCCCTATGTGGCAGAGCAGCTAAAAAGAGTAGGGCGGCGACAAATCATTGGCTACTGGCAGCGCACAAAGCATGAGAGTGCGCAGGTTCGCAAAGAGAAGTACGCCATCTTGAAGTTGTTTTTTGAAACGGCAAATTTGAAAGGGAACGTGCCAAGGCCAAAGAGTGACTTAGATTAGTTTGGTCATGATTTGGTAGCACCATTTCTAATGCAAGCACATGTCATTGAATAAACGAGCTGACACATTTCTGCCCCTTTGTCATTCAGAGTAAATACTCATTCATATGCTGTTAACGTAAACTTTCCCTACCAAAAGTTATCCGAATTTGGATGACAAAGAAATTAAATGTCGCTTAAGCGGGTCTAAGCTCATAATCTAGCGCCTAACCTATTGATTACAAATTGAATGGACATATGAAAGACGACCGTTAGTCGGCTACGGCTACCGAGATATCGATTACTTCTTTTTAAAGATAAAAGCGGCTTTCCCCGGAAAGCCGCGATGAGCCAAAATTTAGGCTACTATCCTTAATTACTTAAGACGGATATGGTCGAGTAATACTGCCGTGTCATATATATCGTCTCCCGCATCTTCGATTACAATCTTATACGAGCCAGTTCCTTTTTTCACAGCAATGGTTTTGCTAACTTCTTTCCAACCACCTTTTAACTGACCAACTGTATTATCACCACCTGGAAAGTCTATTCCAGAGATAGGTTCAAAATTTGAGCTATTAATTGACTCTTGAGCAAGAATCGTTTCAGTACCATTTGGAGCAATCAACTTGATCTTCAAGCTATCGTCAAATACTGAACCGACAAACTCAGGATACTCTTCGCTAACAAAGTTATACCAAAACTTAATGGTGAAATCTGAATCTGCTACGAAGTTCAGCTCTTTAGTCAAGGTTGCTGCAACTTGATCGCCAGCAGGACCGGTTGTGCAAAATGCCATTTTCTTCCCTGATTTTGGCACTATAGGGCCGAGCTTTGTTTTTGACGTACACGTTCCAGTATATTCCCATTCTTTAAGATCCTGCTCAAAGTCACCGTTAAACAACGCCTCAAAAACATCAATCCTATCTCCTATTTTCTTACCCTTTAACCCAGGAGCTGCAACAGCAGTATCAAGCAAACGTTGTTTTACTTTTGTTGCGGTCCATTTAGGATGCTGATTCCAAATTACCCGTGCTGCACCTGCAACTAATGGGGCAGCCATACTAGTGCCACTTTTCGTTGTTGTGCCACCACCCAGCTTTGTTGATAATACACTCTGCCCTGGTGCTGCTATGTCAACCCAACTGCCATAGTTGCTTGAAGAAGCTCTATTATCAGAGTCAGTACTATTGCCTACACAGAAAACATTTGTATTGGCGCATGGGTAGCGCTTCTTATTTTGCCCGTTATTACCAGCAGTAGAAACAATAACCTTAGAGCCTAAATTTTTCGTTACTTTTTCAATTGTACTAGATCCGCCATATGCCCCCCCACTTATATTTATTACGGAAGCCTTTGTTGCTGCATATTTTATGGCATCGGCTAAAACTTGCATCGAGCCACCGATTCCTCTTACTGCAACAATTTTGCTATTAGCAACCCCCGATACATCTTGACCGTTGTTAATTATTGCCGCAGCTGTACCAGCAACATGTGTTCCATGCCCATGCGTATCCATTGGATCACTATCGTTTGATACGAAGTCTTTGCCCTTAACCACATTCAGGTCAGTATGATTATAGTCAACGCCTGTATCAACGATAGCAATACTATTCCCACTTTTCGCCAGTAACCAAATTTCATCTACCCTAGATATCTTCATGTTCTTTAATGACCCTTTATCGTTAGGGTATACAGCACTTCATCTGTATGAGTTGACATTTCTGCAAACTCAACTTCTGAGCGTAAACTATAAGAATCAATTAGCGCCTGTAGCTCTGAATATAATTTTTGTTTGAATCCAACTTGAATAATATTTAAGTCAGGTATACTACCAACAATAGTTCCACCTACTTCTTGAACAACATTTCTTATATCTTGCGGCGATATATTTTCTTTGAAAGAAACAATGATGTGGTCCGCATATACTTTGACTAAGGGATCATTACTTTCAATCAACATGTCGTCATTAGAAACTGCCGTCGATGTTGGAAAGTCTACAACGGCTAAATTTGACAAAGTGGTATAGAATGTTTGGCTACCATCAAAGAATGAAACTCGGTAGTATTTATTGCCTTCAGTATTTGATGTTAACAGGAAGGTTGCACCATACATTCCATCGTTAGCGTTTATATCGCCATCCAGCCCATCATCGGATAATAATCCTATTATTTGAATGGGGTTACCATCGCTATCTATTTCCTCGAGAGTTAGGTGTGCAGGCAGACCATTTTCCATATCAAGCTGAGCACTAAAGAACACCTCAGTTGCTTGGTTTAACTGGATGCCACTAGGAGCCATCAAAGGCGCATGTAGGCTATAGCTAGGTTGATCTGCTGATAAGACAGTAATAAGTGTATCTACACTTGCTGCATCACCTGTTTCGATAACAACGGCGGTAGTTGTGAGGGTATATTGACCAGCTATGGTTCCGGATAGAGTTCCATTTACGATCCAATCTTGCGTTGAACTACTGCTCCATAACGAGGGAGCAGTAGTAGTGATTTGAACGCCATTTATAGGTGTTAGTTGCTGACTAAATTCAACTGTTTTATTGGTTGCATCAATGGCTGAATAACTAACAGTATATGACTGATTGATGCTATCTCCTTCATTGATAATGATGTCGGTAGAGCCGACATCAAGTGATATTGGATCAATTGCGTCAAAAACCCAGACTAACGCATCTGAGTTAAACGGTGTTCTTCGGTCTATCCTTAGGGTAAAGGTATCATTGCTGGTTGTTGGTATACCCTCGGCAAGAGTCCCGATTGCTACACTGTTTTCAATAACCTGTATGGCAGAGCTTGTACTGCTTACCACACCTGTAACATAGTTTGCATCAGAACCATTATTTATAAAGGTGGCTCTATAGGTATAGTCTAATGTTGTTCTGCTAGAACGGCTTTTACTAACCAGTTCCAATGAAGTGGTTTCAACAGTAGAAATAGGCTCTGCATAAGAACTCGAAGCAAATAAAACCAGCGCAGCTAATACTATGCCAATTTTCTGTATGATGTTGTTCATTAATGGATCCTCTATACTATCAGTGATTTAGATTGTTTCTTTTTCGAGAGGGCGAGGCCAGCGATACCTAACAAGAGCAGAATAATTGATGATGGCTCTGGAATAGAAGTCGTTACAATGATTGTATTTCCAGAATCAAGTACCGCCCAAGTGTTTGGATCAACAACCTCAAAAAGCTGACTCATTGACGAATTTCCACCTATCCAATCAAACGTGATGGCAAATCCATCTAAAGAGCTACCACTAGAAATACCAGAACCCAGTGCAAGTACATCATAAAACCCATCATCTGGGATCCCTGGGTCTGGCTGTACAACAAGTGGATCCCAGCTCGACGGTGTAGAAGAAACAGAAATATTTTCGTAGAGACCAAGATCAAACCATATAGTGAATTCTTCTATAGATGCTCCTAATGTATTATTTTCTACAGCGTATTCAGCTTGCCACGAATTACCACTTGTGTTGGTTAATTCAGCTGTAATTACGGTGGCGGAAGCATGCGACACAGATATTAAGAACAAAGCTACCAAGTATGATAATTTACTTTTCATTTTATAAGTTCTCCGAATTTGCGTTTAAATAAACATTCCATGTTCTTGCCATCATTTATCTAATCATCGATGCCATAATCTCTCCTTGTATTTTAAGTCCTGCATTTTGCTACCATCATAGAGCTTGAGTTGATACAGCCGCTGCGGATTGCACTGTAGATACCAGAAATAGTTTCTTCATAGGGTTTTCCTTAAGTGAGTTAAATACTTTATGCATATGCATGCTTAATGCACTTATCATGCCTGGGCTTTAATATTCTGATTTTATGGACATTTATTTTAGGTCACTTACAGCATGTAAATTTTATTGACACTAGGAAGTTGCCTAGCGCCCGCTTAAGTGGTGAGCAATGTGTAGTGGTCTAATAAAGCCGGACACCATTTTAGGTGGTACAGTTACCACCCCAAGAGAGGTGTTTTATGACCAGAGTTCGTCGTACATTTAGTCCAGAGTTCAAGCAAGAAGCTGCAAGCTTAGTGCTTGACCAGAATTACACTGTTTTAGAAGCGAGTAGAGCTGTTGATGTGGGACAAACTGTCTTACGCCGTTGGGTTGAGCAGTTAAAATCTGAGCGTAACGGGATAACTCCTACTTCTAAAGCATTGACGCCTGAGCAGCAAAATTCAAGAGCTTGAAGCCCGCATTAGCCGTTTGGAGCGAGAGAAGTCTATTCTAAAAGGCCACAGCTCTCTTAATGTCGGACGAACTCGAACGTACACGCTGATTGACCAATTAAGGAGCATGATTCTATAGACATTCTTTGTTCAGTCTTTGGTGTCGCTCAATCAACATTCTATGAGTTTAAACAAAGGCAAAACAACCCTGTAAACACCGAACAATGCTCCGAGTAGAAGTGGCACAACTGTTCAAATCGAGTAGAGGCTCTGCTGGAAGCAGAAGCCTCGTTTCTATGATGCGAGAGCGTGGCTTTGCTATTGGCCGATTCAAGGTGCGAGGACTTATGAAAGAGCTGAGCCTCGTGAGTAAACAACCAAGCTCACACCAATATAAAAGCAGCAACTGAGCGGCTAGATATCCCTAATCATTTAAGTCGAGAGTTCAATGTAAAGTATCCAAACCAAGTTTGGTGTGGTGACATCACTTATATTTGGACTGGTAATCGCTGGTCTTATCTTGCTGTTGTGATTGACTTATATAGCCGTCGAGTCATTGGCTGGGCATTATCAGAAAAGCCAGATGCAGTCTTAGCCAGTAAAGCTCTAACTATGGCTTATGAACAGAGAGGACAGCCTAATGGGGTTATGTTCCATTCTGACCAAGGTAGTCAATATGGGAGTCGACAGTTCAGACAATATATCTGGCGTTACCAGATGAGTCAGAGCATGAGTCGACGTGGGAACTGCTGGGATAATGCTCCTATGGAGCGTGTATTCAGAAGTCTAAAGTCTGAATGGATCCCTTCGACAGGCTACAGATCCATAAATGAAGCGATGAAAGATATCAGCTTCTATCTGATGAATTACTACAACTGGCAACGACCTCATTCATACAATGGTGGTATCGCCCCAGCTGAAGTAGAAATTAGAACTAATTTACTGTCCGGAAATTGTTGACCACTACAATGCAACACTTGAGATTTAACGTCAGCTACAGGGCGGGATCGCACTTTGTTAACCCCGATTTCAGATAATAAGTGTGACATTCATGGAAAGGTGTAGAAGAGGAAGCCAACTACTGAAAGTGGTATGCTCTTCTCGCCAAAGAAACAAGCAGTACTGTAGTGGACAATAAAATTTGGCCATGTAGTTGACGGTCACCAACAAGTTAACTAATCCGTAATTCACTAATTTAGCAAAGTCCCTGAAACACTTCTGTCCAGAACCGTCACAGGAGGCACTTCGTAACTCGGAAGTGCCCCAAAATGTTTAGCCAGCTCACTGTGGAAGTTGTTTCAACTTCCATTTGACCTAGTTTTTGCAATGTGATTTGCTAATCAAATCCACAATAGATACTGGGCTTAAATTAATAAATGAGTAACTTGGCAAAACAAATTAATGATGTGTTTGAGAACTGTTCTCTTGCGCCAATTGTTCTGTTGGATGGTGCTTGGGGAGTTGGCAAAACTCATTTTATAACTCATGAATACAGCACACACTCAGAGCAAGATTGCTTACTAATATCGGTTCTAGGCATCCAATCGTTACAGCAGTTTCAAGAGAAGCTAATCGGAAAATACATGTCTTTAGCTAGCGAGTCTGAATCAGACACCGCAGCAAAAGCAGTAAGCATATTCTCAAAAGCTATTAGTGCAATTGGTGATGTTACTAACTCCAGTCAATTGGTTGAGTCACTATCTGGCTTAGTTAAACAATCCATAATTTCAAAAATTAACGATGTTACAATTATCGTTGATGATCTTGAACGTATTGAAGATTCTTCTCTAGCGTCCCTTATACTTGGGGAGCTATATGGCATGTGTAATTCCGAAAGCAGCATTAAAGCAATAGTGGTTATGAATGATGCGAAGTCATCAGTCAGTAAATCTCTTATCGAAAAGGTAATTTGCTGGAAATTTAAGTATGAGATCTCTAGTGAAGACGCATTCAATATCGCTTTCGGAACTTTAGATGTTTCGCCTGACATTCAACGTTTTATGATTAAACGATTAGATGAGATACAGCCTTTGAACTTACGAGTACTTATTAGGCTATGTGATAGGATGAAACAGGTATCTAGAATGCTCAACACTATGGAGGATGAAATTGATGTCGAGAGTTCTAAGCAATCGCTTTTCCATAAAATGTTATACCTCTCTTTTTTGCATCATCAACAAGATCAGGATCTGGATAAAATAGTTGAACAAATTAATACCACGTTGTTGCCTGATGAGCCAGATGAACGCCATCCGTTTTATCAACAATACTTATTTCATAGTGAAAGCACTTCATTTATTGAGTTTACACTTGGCTGTTTATCGAGACCATTGCAAAATTCTGATCTACATAATCTTCACCCAAAATTAATAAATTATTAGATTTTATTAATCCGAAAGGGTTAAGTAGGTATTCTGATGAAGAGCTTGAAGAAAATATATTAGCTTTAATTGATTATGTATCGAATGAATCTAACCCATCGCTGAGCTTTTGGTATAGCGCCGTTAATTTCCTTGCCTATTTATACTCAATAAGTGCATCTAACGACCAACGTTTGTCTAATATCGTCAACATTGCTCAAGAAAGGCTTGTGTACATAACACCATCAGAAGAAAGACATTTTCACACTTTTTCTTGTGATTCTGGTTTACCAAAAGTATCGATGAATTGAGATCATATTTTGAGGAAAATGAGCGTAAAGATAATATTACTCAACTTATCGAAGAGATAACTACATCAAAGTGGGTAGATGTTGACAGAAAAGCATATACGCATGTAACTAATCGTCAGGCTCCACTGACTTTAAAGGCGGACGATTGGCTTGAAGCTATTGGCAAATGGGACCATCATGACCTAGAGCTATTTTGGGATTTCTGTATGGAAGTTCATCGAATCAATAGCCTCGACCACTTTTTTGGCAAAGACAATAGAGAGCAATTAACAATTCTACTGAAGTCACAGTTAGATTCGATGACTCCGTGCTTACGGATGGGATTACTTACAAGAATTTATAATTTGTTGTCCGCAAGTTAAGATTTCGTGGGTTGGGAGTTTGATTGATAGCTTGAATATTTAGAGTTAGAAGAGGTTATTCGATACATTATGCGCCTATTGAAGATCGTAACAAGGTTTTGTCCAGAACCTTCATGGCGTGCACTTCCAGCTCTGTGTGCTTCTAGTTATATGATAATGAGCGTCAATGAAAGGTCATTGTTAAACTATGCTCCCTGGGATAAAAAGCGAACAGACCATTATATGATATGGTCTGTTCGCATTTTAGACCCATTAGCTGTATTGCTAGTAAAATGGTGGGGCACTTACGTACGGATAGCCAATCCCATTATTTGTATACTCATAAAAATGATCAGACCTATTACTAGACCTACCAAACCTCCAATTCCCCAAGCCGAAAGAGCGGCAAGAAGTGGGTGAGCATCTATCCAATCACCAAAATCCATCTTCCCCCCTCTATTGTTATATTAAACTAGTTACACTTTGGGCAGTATAATAGCGTAATAAATTGTCAACATGATACGCTTGCGCTTCGATATCTTTAATTTTAACTCATCACGCGCAAGTTTTCGCTCCTAGGTAAAGGTTTGGGGTACGACTATCAAAACAGTCGCGCGAGGGCATGACCTGTTGCCTTATCATTGCCGTCAAAGTTACCGAAGCAGTTCCAAGCTGTGACTTTGATGCAACCAGTGTTCTTTGTCCATGGGGCTCGCAGCTAGGGATGCGGCTCGAATACAAACAACAAATAATAAATTTTTTTTGGTTGGTATCATAGTCATCTAAATCTTGGTGCTTTGTTTAGTGGAACAGATCGTAAGACGCAAGCCGAGTTTTTTTAATCAAAACTATCACTTGGGGCTGGTTATCGAACCTATTGGAGATGA
The DNA here is from genome assembly GCF_003544875.1 of Vibrio alfacsensis. Taxonomy (NCBI): domain Bacteria; kingdom Pseudomonadati; phylum Pseudomonadota; class Gammaproteobacteria; order Vibrionales; family Vibrionaceae; genus Vibrio; species Vibrio alfacsensis. The sequence goes on from NZ_CP032094.1 coordinate 705,459, forward strand.
AGAGTGTTGGTTCGTGGGGGAAAGACTCGAAATCGATCTCACTCGATAATATCTGTGGGTGTTAACACACATCTACCTATTTGAGTCTCCACCCACTTTATAAGCTTTTTCAATATACTCACTCCACCAGCACATGATTTCTTTTCTTTGCTCGAAGAAGTCTGAACGATTGTAGCTTGCTCTAGTCATATTTTCATCCTTATGTGCTAAACAAGCTTCTATGTGCAGTGTATCGAACCCTTGCTCATGCAATACAGTGGAAGCTATCGCTCTTAAACCATGTGAAACGAGTACACCTTTATAGCCTAAACTCCGTTTTAAAGCAGCATTAGCAGTGGAGGAGCACATATGGTTATCAGGATCTCGTTGATTTGGAAAAACAAATTCTTTGCCTTTGCTTTGTGCCTTGATCTGCTCAAGAATATTCATTGCCTGTTTGGTCAGAGGAACCCTGTGTATTCGTCTTCCTTTCATCTCTTCGGCAGGTATAGTCCAGCATTGATGTTTTTCATTGATGTCTTTCCAGCGTGTTCTCACCGCTTCTTTTGGGCGGCAAATCGTGTGCAACTGCCATAGTATGAGCAGTTTGGTCTTATCTTGGAGGTTTTCATTCTGAAACAATCGAGTCATTAGCTCACCTAGTAGTTCGGGGTGTATAGTCGGCATATTTTTAACTTTATGTTTCTCAAATGAATCGATCATCTTGGTTAGTGGGTTAGCGCGAATCACATCACTAGCCACCGCGTACTCCATGATTTGGTTTAGGCTTTGACAAATTCTTTTAATAGTGGATAGTTTCCCAACTTTTTCTAGAGGACGTAGAATTTCAATTGCATCACGTCGAGTAATAGCACTTACCGGAAGGGACCCTAAGTTATCAAATACGTATTTTTCAAGTGTTCGCCAGATTCGCTTAGCGTGATCAGGGCTGACTGACTTACGTTTCCTCTCAAACCACATCGTTGCGACTGTGAGAAAATTATCGTTGTGCTTTTGTAATTCTTCGATTTTTTATTTTCTCTGGAACGTTTTGGATCGATACGCTTCTGCCATTTGTTTGCGGTATTCGGCTGCTTCGAGTTTCGCCGCAGCAAGTCGAAGTGAAGGATAGGTACCCATTGAAATTTTGGTTATCTTTCGAGTTACAGGGTGACGGTACTTAAATTGCCAAGCCTTAGTACCTTTGCCTTTACTAGATCGCTTGGGGCGCAAACGTAACTGTAAGTTTTCGTCGACGGTGAACGTATATTCTTTATCTCTTATCTCGAGGGCTTTGATCGTTGCATCAGTGATTCGTTTTGCCATGGCCATTGATCTTTGAGGTGATTACTTGAAGAGTATTGTATAGCAAATTGATTTGGTGGGGTACCCGGTGGGGTATCAGGTGGGGTACCAAAGTTATGGTTTTTAGTGATATTTGGTGGGACGCTATGGAATTGAAGTTCTGACTAAGTTTATGATATTAATAGCTAATGTGGATTTCTTGGTAAGTTGTGGGATTTTAATGAGGGTGACCAGGGAACCACTGGATTGAGTTGTTAATCATTTTTACGTGTTTACCTTAATTCATTGATTGAAGTTCTTATACTTGCCTGTGTTGTTGTACACATTGACTCGCTTCAATCTGTGATCTTTGGGTTGTTCTAGATGGTGTGCCCAAAGAGTGAAACTGTGTATTGTCATTAGTTTATCACTTTTCTATAAGTGACGGTGTTCAAATTAAATGATTCTGGGTAGAAATAGCAGTTGATAATGGCTCTAAGTGGCTGGAACCGCTTGCACCACGCTTTTCAATAAGTAAAGATCGTGCCTATTTGAATAGTTTAGGTAAGTTATGGTGTCTTCTTTTGAGTCTATCGTTCAGTCTCGTCGCTCCGTTCGAAAATATGATGAGAATTCGGATTTTAATCATGATGATGTCGCTCACGCCCTTGAGTTAACGACGCTCAGCCCAAACAGCAGTAACATGCAAATGTGGGAATTTCATCGTGTGATTTCACCTGAGAAGCGAAGCAAGCTTGCAGAATATTGCATGGGTCAGAATGCGGCCAAAACAGCCAATGAGCTGGTCGTATTTGTGGCAACAACGCACAACTGGAAAGAGCGCGCTAAGCGCAACGCAGAGACTGTGCGTCAGGCTTTTGAGGGCCGTGACGACGCTGCGGCGAAACGCGCTCTAAAGTATTACGAGAAACTTATCCCGTTGGTTTACAACAACGATAAGTTTGGTTTGCGTGGGTTGTTTCGAAAAGCCTATAGTGAGTGGCTCGGGCGCAATAAACCGATGGTGCGTGAGGTAAGCAAATCGGATGTTCGAGTGTGCCTACATAAAAGCGTTTCACTTGCGGCGATGACATTTATGTACGCGATGCGAGATAAAGGCTACGACACATGCCCTATGGAGGGCTTTGACTCTAAACGCGTAAAAGCACTATTAGGTCTGCGAGACAGCGACCAAATAACGATGATTGTCAGTTGTGGTGTGAGAACAGAAGAGGGCGTATATGGAGAGCGCCATCGTGTGCAGCAAGAGACGGTGATTAAAAGCCATTAAATTCTCCTAAACTTTTTGTTCTTGTGGTCGCTAACCTAGGCACGACGAATAGTATTAATGGATTGGTGAATATTATTTGTTCATAAATCAGAAGAATTTAGCGTTTGTTACAAAATGCGAGTTGAACATCAATTGGTTTATTTACAAATTTCATTACAGCCATTACAACAAGACACTTAGATTTATTGCCTTTGGATTGCTTACCGCGGGCGTGCATCAGTCATTATTGATGCGTATTTTGGATAATTGGGTTTATGAACAACGTAACCAGTAGTATTTTGACTGAAAGTGGCACAAATGAATTAGAAATCATTGAGTTCCATTTAGAAAAACAACTACCAGATGGTAGTACCAAAACATGTTATTACGGCATTAACGTGGCTAAAGTCCGCGAGGTGATTCGTGTACCAGAAACTACTGATTACCCTAATGCTCAACCGCACATGATTGGTGTATTTTCTTCGCGTGAAGTCTTAACGCCTTTGGTGGATCTTGCGGGTTGGTTAGGTGTACCGACGCGACGCGATCTAGAGAGAAAGTTTGTTATCGTCACGGACTTTAACAAGATGACCAATGGTTTCTTGATCGATAGCATTTCACGTATTCACCGTATTTCTTGGAATGATGTGGAATCGCCAAGCCAGTTTCTTGAGGCGGGAGAACAAGACTGTGTGGTAGCGGTGGTTCGTAAGGATGGTAATCTGATAATGATCCTTGATTTTGAAAAGATCATTGCAGACATCAACCCTGAGTTGAGCATGGAAAAGTACGATGTGAAAGGGGACAAGTCGGTTGACCTGAATCAACGCATGGTAAGTAAGCGCAATGCGAAAACAATCATGGTTGTGGATGATTCGGCATTTATCCGCTCATTAATTCAAGATACGTTAGCATCAGCAGGTTATAACGTGATCACTTGTAAAGATGGTGGTGAAGCGTACGAGAAGTTAATGAACTTGATTGACGTTGCCAAGGAAGAGAATCTCCCGATTAAAGAACTGCTTGATGCTGTGGTTACGGACGTAGAAATGCCTCGTATGGATGGTATGCATCTTGTTAAGCGATTGCGAGATACAGAAGCCTACAATCAGATGCCGATTTTAATGTTTTCATCATTGATGAGTGAGGATAACCGAGCGAAAGCGTTGGCATTAGGGGCGAATGACACCATTACTAAGCCAGAGATTGGTCGAATGGTGAACATGATGGACAAGTACGTGTTTAACTTTGCTTAGCACTTTATCCAAAATGAGATACAAAAATGGCTGCCAATTGGCCTGTCTCTTGATCACAAGTCATTGTGTTCAAGAGACTTAGCTAGCTCATATCCTTCAAGGATGGTTTGTAACCTAAACCATCCTTGCCATAATGTCTTTACAGAAGCGCGACCAGTCCGCTTGGTATCTTTCCAGCCTCCTAATCGTGCAATGCCTCTGTAAGCCCATGATATATCTGGTGCTTCTTTCGGCAATGCTTTCTTCTCCAATTTTAACCACATGAGCTTCCACGATTTACCTTTTAACACCTGTTCACAACTGCTATTAGATAACTCTTTAGATTCGTTCATAAATCTTAACTGGAGTAAACGAGTGGCAATAAAAGCTAAAATAACACTGAGCCTTTCTAAGTTATCTTTACTTTGCATTCTCAGTTGTTCAACTTGAGTGCCTTCACTTTTCCAAACCTTGTGAAAATCTTCTATTAGCCAACGACGCTCATAATAACTGACGATTTTAAGTGCCTCTTCTTTATTCGTTACTGGCTCTGATGTCAGTAAATGCCACGCGAGTTTATCGCCACTTTCACCTTGCTCTATACATCCAACATAGTAGAGATGAATATTATCGTACTCTTTTTATTGGCGGGAGACTTAAGTGTCACAGGGGCATATTTGATGTCTAGATGAGCCTTGCGGGATTTACGACCGCCTTTTTGCGGTACTTTTAGCTCTTTGCTTCCTGCTGATAACAACTTGGAAGCGTAGTCATAAAGGCGATTATCATGCTCCTCAATACAGCGACTTTGCATTGAGCGAACGATAAATCGTTGTTGTTGCTCGTGCTTGTAAGTGAGGTACTCGAATAAATCGGCTTCTCTATCACACACAGAAATAATATCTGACATTTTATCGCCTAGTCGCTCTGCGACATGGCGAGATGCTTGCTCCCATTTATAACTTTCTTTTTCTTTGTACGGTCGAGTTGCGTGCTGGTGCCTCTGCCCACACTTTTCAATATCTCGTGTCCAACGTTGTTGTTCAATTAAACCGACTACCGTGTGAGTTTCGGGAGCAAAAAGCAAGGTTGAGTGAACGAACATCGCTCGGTGTCGATTACCTTGATTAGAGTGCCCGAGAGCATCTCGTATGCTGCGATGTGAATAACTTAGAGAAGTGGTATCTTCTAATGCAAGCAGTGTTTGTTGCTCTAAAGCTTCTTGTGCTGTGACATAAAATCCGGCTTCTGCAATATCTTCTGCTTTGATTTGTTCATTACGAATAAAGCGATAAGCCCCTTCCATATCGGCTGGGGAGATGATGAGTTTTGAGACGGATATACCAGGTTGCTCAGCCAGTGAAGCCGCTAGAGTGACGAGTCTTTGAGTTCGTCTTGGGTCATTAAGGTCAGCTTGACCGAATTGTTTTTGTGCCCAAAGAATTGGTTCTATATAGGTCATGATAATCATCCTTGTCATTGATTTGATGATCAGATCATGAAACGTAAAATTAGTTCAAAAAAATCCCCAAGCTGTAGCTTAGGGATTTGTGTATAAGAGATAGGCCAATTGGCAGCCATTTTTTTTACTTACATGGATTGAGAGTTAAAGTATAACTCTCATCAGCATTAAATGGGGCACCGTAAATGATGCTGCAGTTACTTTCGTTTGCAGTGGCATCATTACGGGGGGTGATGTACACCAGGTTGGTACTCCCCAACACACGAACTAACCAATCACTATCGCCGTTGTGATCTTCAAGTTCGGTGACTATTGTGGACAAGCTGTTTACGTCTGCGCCAGGATAGCCAAATCGAAAAACACAATATTTTTCTTTTTGGCACTCATCAAATGGTAAATCGTAAGTATTTCCTGATGTATCAGGCTTAGAATGAGAAGCAAATGGAACATCCTCTAACCCAGCTATCGCCATTTTACTGTAACCCAACGCAAGGCCTGATTGAATGGCGGCTTTCATGCCCTCTAGGCGGGCTTCGCGGGCGTCATCTTGAATGTTCAAAAAACGAGGTGCTGCGGTCACCGCTAAAATACCGAGTATGACAATAACAACAACAAGCTCAATTAAAGTAAAACCAGATTCTTTTTCATACAATCTCTTAGTTTTCTAGGGTTTTAGTCTGACATATTTATTGTTTTTGGTTTGTCAAACTGATTGTGTGGTTTTTAATGAGTTATTCATCGCGAATTTCTATATTTAACTAGAATTATAATACGGAGATCTAGGTTGGGGTAGTGGTCGTGCGTTAAATTTTCCAATCTAATGTTAACTAAAATTGAAAGTTTCATAATATGAACTCGATGGGTTCATTTATTAGTACATTTTGATTGTGTTTTTTGTGAGCTTGGTTGATCCTATGCGCCGATTAAAGACCTGATATCCTCTTGTCTTATCGACTAAATTCCCAATTGTCGTGAGTGGTTCTATTTTACGAGTATTTCGCACGTAGGGCCTACTTCTCAATGCTTGCTGATTGGGGCACTTCTTTTTTACATTAACAATAAGAATCACATCGATGGAATTCGATTCTACTAACTTGCTTGCGATGGGGCTGATCTTTCTCGGCTCTTATGTTCAAACAGCTATCGGTTTTGGCCTAGCAATTGTGGCGGCGCCGCTTCTTATCATTCTAGCGCCGGAATACGTGCCTGCACCGATCTGTTTAGTTGCATTGTTTATCTCATTGATGAATGCCATGAAACACAGAAGCAGTGTTGAAATTGGTGGATTAAAAATGGCCTTAATTGGCCGAGTGCCGGGTTCGATAGCTGGTGGGGCCTTGTTGTTTTTTGTTTCCACAGAAGCGCTGACACTTTGGATCGGACTGTTGGTGTTGTTTGCTGTCGTGGTGAGCGCACTGCCGTTTCGTATAGAGCCGACACCAGGTCGAATGTCTGTTGCTGGCTTTTTCTCTGGGCTATTTGGTACCAGTTCAGCCATCGGAGGTCCTCCAATGGCGCTATTGCTTCAGCATCAAGATGCAAACCAGTTACGCGGTAACCTTTCGGCGTTTTTTGTGTTTAGTTCGATTATCTCGTTGGTGATTCAAATTCCGGCCGGCTTTTTTACTCTGCATCATTTAGTTATCACTATCCCTTTGTTGCCAAGTGCAGCATTCGGCTATTGGTTGGCGATCAAAACAACGCAGTCTTTGCCTAAAGAAAAAATTCGTATTGGTGCATTAACATTATGTTTGGTGAGCGGTTTAACCGCAGTAATTCAAGGTCTTGCGTTATAGGGTATGTTGCTCTAAGCGGAGCGTGTTTACTTTGATTAAAAGCACTTTACAAAACCAAATCGCTCTATAAAATCGCGTCACTTTTTGTATGTTGAGTTAGATATGAACAACAGTCGTTACGGAAACGTTATGGCCGCACTCTCTTTCGTTATTTGGGGGTTGTTGCCAATTTACTATCGTTATTTACCTAATGCGGCAATGGATGAGCTGTTAGCCTTGAGAATTATCGGTTCAGTACCGGTAGGGATTCTATTGGTCTTTGCAATGACGCGTCGTTGGCCAAACTGGGCAGAAATTTGGCAAGATCAAAAGTCCCTAGGTTATGCATTTTTAGCCAGCAGTTTAATGTGTATCTCATGGGTTGCTTTTATTTGGGCTCTAACTAACAACCGTGTAATTGATGCAAGCCTAGGTTTTTTTATTGGCCCGCTGATTTCTGTTGCGCTTGGCGTATTTGTGTTGGGTGATAAATTATCCAAGGGCAAGTTCGCTGCCATTCTTTTAGCGGCGGTAGGCGTGATATACCAAGTCGTTCTATATGGGAAACTGCCAATGGTAGCGCTTACGATGGGCTTGTTTTTTTCTCTTTATGGCCTGTTCAAGAAAAAGGTTAATTACAATTGGAGCACCACACTTTTTGTTGAGGCATTATTGCTGACCCCAATTGCGTGTGGGTATTTATTGTTTAAGCAAGTCACCGTCGGAAACTTATCGTCAACTGTCGATCTGGGTACCTTTTTGTTGTACCTCGGCAGTGCACCAGTGACTATTCTGCCTTTGATTTTCTACTCAATAGCAATTCGCATCACGAGCTTATCATCAGTCGGTCTCATGCAATACATTGAGCCTAGCCTTCAATTCATCCTTGCCGTTCTGTTTTTCGGGGAATTGTTTGATAGCGTAAAGGCAGTGACATTTGCATTTATCTGGGTAGGCCTACTGCTTACGGTTATTGAGGGAGTTTTTTCACGTGCCAGGCGTGGAAAAATGCCAGCACACCCAGTATAAAACAAACGACTTTCAGGGACGTACCCAAGCATCTTATGGGTGTTTGGGTATACTGAATAACAGTAGATCCCAAAGAAGGAACGTTTATGATCACCGCTCTCTATGCTTGTGTTTTAGCACTTCTCCTCATTTGGCTTGCCTTTCAAGTCATCAAACAACGACGAATTAACAAAGTAGCCTATGCGGATGGCGGGGTAGAGCCCTTACAGATTGCAAGAAGTGCCCAAAGTAATGCCGCAGAATACATTCCTATCACGCTTATTTTGATGTGCCTTTTAGAGTATAACGGCGCGTCAGTTTGGTGGGTACATATAACGGGATTGTTATTCGTGGTTGGGCGGGTGCTTCATGCTCGAGCTATATTATCTAATCAATTGAAAGGGCGCGTGACGGGCATGAAGCTGACGTTTGCTAGTATGCTTACCCTCGTTATTTTGAATCTGTTTTATTTGCCATATGGAAACTTATGGTGAAAACGCGCATTTATTTACCCCCGCCTTGGCTCCTTGTACTCATTGGACTCGTACTTAATATTGCCGCTATTTTGTTAACCAGTGTTGTGTTGGATAAACTGAGTCAAGTAAACACGAGTATTACAGAACAAAAAGCCGACAATTTATATTCTATTCAACGTGCTTGGGATAGCGTCGAAGTGTTAGAGCGAAAGCGAGAAATGTTGCTCTTACATGTTCACTTAAATCAATCCAGTTCCTTGCCGCTCTTAATTGAAGACGCAATGCGAGGTCACTTGTCATCCTGGACTGGTCAAGAGATTGGCCCAATAACACCAGAGCAGTTGCCAGAGCTAATGGGGCAAATCAACCAAGCTCAGTCGACGCTGCGAGAGCAAATTGACAACCACTATCTGAACAATCTTGATCTTACGGAAGAAATGCTTCGTTTGGCAGGTAAGATGTCATGGTATAAAAGCATCGCATTGTTCCTTCAAGTCTTTGGATTGGCACTCATTCTGGCGCGTGATTTAGCGAGAAAACCTTAACCTTTCAATCTACGACTGAGCATCATAATGTGCTTGAGAATAGAACCTATTCACGCTCATTTCACATTCAAATTGTTACAGTTCCCATTCGAATAAAGCTGGAGGCTGTGGTAGCTTTCGCGTGTATTTATTTTCTAATTGGTTGTATTGATGAAGAAAACACTTAGTTTGCTAGGGATAGCTTCTGTCACCTGTTCACAATCTGTCTATGCGATGAGTGAAAAAGATTGGGATGTTTTAACCGATATTGGCGCTTATGGATTGGTTGCAACGGCTGCTGCAGTTCCTGTATATAAAGGGGATTGGGAGGGCTTTTGGCAAGCGGGTTTTAGTATTGGTACCGCATCGGGAATCGGTTTACTCGGAAAAGTCACCATTGATGCCGAGAGACCAGACAAAAGCGGTAACGACAGTTTTCCATCGAACCATACAGCAAACGCTTTTGCGTCTGCAACAAACTTGTATTTGCGTTATGGCTGGGAAGCGGGGTTACCTGCTTATGGTGTCGCAGCGTTAGTTAGTGTTGGGCGAGTAGAAGCCAAGAAGCATTATTGGCGTGATGTGTTAGCGGGAGCCGCACTAGGGACGTTAAGTGCTTATGTATTTACGGATGCGTATGATGAAAATGTCCAGCTTGTACCATGGGTGACGAGTGAAGACGTGGGTGTATCGATCACCTATCGTTGGTAAAATTAGGTCAAAGAACTTTATATCCGCTTGGGTATAATTGGTACCAGTTACAGAAGTAAGGACGACCTTACCGCTCTTAGTCTTTTTGGGGACGACCCCATTTTCAGGAAATATGTATGGCATGGGTCGTTTTATTTATCGCGGGTTTGTGTGAAGTGGCGTGGGCGGTTGGTCTTAAGTACTCGGAAGGTTTTAGTAAACTTGCCCCATCGGCATTTACCGTTACGTTTATGGTGCTGAGCTTCTGGCTATTAGGTATTGCTTTAAGAACGCTTCCTCTTGGTATTGCTTATGGTGTTTGGGTTGGCATTGGAGCCATAGGTACCGCAATTGTTAGTATTTATTTGTTTAGTGAACCAGCAACGTTAATCAAGCTTATTAGCTTACTTCTGATTGTTGCAGGCATTGCTGGATTAAAGTTTGCTGCCTAGCATTTAGCACTTCATTTTTACAATGAGCACCGAAAAGAAAGCCAGAGTTTGACTTATATTCTCTGGCTTTTATTTTGCGTTTAATCAGACGTTTAACGTTTCAATAACGGCAGTTTTAAATGCTGTCCAAAAACATTGATTAATGCCCCTGTGACGATCAATGCCCCGCCTAAGTAAGTCCAGATGGATGGCAGCTCACCGAAGAAAATAATCCCAAGAATAACCGAGAAGATAATTTGCACATAAGAGTAAGCGGAGGCTTTTCCAGCTTCTTGAGTTTGCATGGCTTTGGTTAAACCGAGTTGCCCAATCTGAGTGAACACGCCGACCAAGATGAGCATCATAGTAAGGTACGCATCAGGCATAACGAATTGATCGCCAATCAGAATGATCGAGGCAGGAAGCGCGACTAAAGGGAAGTAAAAAATGATCACCGAACTGTCTTCTGTTTGACTCAGCTTTCTGACAATAACATATGCGATGGAGCTTCCAAATGCGCCTAATATCGCGATCATTACGCTGAACATGGGTAATGTTTGCTGAGCATTTGGACCCGTATCACCGCTTACCATCACGTAGACGCCAAGTAAGCAGAGTACGATACAAAGGAGCGTAGAAAAATGAATGCGTTCTTTAAGAAAAAATACAGCGAGCAGTGCAGTATAAACAGGGTGGATGTACTGAAAAATGGTTGCTTCAGCTAAAGGTAAGGTTGTGACAGAGTAGTACACGCACATTAATGCCATGGTTCCAACCGCCCCGCGCGCAAACAGCAATGGTTTGTTGTTCCCCCATACGGAAATGCCTTTACGCTTTACATCGGCATAGCTGATGATTAAAGAAACGAGAGCCCTTGCAGCCACAATTTCAAACACTGGAATACCATACAAACTAACGTGTTTCACCGTCGCAGACATGAGTGCGAAGCCGAAAGCAGATAGCACCATGAAGCGCACGCCGATAGGAATCATAGAATTGAGAGTATTAGGCATCTTGTGGCTCTTTTTTTGTTGGAGATCGCACTTTAGCATACTAAATGGCGTAATGAATCAAAGCTTTGGGCTTCAGTATGTCAGCGTAGTGGCTTATGGTTGTAGGTAAAGGGTTAGTATGCAGAATGGTTAAAAACAGAGTGAAAAATAGAGTGAAAAGGAGGGAATATGATTCCGATTCAAGCGACGCATGTATCTGCCGTGGTGCTCTCTGAATTTGATGGCACTTATAAAATGCTATTACTCGATAGGGTAAAAGGTGGATATTGGTGTCATGTTGCAGGTGGCGTTGAATCTGGTGAAGAGGGATGGCAAACCATTCTAAGAGAGCTCAAAGAGGAAACTCAAATTGACGCGTTAGAGCTTCATAGCGCAGATTTCTTAGAACAGTTTTATGAAGCCAAGAAAAATCGAATAATGGTGGTCCCTTGTTTTGTGATTTTTTGTAAGCCGAATCAGAATGTCATTCTTAACCATGAACATACCGATTTCCGATGGTGTTCGTTAGAGGAAGCCAAACACTTAGCCCCTTTTGCTAATCAACATCGACTGTACGAGCATGTATGGGCTCATTATATAGAACAGGCTCCGAGTCAGTTTACTCGTATCAATATTGCAGATGTGTAAAAGCCATGAAATCTGAGTTCAAACTCTAAGTTCTCTTGCCTTACATTCGTCACAATGTTGCTCATATGTTAATCTGGAAGGGCTGTTAATTTGGAAACGAGAATAACCTGAGATCAGGCCGCATTAGGAATATATCCGAGTGCTTAAGGAGAAAACCCATGAATGCCATTGTAGATATTGAAGTTGGTCATGAATTACCACAAACATTAGATCGACTGAGAGCGTCTTATCTTTTGGAACCTTACCCAAGTCTAGAAATCAGAAAGCAGAAACTGAACCTCCTTAAGACCACGATTTTGGATCATCAACAGGCGCTCGTCACCGCGTTAAGTGCTGATTTTGGTTATCGTTCTGAATTTGATAGCGCGATGACGGATGTATTGCCGACGGTCGCACAAATCGATTATACCGTGAAGCGCCTTAATAAGTGGTGTAAACCGAGTCGACGTCATGCCGGTTTACTGCTGACCCCATCATCAGTATCTGTTGAATATCAACCAGTCGGTGTCGTTGGTATCATTTCTCCTTGGAACTTTCCTGTCATTTTGAGTTTGTCACCGCTAGTGACAGCGCTGGCTGCTGGCAACCGAGTCATGATCAAGTTGAGTGAGTTTACGCCTCAGACCAATAAAGTGATTACTGATATCTGCCGTGCATTGCCAGAGGATGTGGTGGTTGTAGAGGGAGAGGCGGATGTGGCGCAGGCGTTCAGTAAATTGCCATTTGATCATTTGCTTTTTACAGGATCAACCAATGTAGGGCGTGCGGTGGCGAAAGCCGCGGCCGAAAATTTAACCCCCGTTACGTTGGAGCTTGGTGGCAAATCTCCGGTTATTGTGGCTGATGATGCGGATTTGAATAAAGCGGTGGATACCATTCTGTTTGGTAAGTGCATTAATGCCGGACAAATATGTGTTGCGCCTGACTACGCCTTTGTCCCAGAGCGTAAAGTCGACGAATTTATCGCTCTCTTTCTCAAACGTTTTGAAAGCTTGTATGTTAATGGCAAACAAGAGCAGGGGCTTACTCATATTATTAACCAGCGTCAGTTTGAACGCTTAAAAGCGGTGCTTGAAGATGCAAAAGCAAAAGGCGCAGAGGTCCATACCGTAGCTAATGCTCAAACAGACGGGCGATGCTTGTACCCACACTTGGTCACTCATGTTTCAGAAGACATGACCATCATGAAAGAAGAAATTTTTGGCCCTCTTATGCCAATCAAACCTTATTCGAACATTGAAGAGGTGCTTTCGTACATTAATCAGAATCAGCGACCACTAGCGCTGTACATTATGTCTAACGACAAAAGCATGATCGAACACATAACAAGAAATACGCACAGTGGCGGCGTAGGTATCAACGATACGATTTTGCATGTAGGCGCAGAAGATGCACCATTTGGTGGTATCGGTGAGTCTGGTATTGGGCATTATCATGGCGAAGAGGGCTTTAGAACCTTTAGTCATGCTAAAACCGTCCTACACACACCAACATGGCTGCCTCGTGTCAGTTTATTGCTAGAGCGACGTGGTACGGCTATTAAGGCATTGAAAAGACTGTTTCTACGCTAGCGAGCTACGCCGACAATCAGCGTACTGCGATAGCTAACAAGTATTGCAATAGGCACAGAAGTACTGCGATAGATAATAAGTATTGCTATAGGCAAAGCAGTGCGATAGTCCAACAAGTTAAACAGCCAAATAAAAGAGCGATTGGTTTCTATCCATCGCTCTTTTATTTTCTGGTTTTAAGAATAATAATTGCTTCTTAATGGTCACTTAAACGGTCTGTGGCCATTGCCACTTTTGCGTTAAGTAGAGTTACTCTACACAGCTCCAGCCCGTTGTATCAATCGAATTTATCCAATCGGCAATGAGTTGTACGCCCTCATCGTGCACAACGTGACGACCTCATTCAGGCATCATATTGCCATTGTCTACATCGGTCGGATAAACACATCAGTCGGAACAAGCACCAGGCGGAATAAACTCAGTTCAACTCAGTGTACGTTGCGTGCCGATGGGTGAAATAGAATTCATTCGTGTGGTGGTTTGTGGCGCATCAAAGATCAGGTTTGTGGGAGAACGTATACTTACCGCTCCGTTGATGAATACAGATAAGAAAGCTATGAGCCCAAACGATATCCAAGCCAAAATTGCCAGCTTTACTTGTATTGAAGAAGCTCTGGATTACTTTGAGATAAGCTTTGACCGCCGCTTTATCGACACGAACAGAGTGGAACTCGTAAAACGCTTTAATGGCTATTTGATTCTCACTAAACCTGATGATTGGTTTTCTGGTCGACGCGCATTGAAGAACGCTTATTGCAAAGTTCAGCGTAGTTTGTTGGATAAAACCACACGCTCAGCATGCCGCGGCTGCACTTCTTGCCAGCGTCGCTAGGTTCTGTATTTAATTTTCTAGTTTCTAGTTTCTAGTTTCTAGTTTCTAGTTTGTATTTGTTAATTTCAAAACAAAACCCGCTGCGTTCCTCTGTAAATGAACGTAGCGGGTTTCTTTATTCATCGCTAAAATCTTGCCGATACGATTATCAGCTTGGACGCTTAATTTGCTTGGTAAGCAGGGTAGTCCAACAGACCTTTCTCATTGCCACCAAATAGTGTGGCAGGATCGTGCGCTGTTAATGGGTAATCATTTCTGATTCGGTTAGGTAGATCAGGGTTCGCGATGAATGGGCGACCAAAGCCAACCATATCTGCCAAGCCGCTTTCTAGAGCTTCGGTGGCTTTTTCCGTGTTGTAACGACCCGCATAGATGATCGTGCCTTTGTATGCTTCGCGAACGGCTGTTTTGAATTCAGCTGGTGTGTCTGGCGCGTCATCCCAGTCCACTTCTGCAATGTGCATGTAAACGACGTTCAGCTTATCAAGCAGTGCCGCAGCAGCAATGTAAGTTTCAACCGGTGTTTTATCTACAGTGCCGTTTAGCGACGTAAACGGAGCAAGACGAACACCAACACGCTCAGCACCAATCGCTTGAGTCATTGCTTCAACTACTTCGCCAAGGAAGCGTAAGCGGTTTTCAATCGAGCCGCCGTATTCATCTGTACGATTGTTTGCTTCAGAATCAATGAATTGGTTAACAAGGTAACCGTTCGCTGCGTGAAGTTCGATGCCGTCAAACCCAGCTTCAATCGCATTTAGCGCAGCTTGTCGGTATTGTTCGATAACCATTTTGATGTCTTCTTTGGTCATTTCACGTGGTTCAACCACCTCAACAAAACCAGGTTCATCCGTGCCATTATCGATAAATACTTTCACGTTCTCTGCTTTTAGCGCAGAAGATGAAATTGGTTGCTCGCCGCCAATGTTATCAGGGTGAGTCACACGACCAACATGCCAAAGCTGAGCAAAGATAGCGCCGCCTTTTGCATGTACCGCATCGGTTGTTTTTTTCCAGCCTGCGATTTGCTCTTGACTGTAAATACCCGGTGTCCAAGCGTAACCTTGACCCATAGGTGAAATCTGAGTGCCTTCTGCAACAATTAAACCAGCAGACGCACGCTGTGCGTAGTATTCCGCCATCATATCGTTTGCAACGTTACCAGGTTGGCTTGCGCGAGAGCGAGTCATTGGTGGCATAACGATACGGTTTTCAAGCGTGAGAGAACCTAGTTGGATAGGTTGGAACAATGCATTTGTCATGATAAACCTCGTTATTTGCTTGTTTGGATCAATTCGATTTGGTAACCGTCAGGGTCTTTGATGAAAGCGATGTGCGTCTCACCACCTTTCATTGGGCCTGGTTCGCGGGTTACGTTGCCGCCCAGTGCTTTGATCTTGTCGCATGCGGCATAAATATCTTCACAGCCCAGAGCAAAATGACCAAATGCGTTACCTAGGTCATAGCTGTGAGTGTCCCAGTTGTAAGTGAGTTCAATTGTCGCGCTATCAGGTTGATCGGCATTACCAACAAACACCAGAGTATAACGATATTCTGTGTTTTCGAAGCGTTCAAGCACGCTCATGCCAAGAACGTTGGTGTAGAACTCAATGGACTTATCAAGGTCTGTGACACGGACCATAGTGTGAAGAAATTTCATATTTATCCTTATTTCAAGAATGCGGGCTTATCTCAAACAAAGCTAAGTCCAATATTCTGTGGGTTGAACGTAAGATAAATAAAATTCAGGGAAACATGAAATTATCAATAGTTATGCTTATTATAATTTTACGTTATGTATAGGCGGGTAATTTCTTCTTGCTAACTTTATGGTAACTGTTCTTTATGGCAACTGTTCTTTATGGAAACGGTTCTGGGTGATGAAAAGCGAAGCAATAACAGAGAGGCTAATAGTCTGCGTGACGAATGTGAGCATTTTCCTGGTAAACAAGACCAAGAAATCAGAGCAATAGATTGGCGTTTGTGATCATTTTTCGTTGAGCACTGGCATTGGCTGTAAAAGTGCGTCTAGCTCTTCCTTGGTTAGAATATCATTGATAGTGGATGAATGAGGGCTTTGAGCAAGGGATAGCTGAGCCTGATCGATCAACTGCCTCTTTTGTTCGGGAGTTAACTCTTTGAGCGCGCTCAACAAGTGTTTAAATCGATGGTTTCTCACACTCTTGTTCCTCTATAAAATAGCAATTTAAGACAGCAGCAATCTAACGATTAACAATTAAAGAACCTATATCAGAATAAAGGTAGTAATCTGATTGCATAAAAGCAAGCGAGAAACATGAATATTTAGTGAACTTTCGTGAGTTTGCTTATGAGGAAATGTTGATGAGTTTGTGGCTTAGAATAGTCTTTTTAGTTCAAGCTTAACAAACCACATGAAAAGCTTATGAAGTCAGGATATCCTAGCGAAATAATAAGATAACGCCATGTTTATGGTAGAAAGTGAATTCGAATGAAGTTTATCCATACCTCTGATTGGCACCTTGGCCGCCAATTTCATAACGTCTCATTGCTGGAAGATCAGCAAGCGGTTCTAGAACAGTTAATTCAATATATTCAAAATAACCCCGTTGATGCAGTCATTGTGGCGGGTGACATCTACGATCGCTCCGTGCCGCCGACAGTGGCTATCGAACTGCTTAACCGTGTAGTAAAGCGCATTTGCGGTGAATTAAATACCCCAATGATTTTGATTTCTGGTAACCACGACGGTGCAGAGCGTTTGGGGTTTGGCTCTGAACAGATGAAAAATGCGGGTCTACACATCATTAGCAACTTCGAAGACATGCTTAATCCTGTCGTTATCCAAACCAAAACAGCAGGGCTTGTAGCTTTTTATGGCATGCCTTATAACGATCCTGAGCAAGTTCGCTTTGCTTACAAAGAGGCGGTTTCAACGCACGATGAAGCGCACAAACTATTGGCCGGGAAAATTACCGAACAGTTCCAAGCAGGGCAGCGAAATGTATTAGTCAGTCACTGCTTTGTTGATGGCGCGATTGAATCCGAATCTGAGCGTCCGCTATCGATCGGTGGTTCTGATCGTGTCAGCCACGAACACTTCCTTAACTTCGATTATGTGGCACTAGGGCATTTGCATCAGCCGCAGAAAAAAGGTGAAGAGTACATTCGTTATTCTGGTTCATTGATGAAATATAGCTTTGGTGAGCAAAACCAGAAGAAAGGTTTCACGCTGGTGGAGCTCGATCAGAATGGGTTTGTTTCTGCTGAACATATTGATCTCATTGCGCCTCATGAAATGCGAATCATCGAAGGCGAGCTTGAGCAAGTCATCGAGCAAGGCAAGACGGATCCTAAGCACGAGGATTACTTGCTGGTGCGTTTAATGGATAAGCACGCGATTTTAAATCCAATGGAAAAGCTACGTGCGGTGTACCCCAATGTTTTGCATCTGGAAAAGCCAGGAATGCTGATTGGCGTAGAGCAAGAGATGGCTCAAGCGAAACTGGCGAGAAGTGAAATTGATATGTTCCGAGACTTCTTTATTGAAGCGCAAGACAGTCATTTGTCGCAAGAGCAAGATCAGGCGATCAGCGACATCATCAAGCAACTTTCCCAGCAATCTCAGTAAGGGCCAAAGATGAAACCAATTAAACTGACGATGCAGGCTTTTGGTCCGTTTGCTCAAACGGAGACCATCGAGTTCGATAAGCTTGGCACTAACCCGTTGTTTTTGATTAATGGGCCTACTGGATCGGGAAAAACGTCGATTCTTGATGCAATCTGCTTTGCGCTTTACGGCGAAACGACAGGCAACGAACGCCAAGGCATTCAAATGCGTTGTGATATGGCATCCCCAACGTTGCCGACAGAAGTGACGCTTGAATTTTCTCTGAATGGCAAAGGTTATCGTGTCATTCGTTCTCCAGAACAGGAAGCACCAAAAGCCCGCGGAGAGGGCATGACAACACGCAAACATACGGCTGCATTGTATGAAATAACGAGTGAAGAAAAGCTCATCACCAGCAAAACAACCCAAGTAAAAACAGAGATTACCAACATTATCGGTTTGAACGAAACTCAGTTCCGCCAAGTGATGGTGCTCCCTCAGGGTAAGTTTCGAGAGTTGCTATTAGCGACATCGAAAGAGCGAGAAGAGATCTTTGGTCAACTGTTCCAAACGGATATCTACAAAAAGATTGAATACGCGCTTAAGGATAAGGCAAGCTCAATTAGTAAGGCGAAAGGCGAGTTTGATAACCAAATTCGTGGTGCTCTGCAAGTGGCGGAAGTCAGCACAGAGCAAGAGTTGTTCGAACGACAAGAAGAAACGTTTTCAGAGTTAGAGAAAGCTCAACGTCAAGAGCAAGAATCATTAGCTCAGCTTAATACGGTCAAGTCTGACATTCAGAAAGCAGAAACGCTCAATAGTGAGTTTAAAAAACGAGAGCAAGCTGAACTTGCTTTGAAACAACACGCTCAACAGAGTGAAGCGATTTCAACTCGTCAGTTACAGTTAGACAATGCGAAGAAAGCGAGCAAGATCGAGTTGCCTTACGTCGCGCTGAAAAACTCGAACAAACAAGTACATGAGTTGCAGCAAAAGGTGGCGAAGCTTTCTCAAGACGTGACTTTGGCAGATGACGCTGCCAAAGCAAAAGATGCAGCACTTAAAACCGCAAAAGAACAAGCGAATCAATTGCCCAAGCTGACAGAGTATCAATACCAACTCGAAAGTCTAAAAGGAAAGTTGGTTGAAAAAGAGGCGCTGGACAAAGCGATTGCAACTGGCCTTGTGCAAAAGTCAGAGTTTGAAGAAACACTGAAGAAATATGTTGCGTTAAAAGAAAAGCTCTCGCAAGAAGCGCTTCAAGGTCAACAAGCGCTGGATCAAGCTCGAGTGGATGTGGCGAGTATCGGCAGTGTTGAAGCTGAGATAAAGCAGCAGCAACGTTTGATGCAAGATCTCCAGAAGCTGAGTGGTTTGAACCAAGAGCTCACAAAATTGGAGGCCTTTACTCCAAATAAACAGGCATCCGTTAATGAAGCCAAATCTCGATACGAGGCGCTTCAGCGTTCGGCAGATTCGCTTGAATTGAACTGGCACAATGCTCAAGCAGCCGTATTGGCTCAGCGCCTACAAACTGGTGAAATGTGCCCAGTGTGCGGCAGTCTCGATCACCCTCAACCCGCACAGTTTGTTGGTGAGGAAGTGACAAAAGAGCAAGTGCAACAGGCACGAAATCGAGAACGAGAGGGGCAAGTTGCTCTTAACCAACTGAGTAATCAATTGGATCAACACAATATTGCGATCGCGCAATACAAGCAGCAAATAGAACAAATAACAGAAGAACTTGGACCACATGCAACAATGGATTTGGGCGGTTTACAAGCTTCAATGCAACCGCTCAATGCGCGTTTACAGCAGTTGTCGTCGATCAACTTGGTTCAGCTTGAGCAGAACGTTAATGAGCTAAATCAGCGTTGTGTAGTCGGTGAAAGTAAGATCAATGATCTTCAAAACCAAATGGCTGCGAATGAATCGACGGTTAAAGCGAATCAAGAACAACTTACGAAGCTTGTCTCTACATTTGATGAGAAATACGCGTCTCTTGAAGTTCTAGAACAAGACATTGCGACGGTTAAGGCACAAATAATCGAGTTGAACCGGGGTTTAGAAGACACACAAAACCAATTGCAGCAGGCGATATTGGCCAAGGCGAACATCGAAAGTCAATTGACCACCCATCAACAATGGCTCAAAGAAGCCACAGAACAATTGGATGCAGCGAAAACTGATTGGGAAACCGCGTTAAAGATGAGCCCTTTTGCTGATGAAGCGCAGTTCCTCCAAAATAAGGTAGATGAACAGATGTTGCTGACTTGGCAACAAGAAATCGATGCATTCACACAATCAAAAATCAAGCTAGAACAAACGCTTTCTGACCTCGAGCAAGCCTTAAAAGATGCTGAAAAGCCTGATATGGAGGCGCTTAACGCTAAATTAACCACGATTTCTGGGGCGTACCTTGTAGCAAGAAATCAGCTTGATAGTCATCGCTCGCTCTTTGAGCGTTTAGAGAAAGTAAGAAAGGACATTACCAGCTTGCATGAAAAAAATGCCAAGCTTGAAGATGAGTATAAAGTGTTTGGCACCCTGTATGATGTCGCCAGTGGTAAGACGGGAAGCCGCGTCAGCCTACACCGATTTGTTCTTGGTGTTTTATTAGACGATGTTTTGATACAAGCATCGCAGCGATTAAGCCTGATGAGCAAAGGTCGTTATATCTTAGCTCGTAAAACCGATGGTTTTAAGGGGGCAGCAGGTCGAGGTTTGGATCTGGTGGTTGAAGACGGGTATACCGGGAAAACACGTGATGTTGCTACATTGTCTGGCGGTGAATCATTCATGGCCGCGCTAGCCTTGGCGCTTGGTCTGTCCGATGTGGTTCAGTCATACAGCGGCGGTATTCGTTTAGATACCCTGTTTATTGATGAGGGCTTCGGCAGCCTAGATCCGGAATCGTTGGATCTTGCAATTCAAACGTTGGTTGATTTGCAGCAAAGTGGTCGAATGATAGGCGTCATATCCCATGTGTCAGAACTTAAAGAACAGATGGCGCAACGCATTGATGTAGCACCATCACGTTTAGGTTCTACCGTTTCAGTGAAGTCTCAGATGGTATTGGATTCTTAATTGGTACTAGTAAAGTAGGTAAACAAAAAAACCGCTAGATTACGGCATGTAAATTAGCGGTTTTTTGTTATCCAGCCTCAAAATGCTTGGTTGCAGCGATGAGTATATGGGAACACGAGTCTATGAGTATTATTGCTCGCAAAAGCGTCCTTGTTTTGGCGATTGCGTAATGGCATAGTCACCATCAAGGTTTCTATAAACAACCGTATTCCAAGCGGAACCATCCGTTAATTCAAACTCGATTGCGTAATTCACACCACTTACGATCTGAGCATGAACCGAGAGGATCTGCTTGAATGAAGAGGGATTTTCCATTTTGTTAAGGACGAACGCCATTGCCTTTTGAACGTCAGGGGTAGCATCAAATTTGTTCCACCCACCTGGCATATTTCCTTGTGTATTACATACATCTGCCGAGGTTGTTTGTTGTGTCGCTGCATCCTGTTGTTGGTGGCATCCAACCAGTAGAACTAGGAGTGTACAAGCTGACACTGTTTTCAATTTCATAAAAGAACCTCTATTTTGCATGCGCGCATTATAAAACCCGCCTATCTCCACCAATGTCTGATTTATGCAAACTTTTGATATGAAGCGAGTTAAAACCCATGATTTGGGTGAGAGATTATCCCAAGATAATTTGAAACCACTTGAGTAATTGATTCGTTCCGTGAATTAAGATCACAGTTATATACAGCATTACAAAACCATGACATTTAAACGCGTGCTTATTCTCTAAAGCGAGCAATATAATCCGGAAAAATTCATCGCTCCCATGTAGGGCGGTTGGATTGATTCATACGGTGAAGCAAATAGGAATAATAATGAAAAAAAATACGCTATATCTTGCGGTTGCATTAGGGTTAAGTGGTCTAACAAATGTGGTTTCTGCGAATGAAATGGTCAACCCAGACGCGGGCGTTGTTGTTGGGTATTGGCATAACTGGTGCGATGGCAGCGGCTACAAAGGTGGTAATGCTCCCTGTGTAACATTGGAAGAGGTTGACCCAATGTATAACGTGGTCAATGTTTCATTCATGAAAGTGTTTAACACCAATGAGGGCCGCATTCCAACTTTTAAGCTTGATCCTACTATTGGCCTTTCGGAACAGCAATTCATTGACCAAATCGAGACATTGAACCAGCAAGGCCGTTCGGTTCTCATTGCGCTTGGTGGTGCAGATGCACACGTAGAACTGAAAGCTGGCGACGAACACGCATTCGCACAAGAAATCATTCGCGTGACAGATAAGTATGGCTTTGACGGTCTAGATATAGACTTAGAGCAGGCGGCGGTTACGGCATCAGATAACCAAACGGTCATTCCTGCGGCACTTCGTATAGTAAAAGATCATTACCAGCAGCAGGGTAAAAACTTCCTGATCACAATGGCCCCTGAGTTTCCATACTTAACTGAGGGGGGCAAATACGTACCATACATTACGGCTTTAGAGGGATATTACGATTGGATTAACCCGCAATTCTACAACCAAGGTGGTGATGGCATTTGGGTTGAGGGTGAGGGTTGGATTGCACAAAACAATGACGCACTTAAACAAGAATTTATCTATTACATCTCTGACTCGTTAGTGAATGGGGCGCGCGGTTTTCATAAGATCCCGCACGACAAATTAGTGTTCGGCATTCCAACCAACATCGATGCGGCTGCAACGGGTTTTGTTAAAGATCCTCAAAAGCTCTACGGAGCATTCAATCAACTTAAAGCGCAAGGTCAGCCGTTACGTGGTGTGATGACTTGGTCAGTGAACTGGGATATGGGCACGAATGCATCTGGCCAGTCGTATGGTGAACAGTTCATCAAAGACTACGGCCCATTCATCCATGGTCAAACACCACCGCCACCAAGCGAGGGGGAACCGGTGTTCAGTGGCTTGAACGATGTACGAGTGCGCCATGGCAATGCGTTTGATCCTTACGCGGGCGTGAAAGCATCGGACAAAGAAGACGGTGATGTAACAAGCAGCATTGTGGTTGATGGTTCTGTTGATACGAACACCATCGGAAAATATATTTTGGTTTACAGTGTAAAAGACAGCGACAACAATGAAACCAAGCAAAGCCGTAACGTTGAAGTGTACAGCCTCGCTCCGGAATTCGAGGGAGTCATGGACGTTACCATCAAACTTGGTAGTGCATTTGATCCAATGACGGGTGTAAAAGCGATTGATGCAGAAGACGGTGATCTTACTTCACAAGTACGTGTGGATGGCCGTGTTGATGTAAATGCGGTTGGCCAATATACCCTGACATACCAAGTGACTGACAGTGCAAACCAAACGAGCACAAAAGTGCGCAAAGTTACGGTAAGTGATGGCTCTTCATGTGCGAATGCATGGGATAAAGGTACCGTTTACAACGGTGGCGATCAGGTTTCTCACCAAGGTGCGACTTGGCGAGCAGAGTGGTGGACTCGCGGTGAAGAACCAGGCACAACGGGAGAGTGGGGTGTTTGGCGTAAAGTCAATGATGAGGGTTGTGGTACGCCGTCTCCTGACTTTGATTTCTCGGTTTCGGGTATTAATAACGAATATACATTGAATAATTCGAGTGTAGAACTCGTTGTGACGCTGACTTCTTCTGACGCCTCTTCAGTTGCAGTAACCGTAGAAAATCGTGTCAATGCTGTCGTATTTGATAAAGTCGTACAAGTGAATGGTGATTCGCCACTTCGTATTGCTCTTAACAACATCGAAGCCGGTCTCTTTACATTTGAAGCGGTTGCGACGCCAGATGATGGTGAAGCGGAAACTGTTACTCGTCAATTTAGTGTTGTTGAAAGTGCGGTTACACCACCACCGGGTAACTACCCACAATACGAAGCCGGCAAAAACTACGCAGAGGGTGACATTGTAACAGGCGTGGATGGTCAGATTTATCAGTGTAAACCTTGGCCATACACAGGGTGGTGTTCAAACCCTTCTTATGCACCAGGTGAAACGGTTTATTGGTCAGATGCGTGGGACAAGCTGTAAAGCCTATTGCGGATGCCTTAATGATGTTAGGCGCTAAAAGTACCGTGTTGAATGGCTTAGGTTATCCCGAGTTGAGGTTAACGTAGTCATTCAGCGTGATTTATTTAGCAAAGATGATCATAGCCTTCAGTTATCTGGAGGCTTTTTTATGCGTGCAGTTTCGCACATTGCCGCTCCTCTACTCGACGTTAAATGTTCTTTTGTTAGCATCTTGTGGTTTTAGTTAACCATTTGATTGTTTTAGTTAACTATTTGATTATTTAAAGACTAAAGGATTGCTTTAAAGACTATCTGATTACTCTAGAACAATAGCATCCACTTCATTCCATCGAAAAGGATTTTATATGAGACGCATTAATGTTGTAGGCAGTAGTGGCAGTGGTAAATCGACATTCTCTCAAAAACTCGCAGACACGTTAGATGTGACTTACATTGAAATGGATGAGCTATTTTGGCTACCTAACTGGGAACAACGTGATGATGAATCGTTTTTTGAGCAAATAAAAAACGCAACGCAACGAGACAGTTGGGTGCTGGATGGCAATTATACCCGAACGCAGGCGTACAAATGGGAGCGAGTTGATACGATCATTTGGCTTGATTACTCCAGATCATTGACCATGTATCGTTCTATTACTCGTTCGATAAAGCGAGCTTGGACTAAGCAAGAACTTTGGAGTGGTACAGGGAATCGAGAAAGTTTTCGTAAGGCGTTTTTAAATAAAGACTCGGTGATTCTCTGGTCAATACAGAACTATAAAAGTCGACGAGAAAGGTATCTGCGGTTAAAAGATCAGTTAAAAGATTCACCGATCAAATTCATACACATCACATCGCCTAAAATGGCGGATGAGTTTCTGTCATTGGCTAAGCTCTATCACTGACAGTTTCTGCATTTCCGCACGATATTTGCGAGGTGCTCCAACAAAAGCAATCAGGTTATTCAGTATCATGATTAGCACACCAATGACCAAAGGATGCACATGCAAATAGTAAGTTGGCTTCAGCTCTATCTTCGTGAATCAGATGGAGCACCGATTCAAGAACTCAGCGATCTTGATCCTGCCTTGAAACAAAGCACGCAGTTTCATGATTGGAAAACGTCTAAGCGAGAGGTTCGATTGGATGAAGTCGTCGACCGCTGTTGGATAAAATCGTGTACCGCTGGCTACATCACTGAAGTTCATATGCACGCCGATGGAACGTTAGACGAGTACACTTTGTTTGATCGCTTGCATACCAATGGCGTTTGGGACCTCGTAGAGGGGGTACTCCAGCTTACAATACACAAAGGTGAGAATACTTACCAAATGTCGATTGTTGGCAATAGAAATCCAGCGATTCATTCGGCAATAGAATACAAAAATGGCCAAGTTCATTCTTACCTAAAACTTGCGGCCATTTCCCAATAAATATTGATTGTAGGAAGAACACTCGATATGGAAATCGTTTTTGTTCGTCATGGTGTGCCCGATTTTTCGTTAGCGGATGCGCGTAAAATGACGCAGCTTGAAAAAGATTATGCACCACTAAGTCGAGAGCACGTCTCGACACTCAAAGGGCAGCTCATGCATCCTATTTTTGACGATGCGGATATCATTGTCAGTTCCCCTTATACACGAGCACTGCAAACGGCGGAATTGATTAATCGTCATCGCGGGTTAGAGCTTTTCGTTGAACATGACTTAAGGGAGTGGCGGGCGGATCGGCATGGCGGTTATATTTCATTAAAAGAACGCGACCAACGTTGGCATGAATATCGAGCGTTATTGAAAGCGAAGTTACAGATGACGGATGAACGCTATGAGCATGTCGATGAACTAAAAGCGCGCGTAGAGGCAGTACTGACTCAATTTAAACAGTATAAGAAAGTGATTGTGGTGAGTCATTTTAACGTGTTTGAAGCCCTGCAAGGCTTTCAACACGAGGCTCTGTTTTGCGGGGAGTTTAGGGTAATTTATTGGTGATCGATTTTTTGCTTTCTATAGTAAAATCAAATGCTAATTAAATGTTGGGTTGTTGTATGAAATCTCTTAAATTACTTTTCCTTGTATCTCTTACTACGCTATTTGGTTGTACTTCTAAACCGGATGGCGTTGAGCCTGTCAATAATTTCGAGCTGAAACCGTATTTAGGTAAATGGTATGAAGTGGCACGGCTAGACCATTCTTTTGAGCGTGGTCTCTCAAACGTAACCGCAGAGTACGAGTTGCGAAAAGACGGCGGTGTTACGGTGATAAACCGTGGATATTCGGACGAAGAACAAGCGTGGACTCAAGCCGACGGCAAAGCGTATTTCGTTGGAGATGAGAACACCGGACACTTAAAAGTCTCGTTCTTTGGTCCATTTTACTCATCTTATATTGTGTTCGAACTAGGGCAAAACTATGACTACGCATTTGTTTCTGGCTTTAATCATGATTACCTGTGGCTACTTTCAAGAACGCCAACGATAGACGCAGCCACTATCGAACGCTTTAAACAAGTGGCGAAGTCAAAAGGCTTTAAACTGGACGAGTTAATCCTTGTTGATCAAACCCAATCAACACTTGGTAATTAGGTACGACAGAGTCGCATGGAGTGAGAACGACCAACTGGAACAAACCGATTTAGGCTTTATCATTCATTTGGGCAAACAACGTCAATACGTCAGTAAATCTTGTCTAAATAAAGAAGTAATCGCTTTCATGGTAGAGCAGCACACGGCGCCAAAAGTGAATTAATATTGATGAACGCAACAAGGCTTTGGTCAAAACTGAATCATCAAATTTACATTAAACAAGGCAAGCTAATTGGTTCGCCTTGTTTGTTTTTCTTGGTCATCGTGAGTCAACGCGAGGCTAGGAATCTCAAAAGCGTGCTTTCTAAGCAAATGGCTAAACTGGCCAATGGAGCGTGTGGTTGGTAGATTCTGAATCATGCTCGTCCCTCGCGGTTCAGAATGACGAAGTTAAAACGCCTGACTAAAGATACTTTTGTCGGTACTTTGTAACTCGGAAGTGCCCCAAAGTGTGTTTAAAGAACATTCAGCTGGCTTTTAAGGCAATCCCACATATCATACTTTTTGTAATCTGAATCACATACTCCCTGAATAATTGAGGTCTTTTTTTTCCTTGGTGCGATAAGGGCCACCATACTTTGGCGGTCATGATATGGGCATCATGACCTAAGTGGATAAAAACTAGCGTCTTACAGTGTGCCCTGCTACGTGGATGGGATATTTGCTTATGTAGTCAGCAAGTTAGCGCGTGACTTGCTAATAATGCCGAGAAACTAGAGTAATTTGAGCATTTCATCTCGGTTTAATCTTGTCGCAAAATCAATCGGTGTGAACCCATCATGTCCCTCAATTTTCGTTTCGCACCCGTTCTCAACCAGTACTTTCACGCAATCAAAGTGACCATTCCAAACCGCATCATGCAAAGGTGTATAGCCATTTAGCGGTCCTTGTGCATTGATGGTTTGATGTGCTTTTTCATCTGCCAATAAAACCGCCAATACATCTGCGTGCCCAGAGAATGCGGCTTTATGCATGGGCAATGAACGCATATAGCTATCAACGATCGTTTGATCTGCGCCGTTCTCAAGCAATACTTTTGTTGTTTCTACCAGACCATCACGACTCGCAAGAAGTATTGGCGTATGTGCATCATTACCATTGCTCTTATGTGGCATCACAGCATTAATCGCTTCCTTATCAATATTGCCATGCGCGACCTCTTCACTGATAGCCTTGGCTTTTTGTTGGTCAGATCCCGTGCCTAAAATAATTTTGAATAGCGGATTACTTTCTAACATATCTCTTTTAGCTAAATACGCCTCAAACACCGCGTCAAACTTTGCGATAATTGCTTGAGCTTGGTCATCGAACGGTTGTTTAAAACCAAATCGACTCAGATCTCTCGCTTTCAGGCCATAATGAGCAGCAATCTCGATGTTGACTTGTGGCTGCTCCAAGATAAATTCAGTCAACGCTGTGTGTTTGTGCCAAACCGCCATCATTAAGGGTGTCATACCATTTATTGGTATTTGCTGATTGAGATAGGCACCATGCTTCAGCAGGCATTCAAATGCCTCAACGTTCCCGCTTTGGGCGGCAAAATGCAGAGGAGCAGCCCCCGTTTGTCGGTTGATATTCAGAACCGACGCACCATTTTTTATGTGCTCCTTAATGTGTTCAACATTGCCTGTTGCACAAGCCTTCTCAAAGGTATCAATGCTGTTTGAGTAATCGATAAGCTGATTTGAGTTCATAGGTTCCTCGACGCGAATAGTTAGTTTTTTAGGCATGACAAAGGTGAGGTCACTGATGCGTGGTTTAACGACTTTTAACTAGCCCTTGCCATTAAATTCCGCCATCACCTCCGTTCATCCCGCTGTGAATGAATGTAAAAACTCAGCCAAGATGTCGATGTTTAAGAGACAATCCAAATTTCTGTGTTAAATACACACTATACTCCGGATACTTCGATGTACTAACGCTAAATCATCAAGTTTGCCCGAGGTGATAATCTCAATCGGTTTTCTTCCATCAAGAAGAACGACCTTGCTTGGGTGATGCATAAAGGCTTTTTGTTCTTCGCCATCACGATAAAGCAGCTTTAAGCACTCATTAATCGCGAGAATATGCTGTTCACGTTGTTGCAGCTCCGCCTCATTATTCTCAGGTAAAATTGCATCAATGTTATTTGGCATTACTCCCCACGCTGCGAGGAGGTGCCATGCCTTACTTTTATTCATCACTACCTCAATACTGCCCAATCTCAATGGCAGATTCTTCAAAGATATTCTGCAAACGTTGGGCGTAACTTTCTAGTTCAGAAACACGCTCTTCTTCGGATTTTCTCGCCGGACCAAACACTTTTTGTGGCGCTAATACTGAAAAACCGTTGAACTCGAAAATGCCGCGATGAATAGGGCGTAAAATGGCATTCAAATCGCCATTCCAACCACCTTTCAGATACATTTCTTCCGGTCCTCCCATGGTGACACTGACCATGGCTTTTTTGCCCTTGTAGACACCATTCTCATAGAAACGGCCGCCGCCATAAGTTCGCCCCATTGCTAACACGCGGTCTACCCAGCCTTTGAGCATTGCTGGCATGCCAAACCACCAAAGTGGGAACTGGATGATGACGAGGTCACACCATTCCAATTTCTGGATTTCCGCTTCAATTTCGGGGGCAAAGCCATCATGATCGGTGGCGTACATTTCTTCCAGTTGCTGTTTGAAAAACTCCGAATCATTCGTAGTGGTAAAGTTATGGCGGCCAGATACAGGATCAAAATTCATCGCATGTAAGTTAGAGGTTTTAACGCTATGTCCTGCTGATTTTAGCGTTTCTACCGCGGTGCGAAACATTGCGCCGTTAAAACTTTTTGGCTCTGGATGCCAGTAAACAACAAGGACATTCATTATTTTTCTCCAATACTTTGATGATCTCAGGATAGTGATATTTTTGTTCAGGTGCTCCTAGCGTTTTGCCATCGAAACCTTGCAACTAGCTTTTGCCGTACTATCACTTTGCAATAACTATAGTATTGAACAAATTTTCATTAACCTGTAGATTGCTTTAGGTTACTTTAAAGATGAGTAAAAGTTAATGAAGTCACTTCCATCTCAGTTGCCGATCTTTATTCAAGTCGCGAAGCACGGCAGTTTCGCCAAGGCGGCAAGAGCGATTGGTGTCTCCGCCCCGCAGTAAGTAAAGCGATCACCAAGCTCGAAGAAGAATGGCAAGTAAAACTATTTTTCCGCTCTTCCCACTCATTGAGCCTAACCCAAATTGGTCAGCAGCTTGCCGATGAACTTACCCCCTCAATGGCTTCGATCCAAAGCACAATTGAACAGCTTTCCGACAAAGCAAAAAACACCAGTGGAGTCATCAAAATCAATCTACCTGCCAGCTCTATCGGTCAAGAGCATATTTTGCCGTTGGTGTTGGAGTTTATGCAGCGCTATCCAGAGATCAGTTGCGAACTCCATTTTGATGATCGCAATGTCGACTTAATTGAGCATGGGTTTGATCTCGGTATTGGCACCGCGATTAACCAAGATTCGCGTTTGATTGCTCGCCCGCTTATTACACAGAATATTGGTATTTATGCGGCGTCATCTTATTTAGACACCTATGGCATTCCCAATAATATTGAGGCGTTAGCTCAGCACCGATGTTTACCTGTTCGATCACTAACAACAGGGCGCTTTCACCACTGGCGGCTCAAAGAAGGTAACGGTGCCAAACTGTATGAACCGCAAGGTAGACTGATTATGAATAACTTCGCCGCGGCACAAAAAGCCACAGTTGCCGGTGCTGGTATTGCCATGCTGGGCAGTTGGATGTTTAAAAAAGAACTCCAAGATGGCACGATTCAACCTATTCTTGAGCGGTTTTGGGGAACCGATCACCATTTGGGTCTATTATTCATCCCAAAAATACTTGCCGAATCGAGTACGTCTTTTGATAGACTATTTGGTCACAAACATCAAACGAATAACATGAACAGTAATCAAATTATGTCTGTCAAAAAGTGGTTCTTTGACTCTTTGGTTTATAAAAAGTAATCTGAAACTGAAATTTTTGGTGCTTTGTTCTAAGTCAAAAATGCCCATTTTCGAGTGAATGAGCCTCTAATTTGATTAACGCCAGATAGCTTAGTCCACAAAGCAAAAAGCGAACCTTGTAAGGGTTCGCTTTTGAATTATTAGGAATTAACCAACTTTATTAAGATAACCATCTTCATTAAATCGTTAACCAACTTAATTAGTTATCCTCAACTACTGTACCAACGTATTTTAAAACTAGACAAACTTGACAGTGAGCTGAACTTTTAATAGAGAAATTCACTATTACAGCGTATTTAAATTTAGTACAAACATGCTTTCGACCCCGCGGTTTTACAGGCTTGGAAAGATGAGTACGCATCTTCAGTTTCGGTTAAATGCTCCACATTGAGATTCTTCGACGTCAAATCAAGTGTTGATAAATCCAGGAACTAAGGCTCGAATAGAGTCAACATGCTCTAGCTCGTGTCTATTCATCAACTGCAAGTTGAAGGCATGCGGCGGCAAAGAAGCATTAGGCGTACAGTCTACGTGGAGATCATTGAGCACGTAACCAGCTAACGCTTCATTGGTTGTAATGTTTCGCACGTATTGACCCTCCATACCTAGATCAATAGCTAAGTCATTTCTATTTTCATGCTTAGAGTGCGGTGCAACACTTAGGACAACGTCACGGTTCCAAAGAGTATCGTCCTTTATAGTCTTGTCGTATGAGCTGTCAGTTTGCTGAGCCTTAAGAATTCGACTGATTCTAAAGCACAGGAATTTACGTCTTTTGCTGTCCCAAGCACGGATGTGCCAAGCCCCAAGTCCTTTGAATAGAGAATGAGGCGTCAGGGTTCTAGTCTCGGTGCTAGTTGAGGAACTATACAGGACAGAAATACAGCGCTTATTCAGAATCGACCTTGTGACTTGAGAGACGATATCAATAGATAGTGAGTCCAACACTGTTGCAAAGCTGCTTACACCATAAGTTGTAACTGGAATGGAGTTAAGCTCCTGACCCCATGCTATTAACCTCAGAGCTGCTTCTGGGTCATGCTCAAAAGCTGGGCTAAACGATGCTGACCTCATGTATGCTCGCAGGCTTTCGTTGAAAACCGTGTTGTTGGGAAAACGTTCTTTGTAAGCATTAAAAGAGCGGCTTGCTGTTGCAACGGCAATATCACCGTGCTGAATAAGGTCGGAGCGATTCACTTTCCCAAAGAAGCAGAGATAGAAATCAATAAGCCTTAGTCGTTTGGTTTGTGGAGATTCGACACAACGCACAATGATTACCCTTATCAAAATGAACTGTACTAATTTACTCTAACGAATCATTTGATTCCAGTGTAATATGATACTAGTTGATTCTTTGACCGCTAGTAGACATGACACACTTGGCTCTTTTGGGTGTTGAGGCATTTCTATCTTAAACGCAGCCTCTTAACTCTGGTGGAAGTTGGAAGCACAAATAATGGACTTACTTAGTGGCAGCCGAGTCAGTAAGTTTGTTGTAGATCATTCACTAACCGAGGGGTTGAGAATATCTCTACCGCACTGTGATGAAAGAAATGAATAAATCTGAAACAAAAAGCTCAAAACTACTAGGGATCGTACTTTTCCACTCCTTTATCCCTGGGAAACTATTCAAGGTCAAGGCTATCGGGCATAGCAACAATACGGGTGATAACGGAGCTGGTAAATCCACGTTGTTAAGCTTACTTCCAGCGTTCTATGGTGCCGATCCGAGTAAGCTGGTGGATAGACAAGCGGATAAAGTTTCCTTTGTTGATTACTACTTGCCCACCCCAAAATCTGTCATCGTGTTCGAATATGAAAAGCTTGGTGAGAGAAAGTGTTCTGTAATGTATCGAAATGGCTCCAGTGTCGCTTATAGGTTTTTGACAGGAACCGCTGAACAATTGTTTTCTCAGCACTTGTACGACGAGCTAATTAAGCAAGGAAGTGAAACTCGAACATGGCTTAAAAACCTTGTGTCTCAGTCAATGTCAGTAAGTTCGCAAATTGAAACTAGTGTCGATTACCGCTCAGTAATTCTAAACAATAAAAAGCGTTTGGCCCAAAGACGTAGTACGGGTAAAAACTTAGTTGCAATCGCCCATGAGTACTCGTTGTGTTCTGCGAGCCATAACATGAATCATATCGACATTTTGACGGCGACAATGATGCGCCACAAAAAAATGTTGAGTCGTTTTAAGACGATGATTGTGGATTGTTTCTTGAACAATACATCGATGGACGATGTCCCATACAAGAAAGAGTATATCAACCTAGCAAATAGCCTAGATGTGTTTGTTCAACTAGACACTAAAAAGAGCAAGTTCGATGAAGCAGTTGCAAGTAAAGACAGCCTTGATGAGTACATAAAGCAACTAAACTCCTATCGAGCTCAAATCGCTTCTTATCTGCGTCAACTGGCACTAAATGATACTCAGTTGTCTGACAAAATTCGTTCGCAGAAGGAGTTGCACGGCTCCCTGGTCAGTGAGAGGAAAGATAGACTTCAAAAGCTTGATACTGAGTTAAGCATTCATCGGACTGAGTTTGAAAGGAAATCCAAAGTAGTTGATGCTATTTACAATAAGCGTGACAAGTATGAGAACGAGGATGATATTTTAAAAAATTACGCTTTACAATAGCTTGAGTGACTTGCTGAAGGAAGCTGAATCTGCAAGGAAACATTACGACAACTTACTGGAAGACGTAGAAACCGAAGAAAGTACGTTTAACAGTCAGGTACAAAAACTGGAACTCGAATGTGCTAATTTCCGCCCAGTAAGCAAAAGAAATCAATAACATACTTAACACTAAGGAAGATATATTCGAGCAAAAAAACGACCGTTTAGAGGCGATGCAGAGTGACCTCAACCTTCAAAAGAAAAAGTTGCAAGATGAGTTCGATGAACAGTCTGACAAGATAAGACAAGAACAATTCCGACTTGCAGTTCTAGAAGGGCAGTCTTTAGAGTTTACTCCAGAGCAAAAAGGCGAATTACGTAGTCTGGAAAGTGATCTTGAGAGTAAACGTGAACAACTTAACGCTTCTCACAATGCAGTAATTCATTTGAATGAGCAACTACGTCAGGCAGAGAAAAATCATGAGAGTAGTCTTTCTACTTACCACACATGTACGAGTGAATTAAAAGAAATTTCAGATGAAATAGTTTCTGTTAGTCGTGCATTATTGCCAGCAAAAGGTTCGCTCAACGAGTACCTAGATCAAAAAGTGCCTGATTGGCGCGGCAATATAGGCAAAGTAATCACTCCTAGTTTGTTAAATGCGAAAAATTTGAAACCATTTTTCGACCCAGAAGCTACGGAGTCGATTTTTGGTCTCCATTTGATCTGATTCAATCGCACTTCCTGATTTCTGTCTGAGTGAAGAAAAGCTTTCAGAGCGATTAGAGACTCTAAAAATCAAGGAGTCAGAAGTAGAAGTTCGGCAATGTAAAGCGAAGAGCAGAGCCAAAGTGATGAGCAAGAAGCAGATAAGCTTCACAAAGAAATAAAAATTCAAAGTCAAAGAACAAAAGTCTTTGAGGAAGAACTTAGCAAGCTCAATCTCTTAAAAGATCAAAAAACAGTCCAGTTTGAAAGTGATGCTGAAAGTCGTACATCTGAAGTTAAGAAACAGAAAAGCGTACTAGAGTCTGAACTTTTTACCATCAAGTATGAGCTGAAAGAAAAACTTGAAAACGAGGAACAGCGCCATCAACAAGAGCGTGTTCAAGTGAAAGCTAACTTCGATTATCGCTTGTCAGAAGAGGACGCGAAAAAAAGTGCTATTGATGAGCTGATCAAAAATAAAGAAAAGATAACTTCAGACAGAGTTAGTGACTACAAGTTAGCGTTCAACCAAGCCTTGATGAGTAAAGGAGTAGATCCAGTCAGTATCGAAAGAGCCAAGTCGAAGTGGGAATCTCTCGAACGCCAATGTGAGGAAATAAAAACATTTCAAGCTTTAATTCACGACTATGACACTTGGCTAGAATCAGAATGGAAATATATTGATAGCTACAATTCTGAAATTTTGGTTTTAGATCGACAGATCACGGGAGGTGAAGCGAAGAGAGACGACTATGAGAAGTCGGTAAACAAAAGAATTGATGAAGTATCGTCTTCAATCAAGTTAGATGAAGAAGATCTCATTACAGTCAAGGAGGCCATAGCGCAGCTTACTACTTGTACTAACAGCCTAGAAAAAGCGGTCGATGAATCAGATTTAGCTAACGTAGAGGATGTCTCTGTAGATTCGGAATTTCATTCTGTTGAGCACGCAGTGAGTCTAGTGACGGATAAAATCTCTGCGATTAACACTCTTAAGAAAGAAATCGTTAATAAAGTAAAAGACGTAAGTAACACAATCTTAGGGTTGGACGACAACAATGAAATAAAGATGATGTGGGAACAGATGCGCTCTGCGACCATGACGAAGCTTTCAGAAA
Source organism: Vibrio alfacsensis (assembly GCF_003544875.1). NCBI lineage: Bacteria > Pseudomonadati > Pseudomonadota > Gammaproteobacteria > Vibrionales > Vibrionaceae > Vibrio > Vibrio alfacsensis. The sequence continues at coordinate 740,315 of NZ_CP032094.1, forward strand.
ATTATGACTATGCTATCAACTACGATAGTCCTCAATTTTCCCTTGCCTGCTTGGGAGACCTTGAAGAGCTTGTCCTTAATGTGATTCCAGATGTTAGGGACGTTAAAATTGAGACACTTCGTTCAATATCGACTCAAATATCTAACTATCACCAAACTCTAAAACAGGTGAATAGTAAGGTTGATTCAGTTTCAAGCACTCTGGATAAGTCGATTGAAACGGGCAATCCTTTCCCTGCTATCGACAGCATACACATTAAACTGTCAAGCAAGATTCATACTTTTGATCTTTGGAAAGACCTCAATCTGTTTAGTGTCGAATTGGATCGATGGTCAGGCGAAATCTCAAGAGGTCTGCCTCCAAAGCGTTTCTTGCTTCCTTCCAAGCAACTGTTGGCTTCATTTAAAGAGGCTCAGATATCTAAAACCTAGAGTCTTTGGTCGAGATGGAGATAACGATTGTTGAGAATGGACGCCCAGCAGTGGTTCGAAATGATGAAGATTTAGAAAAGGTCGGCTCCGAAGGGATTTCCAAACTAGCTATTATCGTTGTTTTCTGTGGGATGACTCGATTCTTGTGTCAGGATGAAGACGTTGCCATTCACTGGCCGCTCGACGAATTAGGAAAATTTCTATTTCTAACCTAGCTATTTTATTCGACATGATGGCTCAAAAGGTATTTGCTTGTTCACTGCTCAGCCAGATCTGCATCCAGCTACTTACAAGTACTTCGCGACTAAAAATCACATAGTGAAGAATGTAGGTGTCAAATCATTTATTGGTGGACGTAGAAGCAGAGTCAATCCATTGCTTTCTGAGTCGAAACAAAATCAGTCTACGGAGGTGGTTGAATGAATAAGTTTGAATCGGTTTTCCGACTGCTCATGAGTAAAAAGTGATTCAGAATATTCATCTCCTATTGAGTACACATATTTATCCGATACGAGAAATCGAAGTGACATGAACCAATACCTGTCTCGAATAAGCATGACAACAGTCGAAACACAAGACGGCCTAGGTTTTATTGTGGATACGAGAACATCGATAACACCCGAAAGAAAAACGAAGTTCTCAAAGACTTTGAAGTTTTTTCGCAGACGATGGAAGGGATAATCGCTTGGCTCAAACTAGCCCGAAATATTGATTCAGACTCCAGACCTATCATGGCTGGTGGTAAGCTTTCGGAGTCAGAGTTACTCGCAGCAATAGAGGAAAGTAACTCACTTCAAAATCAGCTTGATCATATTGCACACAAGCTTAAAAGAGCCCATAAAAGCAAAGAGAGTAAAACGAAGCTGAGGTCTATCTTAGATTATCTTGTCCAAGAAGGATACTTTGTATCTCCATCATCAACTGGTTCTCTCTTTATCGCTACAGCGAAATGGTCATTGCTTTATGAGACTTTGGAGTTTATCGCTATTAATGAAGGGATGCTGGAAAGTGAAGCTGATGGTGGAAATGAATTAGGTACTCAAATGGGGTTGATTTAGATGTCTCGACAAGTGGAGTCAAAAGAAGCTGTGCGAGCTTTAAGCACTCATACTGAGGTAGTAGACAAGGCTTGCTATGAGCAAGCTGGAGTACTTCATCATAGTGAAAGCAATAAAGCTGCAATTGCAGCACTTACAAAACATCAGTTGGCATATCACTTAGATGATGAGCATGGAGTCCAAGTTCATTCGTCTGTTAAACGTTTACTGGATAGGGTAACTAGTCGTTATAGATTCAGAGAACGTCATGGTGAGTTTTCTAATCAGATTGAAAACTTGGATTATGCCGTTGACAGTTACCGACGAGTTAAGGACTTTAATGACGATAAAAAACAACACTACTTAGATGAAATTCGAGAGATAACAGTCGAGATAAATGACGCCTTAGTTGAGACCGTATCTTCTTTTCATAGGATCGTTGCTGATGAATTTAGCATGGTCACTGATGTTGATGACAAAATTCGCCAAATCGGTCGATGCAAACGTGAGATCGGTAGAATCAATAGTATCTTCGAGCATTTAAGTGTGAAAAAGCTAAGGGAGTGGGTACAAACTGACATTCACCTTGAGCGAATTCTTTGAAGCTACTTAAATCTAAAATCGATATAGCATTGAAGGACTTAAATGTATCAAACAAAAAATGGTCGATATGTTGGCAAAGCTTCAGCGAGATAAGAAATCTTCCAAGCTTAATCGCATTATTGATGTTTTTGCAGCTAAGTTCCAAGATGACAAAACCTTTTCGGCATCTATAGATTCCATTGAATGTTTGCCTGACTGCTTGTCTCAGGGTTCGGAAACAGAAGTACGAGCCTACGGAAATACTAACAGTGATATTCAAGCTGATGACTTAATTGATTTGGCTGTAAGGGCTCTTGCTAGCTGCGAGAGGAAAAAAGGCAAAGCTTCAGATTTAGACAGTATCGAAGTTACGGATGTCCGTGAAGATGAAGAAGAGTTTGAACTAAACGAGGTAGATGAAGCGCTAGAGTTAATGTTTGAGGCAATAAAATCCAACCCTAACATTCTCCCTCTATCTGCTGCGCAAAGCTATACACTGTTTGATCTCGATATAGAACTGGAGGACTGGCTTTTACTGGTCGATGGTTACATTAGTGCGCAAAAAGTCGGTTTGAAGAGTATCGTTCAAGTTAAGGAAGAAAGAGAAGTCGTATTACCTTATGACGGTAATGTGATTATTAGTGATATTGTTTTTGAAACAATCGGAGGTGCTAAATGACGCTATCTCTATCGCTAATTAATGCTGCTAAGAGGATTGTTGTTAATTCGAGGGAGAGGATTCTTGCCAACAAGTCCAATACTGAAGTTTGCAGGCTCGTAGAAGTCGGGGCTGTTAGTGGCAATTCAATTCTTTTATCCCGTTCAGACTTGAGGGAAATTGAAAAGTATTTTACTTCAGCATTGGGACAAAATCTTCTGACCTTTCAACAGAGTAGCAACTCTCGGATGGATACTGCTCGCCCTGGTATTAGCGAGAAGTCGGCAAAAGGTGGGGTGTTTCAGCAGCTCATTAGCTTAGCTGGTAACGTGAAGATCCCTTTAAAGAATCAGCCAGATGTTCCAAAAGAAGCTAGGTATGTAGCTTCTGTAGAGTTGGATGATCTAGATTTCCCCCGTTTTAGCCGAGTACTTGTTATTGAAAATGGCGAGCTAATGGTTCGATGGAAAGAAGTTGTACTCTCTTTGCCAGATGAATGGCAATCTGCTGTGCTCGTTTACCGTGGTCACGGAAAAAACCAAAAAGACCTACCGACTCTGATTGAATGCTTTGACAACAATGCCGTTGAAGTAGGCTTTTTCTATGATTACGATCCAGCAGGCTTGGATATGGTTGAGCAGCTAAGCAATGCTAAGCACTATTGGGTTGTTCCTGCCTTAAATCTGAGTTATTTCGAAGTATCAATAAGCTCGATGAATTTTTGAAACAATTAGAGCAGCTTGAGAGGCTCAAGAGTAGAGATATTAGCGCATCAATACGAGAGCATTTAACCTTCATTGAGAAGAATACACTGGCTATAACGCAAGAGCACTTGATTAGAAATCAGTGCCCTTTAGTCAGCTGTAATCTCAAGTAATAACTAGGCCAAATTCGAACAAACAAAAAGGCGAATCAATCGGTTCGCCTTTGTCTATTTGAAACCACAAAATCAGTCTTCGTAGACATCAATCGTAGGGCATGAGCAAATCAGATTACGGTCGCCGTAGACGTTATCTACGCGGTTTACGGTTGGCCAGTACTTCCAAGATTTGGTTGCTTTTGATGGGAAGCAGCCAAGTTCACGAGAGTATGGGCGATCCCAATTATCCGATGCTAAGTCCACTTGAGTGTGTGGTGCATTTACAAGTGGGTTATTATCGAGCGGCCATTCTCCGTTTTTCACCATTGCCATTTCTTCACGGATTGCGATCATTGCATCACAGAAGCGGTCCAGCTCTTCTAAATCTTCAGATTCTGTTGGCTCAACCATTAGCGTACCTGCAACAGGGAACGACATCGTTGGAGCATGGAAACCGTAGTCCATTAGACGCTTGGCGATGTCTTCCTCGCTGATGCCCGTTTCTTCTTTCAGTGGACGAATGTCGATGATACATTCGTGCGCCACGCGGCCATTCGAACCACGGTAAAGAACTGGGTAGTGGGTACGAAGTTGCTCCATTACGTAGTTCGCGTTCAGAATCGCGACTTTTGTTGCATCAGTAAGGCCAGCTTCACCCATCATCGCAATGTATGCCCAAGAGATTGGTAGGATAGAAGCACTGCCCATATCTGCCGCAGATACGGCAAAGTTTTCACCGTCTGCGCCGTTTTCAATGTGACCCGGTAGGAAAGGCGCTAGGTGCGATTTCACACCGATAGGACCCATACCCGGACCGCCACCACCGTGTGGGATACAGAACGTTTTGTGTAGGTTTAGGTGAGAAACGTCTGAGCCGATGAAGCCCGGCGTGGTTAACCCAACCTGTGCATTCATGTTTGCGCCGTCTAGGTAAACCTGACCACCCGCAGCATGAACCATTTCGCACACTTCTTTCACTTGCTCTTCGTACACGCCGTGTGTCGATGGGTAAGTGATCATGATGCTGGATAGGTTGTCTTTGTGTTTCTCAATCTTTGCAGCGAGATCGTCGATGTCGATGTTGCCTTCTTCGTCACACTTAACCACCACCACTTTCATTGACACCATAGACGCTGTCGCAGGGTTAGTACCGTGCGCAGAGCTTGGGATCAAACAGACATTGCGGTGACCCTCGCCACGGCTTTCGTGGTAGCGTTGAATCGCGATAAGACCTGCGTACTCACCCGATGCACCAGAGTTTGGTTGCAGTGAGAATGCGTCGTAGCCTGTGATTTCACATAGCTTCTCTTTCAGATCTTTTGCGAGTGCTGCGTAACCGGCAGCTTGCTCTGCTGGTGCGAACGGGTGGATCGAACCAAACTCAGGCCAAGTGACTGGAATCATCTCTGCGGCTGCGTTCAGCTTCATCGTACAGCTGCCCAGTGGGATCATGCCGTGCGTGAGTGAGAAGTCTTTGTTCTCAAGCTGTTTTAGGTAACGCATCATCTGTGTTTCGCTGTGGTGCGTGTTAAACACAGGGTGTGTTAGGTATTCTGTTGTGCGGCGCAGTGCTTCTGGAATCGCTGCAAACTCGTTGCCTGCGATTTCAGTGGATAGTGCTGCGACTTCTTCTTTCACGCCGAATACCGAGAATAGCGTTTCTACGTCTGCCACGGTTGTGGTTTCGTCGAAGCTCACACCTAGCTGAGTACCCAACTTACGTAGGTTGATGTCTGCTGCTAGTGCTTTCGCGTATAGGTCTTCAGTCTGTGCACCCGTGTTGATGGTGATGGTGTCGAAGAAGCTGTTATGAGCAAGCTCGAAGCCGCCTTTGGTTAGGCCAGCAGCGAGGATGGCTGTCATGTGGTGTGTACGACGTGCAATGGTGCGTAGACCTTCTGCGCCGTGGTAAACCGCGTAGAAAGACGCCATATTCGCGAGTAGGGCTTGAGCGGTACAGATGTTTGATGTCGCTTTTTCGCGGCGGATGTGCTGCTCACGCGTCTGCATTGCCATGCGTAGTGCTGGGTTACCGTTAGTATCGATAGAAACACCGATAACACGACCCGGCATGGTACGTTTGTGCTTGTCACGCGTTGCCATGAATGCTGCGTGTGGACCGCCGTAACCCATAGGAACGCCGAAACGTTGTGCTGAGCCGATTGCGACATCTGCGCCCATTTCACCCGCAGGTTTCAGTAGGGCAGAAGCCAATAGGTCAGTCGCTACCGTTACCAGCGTTTTGTTCGCTTGCGCTTTGGCAATGATGTCCGTTAGATCACGAACTTCACCCGTTGTGCCAGGGTATTGAACGAGCGCGCCGAATACGTCTTGCTCTGGCAGTGATTCTAGAGAACCAACTAGTACTTCAAAGCCGATGAATTTCGCACGAGTTTTTACTACTTCGATGGTTTGTGGGTGAACGTCGTCAGCAACGAAGAACACGTTACTCTTGCTCTTACCCGCGCGCTTACACAGTGTCATCGCTTCTGCGGCTGCCGTTGCTTCATCCAGCAAAGACGCGTTCGCGATTTCCATACCGGTAAGATCCATCACCATTTGTTGGTAGTTTAGAAGCGCTTCTAAACGACCTTGGGAGATCTCTGGTTGGTAAGGGGTATAAGCGGTGTACCAGCCCGGGTTTTCCATCACGTTACGTAGGATCACGTTCGGTGTGAAAGTGTTGTAATAACCCTGACCGATGAATGTACGTTTAACTTGGTTCTGATCAGCAAATTTACGCATCGCTACCAGCATATCGGCTTCGCTTTTTGCTTCTGCTAAGCTCATTGGCTGCTCTAGGCGAATTTGTGCTGGTACCGTTTCGTCGATAAGTGAATCTAGGCTAACGGCGTTGATTGCTTCCAACATTTTTTGTTGGTCAGATTTGTTTGGTCCATTGTGGCGAGCAACGAACTCGTTTTGTGTGCTGAGGCTTTGAAGTAATTCAGTCATTGTCCTTTACCTACTCCTTGGTTCGGGTAACGGAAATGGTCATATGACACATTTAATTATACGTCCGAACCTAGAAAAAAAGCTGCCCACTTGGTGTTAGGGGACAGCTTTCGTATTGTCCTAATTACTCTTCTTCGATAGAGCTTAGGTATTCTTCCGCATCTTTTAAATCATCCAACTCAGATGGATCTGAAAGTTTCACTTTCACAATCCAACCACCTTCGTATGGTTCTTCGTTGATTAGCTCTGGGCTGTCTTCTAGTTCTTCGTTGATTTCAACTACTTCACCAGTGATTGGCGAGTAGATGTCTGAAGCGGCTTTTACAGATTCCACCAAAGAAAAGCTTTCGCCTGCTTCGACTTCATCTTCCACGTCTGGTAGGTCAACGAATACCACATCACCAAGCATCTCTTGAGCGTGCTCAGAAATACCGATAGTTACTGTGCCGTCACCGTTGTCACGTACCCACTCGTGGCTATCTGTAAACTTCAGTGTTTTGTCCATTGCTTAATCTCCAAATAACTTGTCAGGAATTAATCTGATCTAATAAATCGTTTTATTGGTAAAGAGGGTAACGGTTGCAAAGTTCTTTGACTTGTTTGCGAACGCGTTTTTCAACGATTGCGTCACCTTCAGGGTTGTTAACCAAACCATCCAGCACATCGCCAATCCAGTTACCAATGAGTTTGAATTCTTCAGCGCCAAAGCCGCGGCTTGTACCCGCAGGCGTTCCTAAACGGATGCCCGATGTAATCATAGGCTTCTCTGTATCAAAAGGGATGCCATTTTTGTTACATGTGATGCCGGCACGCTCTAGCGCCTCTTCTGCTTTGTTGCCTTTCAAGCCTTTAGGGCGAAGATCAACCAGCATGAGGTGCGTGTCAGTACCACCAGTTACGATGTCGCATCCGCGAGTTTGCAATACTTCAGCTAGAACTTTTGCGTTATTGATCACTGAATCAATATAAGTTTTAAATTCAGGACCAAGCGCCTCGCCGAACGCCACTGCTTTAGAAGCAATCACGTGCATCAGAGGGCCACCTTGAAGACCAGGAAATACTGCTGAGTTGATTTTTTTAATGATGTCGTCGTGATTGGTCAAAATCATACCGCCGCGAGGGCCACGCAGTGTTTTATGCGTTGTAGTCGTGACAACGTGTGCGTGAGGAAGCGGGCTAGGGTGCGCGCCTGTAGCGATAAGGCCAGCGATGTGCGCCATGTCGACCATAAGAATGGCGTTAACTTCGTCTGCGATGGCACGGAATTTTGCGAAATCGATAGTACGTGGAATCGCACTACCCCCAGCGATGATCATTTTTGGTTGGTGCTCAATGGCGATTTGACGAACCGCGTCGTAGTCGATTTCTAGTGTTTCACGGTCAACGCCGTATTGAACCGCATTAAACCACTTACCAGAAAGCGCAGGGCGAGCACCGTGGGTGAGGTGGCCGCCAGCGTCAAGAGACATACCCATAATGGTATCGCCTGGCTGAAGTAGCGCCAGTTTTACCGCGCCGTTCGCTTGCGCCCCAGAGTGAGGTTGAACGTTTGCGTATTCGCAATTAAAAAGTTTCTTCGCACGTTCGATAGCAATGGCTTCCACAGTATCGACGTGTTCACAACCACCATAGTAACGGCGACCCGGGTAACCCTCAGCGTATTTATTGGTTAGGCATGTGCCTTGTGCTTGCATGACCGCTTTAGAAACGATGTTTTCAGAAGCGATAAGCTCGATTTGTTCATTTTGGCGAGCGAATTCGGCCTGAATACCGGCAAAGACAGCGTCATCTGTCGCAGAAAGGTTGGTAGAGAAAAAGTTTTCTAGGCTGTGGTTAGGGTAACTCTTGTTCATGGTAGTTGACCTTCCAAATCTGAAAATGAACCCGCAGTAAAAATAGTTGTTGGAGTGCGATGGTGGTTCATTTGTCTTCAAAACAGCTGAACTGCATAGCAGAACAGAGCGAACTCTTAGCCCTAAACAAGTGGGCAAAACGCCGTCGGATTGTGTTTTCTCTTCTCAATCGCTCACGGAAATGTGCATCTCTACATCTAACAAGTTGGTAACATAGCGTTTGAGAGATGAACAATCAACCAAAAATTTCCTATAGGAAACTAGATTTCTGGTTTTGTTAACAAGAGCACGCTTTAATTAACCTGGTGGACTTTTATCCACTATAGGCTTCATGCACAATGGAAATAGGGAAGAATATACGGGTTTTGTAGAGGGATTTATGGCAGAAAGCATTTACGACGAATACCCATCAATGACGTTGGCAAAAGACAAAAATGAGCAGAATATTGAGCCACTTAAGCTTGGTCAGCGCATTAAAGATGTTCGTTCAAAACTCGGTATTACGTTAGAAGAGGCAAGCCAACGTACTGGCCTTGCGCGTTCTACGTTGAGCAAAATAGAGAATGAACAGATTTCGCCAACGTTCCAAGCCATGCAAAAACTGGCGCTTGGGTTACAAATAGATATGCCGCAACTCTTTGAGCCACCAAGAAAAAAAGTAGCAACAGGCCGTAGGGATGTGACAAAAAACAACGAGGGCAAACCGCACCCGACGCAAACCTACGAGCATGAACTTCTGGCGACTCAACTTTCCAATAAGAAAATGATGCCGTTTAAAAGCCAGATTCGAGCACGCAGTTTTGATGAATATAAAGATTGGGTTCGTCACGATGGTGAAGAGTTTCTGCTTATCTTGTCGGGTGAGGTCATGTTCTATTCTGAGTTTTATGAACCAGTCGCACTCAGCGAAGGCGACAGTGTTTACTATGATGCAAACATGGGCCATATGCTCACCAGTTTGAGTGAAGAAGATGCTCAAATTTTATGGGTGACGGCTAAGTAGTGATAACGATATGTAAATTTCCTATAGTGAAAGCAAACGTTTGCATATTGATTTTAACTTGATTTATGGCGCTATGTGGATCTCATGTCTTAATACGTAGCGTCTTTTTTATGCGTTTTGATGTGATTAAAATGTTAATAGTCACACTTTTGAAAGTCGAGTGATGCCTTGTTCGTGCAAAATGGAATCAGCCGTGTTTATTATTGGAAACACAACGAATGCCGACAGCATCATCGGGTCTATCTAAATGGAGACGAAAATGACTCAAGAACTTCTGAAAACACCACTGCATGCCCTTCACGTTGAAGTAGGCGCAAAGATGGTCCCGTTCGCGGGTTACGACATGCCGGTTCAATACCCTCTGGGCGTAAAGAAAGAGCACTTACACACGCGTGACGCGGCAGGTCTGTTCGATGTTTCTCACATGGGTCAACTCCGTTTGATTGGTGATGGTGCAGCGGGATTCCTAGAAACCTTGGTTCCTGTGGATATCGTTGACTTAGGTGCGGGTAAACAACGTTACGCGTTCTTTACCAATGAAAAGGGCGGCATTATGGACGACTTGATGGTGGCTAATCTTGGTGATCATCTGTTTGTTGTTGTAAATGCGGCATGTAAAGAACAAGATATCGCGCATCTAAAAGCACACCTCCCGTCAGATATTGAGCTGGAAATCATTGATGACCGCGCTCTACTCGCAATTCAAGGCCCTAAAGCGGCACAAGTGCTGGCGCGTTTTGCACCAGAAGTAGCTGAGATGCTGTTCATGGATGTGCGTAAAGTTGAACTGCTTGGCGCAGAGTGCATTGTCTCTCGTAGCGGTTACACAGGTGAAGATGGTTACGAAATCTCTGTACCAGCAGATAAAGCAGAAGAACTTGCACGTAAACTGACGGGCGAAGAAGAAGTTGAGTGGATCGGCCTTGGCGCACGTGATTCACTCCGCCTAGAGTGTGGGCTGTGTTTATATGGTCATGACTTAGATACAACAACAACCCCTGTTGAAGCAAGTTTGCTATGGGGCATTCAAAAAGTGCGGCGCACAGATGGTGAGCGTGCGGGTGGCTTCCCTGGTGCAGATATCATTCTTAAGCAGATTGAAACAAAAGACGTGGCTCGTAAGCGCATCGGCTTGGTTGGTCAAACGAAAGCACCAGTTCGCGAGGGCGCAGAGCTGTTCGATGCTGACGGCAACAAGATTGGTATCGTAACCAGTGGTACAGCGGGACCAAACGCAGGTAAGCCTGTTTCAATGGGTTATGTTCGTGCCGATCTCGCCGTTATTGGTACAGAACTATTTGCAGAAGTGCGTGGCAAAATGCTTCCAATGACGGTAGAGAAAATGCCATTCGTACCACAACGCTACTACCGTGGTTAATTAGCTTAATTTATTGATTTTGATGGTTAATTTGTTGGTGTGGATGGTTAAATAAGGCTCGTCATTTTATGAGCCCAACCGAGACTAGGAATCTAAACCATCAGAACCTAGGTTCCAGTTAGTTTTCTGTCTGAAACAACAATTACAAACAAAATGCCGAGCTCAGTGCTCGGCATTTTTTATGTTCTTTTGAAAGGCGATGATTAAGCGGTCAGATCTTCAATCGGACAGCAAATATCAATGACGATCTCGCTTATGCTATCTGGTTGGAGCATATCTTTTTTATCAATATTGAACTGCGTTGCCATCACGTTATTAAAAATGCGCCAGTGGTTGATCAAAAGCTTGTCGCGGTTCTCAGCATCTTCAGGCCATGTCTCTTGCATCATTGGTGCGAGGCTAATCGCTCCGTGCGCAAATACCAACATTTGCCATTTCGATTCCCAAGGGTCAATTTTTGCATCAGGGTGGGCATCGTTATAATCACCAAATAAATTGATGAATATCGCTTCAAACTCATCTTTTGAACGCAAGAAGTATTGCAATAAGGCATCGTCATTTTGACGAATCGCGTCTGCGATCATTTGGACAGGGTGAGGATTACGGAGTGCAAACGCGAGCATCCGTACCATAAATCGGTAGATTTTGTGATTGTAGGGCATATCGCTTGGCATTTCATCAATGAGTTCTGCCATGTAATTTTTCATGAACTCATCCAAGGCATCACTGACAGCCTGCCATATCTTTTCTTTGCTACCGAAATGATGACGAATCAAACTATGTGATACACCTGCTTTTTCACTGATGTTACGTAGCGAGACTCGTTCATAGCCCAGTTCACAGAACATATCGGCTGCCACTTTAAGGATCAGACATTTCGTTTGCTCTGCGGCTTCGGCGCTTCTTCGGCCTTGCTTTCTCACTGTCATCACTCGAATTTTCCCGAATATCAATCAACGCGCTTATTTTTACCAGAAACCGGACGCTTTGACTAATTATTTTATTGTCCATCCGTAAAATATGTTGATCATTTCATCACAATCAATATACTGCACGACTGTGTAGTAAGTTAAAAGTCTATGGAGAAACCTAGTGCGAAAACAATACCTAAAGCGCACATTTATCGGAGTTGCAGTGGCGTTGAGCCTTTCAACCATGCTGACTGGGTGTAATCAAGCCGTGTCAGAACCATCTGCTCCGTTGATTAAGCCAGTCAAATTACTTGCGGTGAAAGATCTCGCTGTCGCGGATTCGGATGCCTTTCTTGCCAGAATTGATGCAACTTATCGTGCGCAACTTTCATTCCAAGTTGGGGGCGAAGTGGAAACCCTTAATGTGCGTATGGGCCAAGAAGTGAGTAAAGGTGATGTGTTAGCGACGCTTGATCCGAAAGATTTGCAATTGGCATTAGATGCAGCCCAAGCGCAATACGCATTGGCAAAAACGCAATGGGAACGTTCGAAAAGTCTATTTAGCAAAAAGCTGATCAGTACAGACAGTTATGATCGCCAAGAGACCCAATACAAAGCCGCTCTGGCGAATCTCGAACAGGCCAAAACGGATTTAAGCTACACAGAAATTCATGCTCCTTTTGATGGTGTGGTGTCCTATACCTACGTGAAACCTTATCAAGTGGTGGGTGCTAAACAGGAAATCTTGAACCTGATTGATAATTCCGCGCTGGATGTTTCTTTTACGCTACCAGTTAAGTTCGCGGAAGATGTATCACTTTCTGGGCTTAAAAATGCGGAAATGTGGGTAACGATGGACAGTGAGCCGAATAAACGTATTCAGGGCACATTCAAAGAAATCTCAACGCAGCCGAACTCCGATACGAACAGCTATGAAGCAATCGTCACTATCACACGCCCATCCGATCGTAATTTGCTGACGGGTATGACAGGACAAGTTCACATCGCGAAGCAGAATGTGTCTACCGCAATGCAACTGCCTAGTAGCGCATGGGTGACCAAAGATTCGACCAAAGGACAAGTTTGGGTAATGGACAGCGATACGCAACAAGTGAATAAAGTGACAGTATCACTTAATGCAAGCGGCGCGGTCGAATCTGGCCTTGATCGAAATGATTATGTAGTCACCGCTGGCGTGGAACGTCTTGTCGAGGGGCAAGTTGTGAAAGCGTGGGTTCGCGAGGATGGTATTTAATGAAACGTTCATTATTTGTAATGTCTGCTATCGCACTAGCCGTTTTGACGGGGTGTAATAGCACCGATGAAGTGATTAGCGAGCAACCGTTGTATGTCTCTACGGTTTCTGTTGATGTGCCGGTGAAAAGCCAGTACCGCACCTTTAAAGGTCAAGTTGTGCCAGCAGAGCAAACGCCGATTGCATTTCGTCGCGCTGGTGAAGTTCAACACGTTCTTGTTAAAGCTGGCGATATGGTCAAAGCAGGGCAGATGATTGCCAAGCTGGATGACAGCAAAGAAAAGCAAGCGATGAATGATGCAGAAGCTCAGTATAGCCTTGCGATTCGCCAGCTCAAGCGTGGGGAAGAACTCCATAGCCGAGCGATGATCTCGAAAGCGGAACTTGATGAACTCACGGCGAATAAAGAGCTTGCGGAAGCGAACTTCTACAACGCAACAAACCAATTGAACTACACCCGTTTATTTGCCCCATTTACTGGCAAGGTATCGGACGTGTTTAAAGAGCGCTTTGAGCGTGTCGCCATTGGTGAACCGGTTTTAAACCTTTATCAAAGTGACAAAGTGTACGTTCGTATTGAGCTGTCAGATAACGTATTAGCCATGGTGAATCCAAATACGCAAAGTATGAGTTATCAACCACAAGCAACGTTTTCTGGTGTCGATAAAAAATACGCACTGCAATATTTGGAGCACACCAGTGAACCGAATGCACAGACGCAAACCTATCAGATGTACTTGACCATGCCTCAGCCTAAGAATGAGATTCTTCCGGGTACCAGTGTGAGTGTTTCTGTCGATATGGTCGCGGCGGGCATTACATCAATTGATGGTTACAGCATTCCAATGACGGCGCTGCAAGCAGGCAATCAAGAGGGTGAGTTTTTCGTGTGGAAACTCAACGGTGACGTGGTAACTAAAGTCGCGGTTACTATCGACCAGATCAACGGTGGGGGCGCGATTGTGTCATCAGGCGTTGCTCAAGACGATGTATTAATCAATTCCAGCTTACGTAAATTGCGTGAAGGGAAGCATGTAGATGTGGTGGAGAAAGAACAATAATGAACATTGCTGAATACTCAATTAAGAACAAAGTCATCAGCTGGCTGTTCATCGTTATCCTTGCTGTTGGTGGGGTAACGTCGTTCCTAGAATTAGGGCGTTTGGAAGACCCTGCATTTACGATCAAAGATGCGATGGTGATTGCGACCTATCCGGGTGCAACGTCGAAAGAGGTTGAAGAGGAACTGACCTATCCGTTAGAGAAAGAAATTCGTAAATTACCTTATATTGATAAGATTACGTCGACGTCATCCAGTGGTATGTCACAGATCATGGTGAGCATGAAGATGGATTACGGTCCGGATGAATTGCCGCAAATCTGGGATGAAATGCGCCGTAAAATTAATGATCTGCAGCCAACTTTGCCGCAAGGCGTTCAATCTTTGCAAATCATTGATGATTTCGGTGATGTTTACGGTGTGATGTTGATGCTAACGGGCGATGATTACGATTACATCGAACTCAAGCGTTACGCCGATCAACTGACACGCGAGCTAGAACTTATTGATGGCGTGGGCAAAGTCGACATTGCTGGTGACCAGCAAGAGATGCTATTTGTTGAAATCTCGCTCGATCGCCTTGCTGCGCTCAACCTAGACATGAATGTGATTTCTGGATTACTCAACCAGCAGAACAATGTGGTCTCTGCGGGTGAGGTAATGGTTAACGGGGAAAGCCTGGTTATTCGTCCTAGTGGCACCTTAAACACTGTAGAAGCATTGGAAAACCTGATCATTCATGGGCGAGATACGGGTAATCTTATCCGTTTGAAAGATGTCGCGACGATCAGCCGTGGTATTCAAGAAAAGCCGGGCAACGTGATTTTGTTTAATGGCAAAAAAGCGATCAACATCGGTATCTCGTTTGCTTCAGGTGTAAACGTAGTGGAAGTCGGTCAGCGTATCCAAGCAGAGCTAGCAAGCCTTGAGACGATCAAGCCTGCAGGTCTTGATATGAGCTACTTCTACAACCAGTCGCAAGAAGTGGATGATTCAGTAAAAGCGTTCGTTATTAGTTTGGCGGAAGCCGTTGCGATCGTGATTATCGTACTACTGTTCACCATGGGGCTTCGTAGTGGTGTGATCATCGGTTTGGTGCTGTTATTGACGGTGTTTGGTACGTTCATTTTGATGAACTACAACAATATCGAATTGCACCGTATCTCGCTGGGTGCCTTGATTGTCGCCCTCGGTATGCTCGTAGATAATGCCATTGTGGTGGTAGAGGGCATATTGGTTGGCCTTAAAAAAGGGCGTACCAAAGTGCAAGCCGCAACGGATATTGTAAAACAGACTCAATGGCCTTTGCTTGGTGCCACGGTTATTGCCATTACGGCATTCGCTCCTATCGGTCTTTCCCAAGATGCGACGGGTGAGTTTATGGGCTCATTATTCTGGGTATTGTGTTTCTCTCTCTTCTTGAGTTGGGTTACGGCAATTACTCTGACCCCATTCCTTGCTGATCTTCTCTTAAAAGAAGAAGAGAAAGGTGAGAATGCAGAAGACGAAGACCCATACAAAGGTTGGTTGTTTGTTGCGTTCGGCGCATCACTAAAATTAGCGCTACGTTTTCGTTGGTTAACGGTTGCTGCAATGATAGCGATGCTCGTAGGGGCGGTTATCGCATTCGGTCAAGTGAAGCAACAGTTCTTCCCACCATCAAATACGCCAATGTTCTACGTTGATATGTGGATGCCTGAGGGGACCGATATTCGTGAGACCATTAAGAAAGCGGAACAAGTAGAAAGCTATATTCGCACGCAAGATGACATCGACTTTGTATCGGCGTCTATTGGTCAAGGATTGCAGCGTTTTTCACTGACTTACCAACCAGAAAAGAGCTACGAAGCGTACGCGCAGTTCCAAGTACGTACGACCGATCGTGAGAACATGTTTGTATTGCTTAACAAACTCGATGCGGATTTGGCGAAGACGTTTGATAAGCCGACATTCCAATTCAAACTGATGGAGTTTGGCCCGTCACCTGCATCTAAGATTGAAGCGCGTATTACTGGCCCAGATCCTCAAGTGTTGCGTGAATTGGCGGTTCAAGTTGAAGACATTCTGCATACCGATCCAGGTGCGCGTAATATTCGTCATGATTGGCGTGAGCGTACTAAAGAGCTTGTTCCGGTATTTAATGAATCTAAAGCTCGTCGCTTAGGGATCTCGAAAGAAGACTTATCGAGCACGTTACAAATGGCCTTTGGTGGTAGCACTCTAGGGTTCTTACGTGATGGTACGCATATTCTTCCTATCATGACGCGTTTGCCAGAAGCAGAGCGTGTGGATTTTGAATCACTACAAAACGTGAACATTTGGAGCCCTTCTTTACAGTCATATATTCCTGTAGATCAGGTGATTGATGGTGTGAAGCTTGATTGGGAAGAGCCACTTATTCAGCGTCGTGACCGTAAACGTACGTTAACTGTGTTGGCAGACCATGATGTATTGAGTGATGACACCGCAGCAAGCTTGTTCGCACGAGTCCAACCAAAAGTGATGGCGCTGCATATTCCTGAGGGGTATGAAATCACGTGGGGTGGTGAGTACGAATCTTCGAAAGATGCACAAGAGGGGCTGTTTGGTTCATTACCGATGGGTTACTTGTTGATGTTCATCATCACGATGTTGTTGTTTAACTCGCTTAAAAAACCATTGGTAATTTGGTTTACGGTGCCACTTTCGATCATCGGTGTCGCGTTTGGTTTGTTAACTACAAACATGCCTTTCAGCTTCACCGCGTTTCTTGGCTTATTAAGTTTGAGCGGCATGATTTTGAAAAATGGCATTGTTTTGCTAGACCAAATTAACCTTGAGTTGGACTCTGGTAAAGATCCTTACCTTGCGATCATCGACAGTGCAATCAGTCGCGTTCGTCCGGTAAGTATGGCTGCATTAACGACAATACTGGGGATGATACCGCTGGTATTCGATGCGTTCTTCGGCTCAATGGCAATAACAATTATGGCAGGCCTTGGATTCGCTACAGTACTGACGCTGATCGTTGTGCCAGTGATGTTTGCAATTCTGTTTAAAATTAAACCGACCACTGCATAGGGGACATTTGTTCCATTCCTGCCAAGCCCCGAGGATTTTCCTCGGGGCTTTTTTACTTTTACGTTAACAGATTTGGTACGCCAACAGATTTAGTACATCAACCGATTGGGTACACAAACCGATTTGATTGCACTTGTCTGATTTTAATCATCTTCTAAGAAACCAAAGTGAATTCGTGCGTATACTATGAATAGTAATGAATAACAACGATGAGTTGAGTGAGCGAACATGAACAATCGGGTATTACAAGGGCTATTTCTTCTTGGGTCTATTTCTCTTATTGGTTGTAGTAGCACCGATGATCTTTCATCAATAGGGGACGAACCAAGTTTTACCAAACAATCCAGCGCTAAGTCAGAAGCAGAGCAGCCAGTACCAAGTCAAACGGTTGATGCTCAAACGATAGCGCAATGGGTGGACACCAGTATCCTCGCGCCGGAAGGTTTATCGCTTCAGAATGACAATATCCAATACCTCACGGGTTCGGCAGATCTCAACAGCGATGGTAAGTCAGAATATATTGTTCTCGTTCAAGATCGCTATTTTTGTGGCAGTGGTGGTTGTACGGCGTATATGTTTAATGACGGAGGAAAAGTCATTCATCGGTTGACGGTAACGCGAACGCCAATTGTACTGGCAGACAGCTACAGCAATGGCTGGCAAGATTTCATCGTGTGGAGTAATGGTGCCTATCGTTTGATGAGCTATAACGGGCAAGCATACCCAAGTAACCCATCATTAGAGCCTAAAATTGATCGTGATGCTGGGATGCAAAACGCGATTGCGAATGTGATGGCGTCAGAGCTTTATCAACAAGATGGATATGACATTATGCCAGGAGAAGCGCAACAGTTGTGGACGCCTGCGAATGTTTATCACCTAACATTCAAGCATTATGGTGATCCGCATCGCCTTTACCAAGCAACAGTGGATATCAACACTGGGGAAGTAGACATTGAATCTGTGCCGATGGCGCAGTAATCCGTCTAGCTAGACTGTTTTGAAAGAATAGAAAGAATAGAAAGAATAGAAAGAATAGAAAGAATAGAAAGAATAGCAAAACACCCCCTTAACTTGCGTTATAGGGAGGTGTTTTTGTGTTAGCGATTACGCTCGATTATGCAGCAGCTTGTTGTTTCGCATCCGCTTTATTCTTTAAGAATGCGTAAGTGAAACCCGTTACCGCGGTACCTGCTGCGATTGCTACCAAGTACATTAGCACTGGTGAGATTGCGTTAGGGATAAGCAGAACAAACAGACCACCGTGTGGAGCCATCAGTTTTGCACCGAACAGCATTGATAGCGCACCCGTTAGTGCGCCACCCGCCATACATGATGGGATTACGCGCATTGGATCTTTCGCTGCGAATGGAATTGCGCCCTCAGAGATAAAGCACAGACCAAGAACGAATGATGCTTTACCAGCTTCACGCTCGCTTTGCTCAAATTTGTTTTTAGCAATGAATGTTGCCAGACCCATACCAAGTGCTGGAACCATACCTGCTGCCATGATTGCTGCCATCGGTGCGTAAGTGTGTGATGCTAATAGACCAACACCGAATGCGTAAGCCGCCTTGTTTACCGGACCACCCAAGTCGAAACACATCATTGCGCCTAGGATAATGCCAAGCAGAACCGCACTGTCTGAACCCATGTTGTTTAGGAAGTCAGTCAGACCATTCATGATGCCAGAAACTGGACCACCCACGATGTAGATCATCACGAGGCCTGTAAATAGCGTGGCAACAAATGGGATGATCAGAATTGGTTTAAGTGCTTCCATTGATTGTGGAAGTTTCACTTTGTCTGCAAGGAACTTAGCCGCATAACCCGCAATGAAACCTGCCGCGATACCACCAAGGAAACCCGCACCCGTTGAGCTTGCTAGCATACCACCCACAAGACCCGGAGCCAGACCCGGACGGTCAGCAATCGAGAATGCGATGTAACCTGCAAGGACAGGAATCATAAGCGCAAATGCCGAACCACCACCGATGTTCATCAGAGCAGCAGCAAGTGTGCCTTCTTCTTTAAACGCTTCGATACCAAATACAAACGATAGGGCGATGATCAAACCACCAGCAACCACGACAGGAAGCATGTGAGACACACCAGTCATTAGGTGTTTGTATGCGCCTTTTTTCTCGTCTGAAGCTGATGATGCACTTGCAGAACCAGAGTGCTGGTAAACCGTCGCTTGTTCAAACGCTTTATCCATCTCTTCTGCGGTTTTCTTTAGCGCAGGCCCCGTCTTGGTGCGGTACATCTTTTTGCCGTTGAAGCGATCAAGTGGTACTTCGATATCCGCGGCGATGATGACTAAATCTGCGTCTGCAATTTCTTGGTCTGTTAGTTGGTTTTTCGCACCAACCGAGCCGCGAGTTTCCACTTTGATTTGGTGACCACGACGTTTACCTTCGTCTTCTAGCGCTTCTGCCGCCATAAAGGTATGCGCCACGCCAGTAGGGCAAGCTGTAATTGCAACAATCTTTTTGATCGTAGCAGCACTATCAACCGGAGCAGATGTTGCTTGATCTAGCGTGGTTACTTGCTCAAGCGTCGTTGCATTTTCAATAGCGGTTTGAAGAAACGCGGTCGCATCTTTTGCTACATTGCTGATTTCTGCTTGATAAACTTTTTTACCTAAGAAACGAGAAGTATCAACCGTGGTATTCGCTGCGATGATAATAGCGTCTGCTTGTTCGATGTCAGCACTAGAAAGTGGCGTTGTTTCTACCACACTTGATTGACATTCAATTTTTGCATTCCAGTTTAGCTTCGCCGCTGCTTGTTCTAGTAGCCCAGCTGCAATGATGCTGTTTGCAACACCGCTTGGACAAGCTGTAATAATGGCAATATTCATAATGATAACCTTCTTCCTTAGTTATTTTCTAAGTCGTTATTTTCTAGGTTTGTATTCGCGTTAAGCTCAGCAACTTGAGTTTGTCGCTTAATGTTTTCCAGTTCTTCATGACTGGTTAGGCCCACGCCAACTTGGCTCACAGCAAGTGCAGAGAGCGCGGTTGCGAAGCGTAATAGATCTTGTTTTGGCATGACTTGCATGTGACCCCAACATAGGCCAGCAACCAGCGTATCACCCGCACCAACGGTGCTTACCACGTTCATGCGCGGTGGTTGTGCTCGTAGCCATTCGCCCTGGTTTAACCACATTACGCCATCAGCGCCCATGGAAACGACGATGTTCTCAATGCCTTTGTCGTTCAGTGTTTGTGCGGCTTGTTGGCACTGTTCCGGCGTGGTTAGGTGCTCACCGACAAAATCACTGAGCTCTTCATCATTGGGTTTAATGAGCCAAGGATGCGCGTCGATACCAGCACGTAGAGCAGCCTTACTGCTATCGAAAAGTACTTTTTTACCTTGCTGGTGTAGCTTCTCAATCCACGCGGCACACTGTTCTGGTGTTACGCCGCCAGGTAGACTGCCTGCAAGCACAAAGTAATCGTGTGTTTCTGCCAAGCGGAATAGTGTTTCTTCAAATCGAACAACATCTTCAGCGCAAACTTGTACACCTGGGAAATTGATGTCGCTTACTTGGCCGTCTGCTTCTACCAATTTAACGTTGATGCGTGTTGCGCCGTCGACTTCAACGAATTCGTTGTGAACGCCAATCTCTGCGAATAGTTGCTGAAACAGTTCAGGGTTATCTTTACCTAAGAAGCCTGTTACCGTGACATCCGCGCCCAGATCGCTCAGAACTTTTGCTACGTTGACGCCTTTACCCGCTGCGTGAAGATCGCTATTTTGGACTAAGCTCACCGAACCCACTTTGAGTGCTTCTAGCGAACCTGTCAGATCAAGAGCAGGATTAAGCGTGATGGTTACAACTTTGTTTGTTGCCATTAAAGATGAAATTGATGTCGTCATGACTTCACTCCTTAACCTTCACCAAGACCAGATGCGATCGCTTTACCGATAGCCTCAAGTGCTTGTGATGCATCCGGACCTTCCGCAGAGAATTGGAGTTGGTGGCCGTGTTTTACACCAAGGGCAATCACTTTCATCAAGCTTTTTGCGTTGACTGCTTTACCATCACCATCAATGTTGGCTACGCGGATATTCGATTCGAATTTCTTCGCTTCTGCTACTAACATTGCGCCTGGACGAGCATGCAAGCCGTGTGCGTTTTTGATCTTGAATGTTGCTGTGTTGCCGTCTTCAGCCGGAACTGCAATCTCTTCACCTTTGAATAGCGACAAAACTTGTTCTGCAGTCGCATCCAATAGTTTGTTGTGTTCGTTGTTGAACACAAGGTTAGAGATGGTTTTAAGAATAGATAGGTGAGCATTATTACAAGCGGCAAATGCAATCAGCACACGTACTTTCTCGCCTTCAAATTCACAATCATTCGCGGTAGAAACGAACGATACTGCTGTGCGGCTCACTTGCTTGTTGCTGCCCACTAACCATAAACCTTGGCCTAGGTGAGTCGGTGTTTTTGTAACCAGATCTGCAACGAACTCTTTGTCTGCACAACCGGTGTTTTTCAATAGGCCGCCAGCGACTGCGCTCATTTGAACCATATCGCTTGCAGGAAATAGCAGTTGGATCAAAGACGCATCAAAATCGGCTTCTAGCTGCACGTCACCGTGAAGTAGGGCGATGATTTCGTCTTCGTTTTTTGCGTTACGTAGGCGTTCTTCAACACCATCAGCACCTAACACTTTGGTCAGTTGCTTTAGAATGCCCAAGTGCTCGTCTGATTTCGCGGCAATGCCGATCGCAACGAAGACTTTGTTTCCGTCACCCCAGTCAACACCCTCAGGAAAGTGGTGAACGGCTACGCCAGTGGTTTTCACCATCTCACGAGTATCCGTGGTGCCATGAGGGATGGCGATACCGTTACCTAGAAACGTCGAGTTTTGGTTTTCGCGATTGATCATACCCTCAACGTAACCTTGTTCTACGAGGCCCTTGTCTGTCAGGCTCTGGGCGATGCTTTTGATCGCGGCAAACTTGTCTGTTGCAGATTGTGAAAGAGTAATGTCGTTCTTACTTAGCTTAAGCATGGTGCTTCTCCAGCCTTAAGGTGTCTATTCTTTTAGTTCATACTCGTTACGCCGTTGAGTGATCGTGGGGCGTAACGTTCGTGTTTTTGTCTAATCGTCGTTTTATCAGTTTTGCAGTATGGTTACTTGCTAATAACTGAATCGATTCAGCAAGAGTTTAAATATAAAAAACACTCAGCAAAACTTTCGATATCCCGTAACCGGATAACACAGTGACGGCCAATTGCTTAATGTGTGCTTCCAGCTTAGCAAATGGGTTACTGCCTTAAGCGAGTGACACTTATAATTTAGTAACACTTCGAATTTAGTGACTTTCGTCAATTTTTAAGTTTTGCTGAATCCTTTCAGCTTTAATACTGAATCGGTTCAGCATATAATTCAACTTATCGTAGGATCATTGTTGTATTAATATGATCCGGCGCACAGAATAAGGTTTAGGATATGACACTGGATGAAATAGCAAAGCTGGCAGGGGTTTCTAAGACTACCGCAAGCTATGTGATTAATGGAAAAGCGCAGAAATACCGCATCAGCGAAAAAACGCAAAAGAAAGTGATGGTGGTCGTTGAGCAATATAATTTTAAACCCGACCATGCGGCTTCTTCTTTACGCGCCGGTAACTCGCGTTCGTTTGGATTGATTATTCCGGACTTAGAAAACACCAGTTATGCACGCCTAGCGAAACTGATTGAGCAAAACTCCCGTAAAGCAGGGTATCAAATCTTGATTGGTTGCTCTGATGACGATCCTCAAACCGAAGAAAAGGTGGCGGAAGCGTTAGTGAGTCGACGCATTGATGCGCTGTTTGTCGCGAGCAGTATGCCATCAGCAAGCGAATACTATTTGAAACTACAAAATTCGGGTACGCCAGTCATCGCGCTTGACCGACCTATGGATGATGAGCACTTTTGCTGTGTCATTAGTGAAGATTTTGATGCGGCATTTGAGTTGACAGAATCTGTTTTATCATCAGAAATTGACACCATCGGTTTGATAGGCGCACTAGAAGAACTGCAAGTTTCTAAAGAACGAGAGCTAGGTTTTCAATCGGCTTGCCAACAACAAGCCAAGCGCGCTCAGGTTGGTTATGGTCAACACTTCTCTCGTGAAGAGGGCAAGACTATCCTAGATGGTTGGATCGCTGAGGGTAAGTTGCCGGATGCGGTCGTCACTATGTCTTACACCCTGTTAGAGGGGGTGTTAGATGTCATGCTAGAAAAACCTGAGTTAATGGGGAAAGTGCGTTTGGCGACGTTTGGTGATAACCGTTTGTTGGATTTCTTACCCATCAAAATTAATTCATTACCCCAGCAGTTTGAACTGATTGCGGATAGTGCGATGGAATTGGCCCTTAACGCATCAGCAAAACGTTATAAAGCGGGGATAGAATTGATCCCTCGTAAAATCAACAAACGCTACTAGGGTAAAGCGTGACCTCTTTTGTTTATACAACGAAAATGTTTATACAACGCAAATATTTATACATCGTAAATGTTTGAACGATTCAAATGTATGAGCGACACAAAGCAACGATTTAAAGCTTAATCTCTACCGTCAGCGCCACAAATGCGTGGTCGCTGGCGTTTTTGTCCCTTTCAAAGGAAGGATTAATTAAGTGCTGATCAAGAACTTGATAATCCGTCACTTCTGCAATCGACACATCTTCGTGTGCGTCAAATTCTTGCGACAATAAAATGTAATCTAGTACGTTCCCCTTGGCGAAATGATAGTGGGTTGCTGGTCTTGAGGTCAGGGACGATTTGTAAATCCCACCCATCCGTTAGCCTTAAACCAGATACATCATCTCGATATTTCTCAACCAGCGCACTGTTTACGCTCGTATCCGTTATCGGCTGATTCATGTCTCCCATAAGGACCATCGGCATGGGCTTATTAGCATACTGCTTGTTCATCGCATCGCGCAGCATGGCTGCTTCCCAACCGCGTTGCTGAGTCGATAACCAGCGAGCAATGGGGCGACTGGTTTCATCGGTACTTTCACTGTCAGCCGGTCGTTGCGATTTCAAGTGGGTCACAAAAATGGCAATGTGCCCAACAATTGGGTGGATGACATGGGCGCAAATTGGTTTACGGCTGAAGTCTGGTGCTTGAATATCGCCAAATGCTTGTATTGATTGACGGTCAAAACTCACCGCTTCAATGTGATCAATTGGAAAGCGTGAAGCAACCGCAACGACGGGGCGCGAATATATGTAGTCACCTTCAATGTGGGGAGTGTCTACGGTGGCAAAGTATTCATAACCGATTTGATTGAAAAATGTCTTGGTCTCTTCGATGCTAAAGACTTCTTGTAGCCCGACGATGTCCGGATTGAGTAGCGCCATTTGTGATTTTGTCCACGCAAGTTTGTCTTGCCACTGATCCTGAGAGTAGATGTTCTCAAAGTCATAGAATGCGTCAGGAGGCGCAATGAAATTGAAAAGATTTGCGGTAACAAAAGTAATACGATGGCTTTTGGACAAAATTTGCGCTCTTTCAAACAGTTATTGGGTCAGTATATACCCAACTAACGAAGAGGTGTGAGTTTCAGTCAATATCACGTTTCTATTTGATCGTATTCCGTTTAAACTCCGTGAATTGCTAAAAATGAGTAACGAACATGACCCAAGATTACGAACAAGAAGAGTATTTAGACGGCGAAGAGATTGAGATCGAAGCGATTGGTATCGATGTCGACGCACACCCAATTGAGCTGTACAAGCTTTTCAAAATCGCAAACTTGGTCAGTGGTGGTGGTGAAGCAAAGCACATCATCGAAGAGGGCTATGTTGCGGTGAATGGTGAGTTAGAAATACGTAAGCGCCGCAAGATGTACGATGGCGACTTCTTTGAATTCAACCAAGAATATTACGTAGTGGTGTGTGATGCACCAGTAACTGAGCCAGAAACAGCGGAACAAAAAGCGGAAAAGAAAGCGAAGAAAGAAGCGCAAACCGCTCGTAAACAAAAGCCACGCAAAGAGAAGCCACGTAACGAAAAACAACCTAATGTTAAAGGTACTGGGCCGAAATCGACAGGTCGTAAAGCGGCGCATAAAGAACGTAAAGCTCAGAAAGAGGCGCTGTCTCAATCTGCAAAAAAAGGCAAAAAAGCCGACAAGCCACAAGCGACGCGCGATCCAAACAGCGGACGTAACTCCATCGACTTCTTCTAAGTCGCGTTGGATAAACGAATTAATGACATGAATGATGTTAAAGCGCCGACATGAGTTCGGCGCTTTTTTGTTTTTTGGATATTATCAATACCTAATAGTATTAGGCATTATCTGCGGTCCGCGCTTCAACATAACGGAAAAACATTGACAGGCTAAAGCAGATTAAAAAATAGACTAAGCCGACAATCAACCAGATCTCGAAAATGTAACCTGATGAGTTCGCCATTTCTGTGCCAACAAAAGTCATCTCTTGAATAGATATCAGCGATACGATAGAGGTATCTTTGACTAACGAGATGGTTTGACCTGCGAGTGCCGGAGTGATCGCTTTTAGGACTTGTGGCGCAATGACAAAGCGGTATTTAACCCAACTTGATAAACCTAACGAGTCTGCCGCTTCCCACTGACCTTTGTCGATACTCTGCAAGCCCGCACGCACAACTTCTGCAATGTAAGCAGAAGAGAGTAAACCGACACATAACACGCCGGACGCGAGGTTTTCCCAAAGGTTAGCAGGACCAAATAAGAACAGTTGAACGGTGTTAGGCTCGCCACGATAGTTACGTAACAGATCTTCTAATCCAAGCAGGGGAATTAACTGGTTGGAAATAAAGAAATAGAAAATGAACACAAACACCAACGGTGGGATGTTTCTCACCAATTGGATAAATGCGTTAGCTGGTGTGCGTAACCAAGCCGAATCAGAAAAACGCGCTAACCCAAGCAACGTACCCAATACCAAAGCAAAGGTGATGCCCCAAAGGCTTAAGCGTAATGTCGATATCAAGCCTTGGAAAAAGTAAGGTAACCCGCCGTCCGCTCTTGGTGTAAACAGCAAATCGATGGCGTCTTTCCAGTGCCAGATGTAGTTTACGCCAACGGTAGAACGATGATAGAGCCAAACCCCAACTAACGCAAAGATGGCGAGCAATACCCAATCGAGTAGGTTAAAACGACTTAAGAAAAAGCCTGATTTTGCTTTGGTTGGTGCAACGCGAGTGGTGGTTTGTCCGCTCAAGGTTTAACTCCGGAATTTTAATTATGGCGACTTATAAAAAAGATAGCCGACCCGCAATACGAGTCGGATGTTTTAATTATTACGACACCATTAGCTAGTGTGACTGCAAGGTTATTGACCTTGTGCAACTTGGTCTTGCCAATCGAGTGTTGAAAACCAGTACTCGTAACGCTCATCTAGCCAACCGTCTTGGGTACGAGCTTCAATCCACTTATTAAAGAAGGCTTTTTTGTCTTCCTCTCCTAAGCGAACCGCAAACGCTTCGTTGCCTTTTGATAGGCGCTCAGTGAACGGAATAAACAGTTTGTCTGCGTGCTTGATCGCCTCATGTTCTGGTTTAGGGCTGGATGCAATGACAGCGTGAGCATTGCCGTTCAGAACTTCTTGGAATGCTTGAGCGTCGTCATCAAATTGAAGGATTTTCGCTTTAGGGAATGTCTCACGTGCGACTTGCACTGTGAACGCACCGCGGCGAGCGGCAATTTTCACACGGCGAGAATCAAAGTCTGAAAACTCGCTAAAGCCAGCTGCCAGTTCTTTGTTTGCTGCTACTTGAACACCGGAGTGTGAATACGGCTCTGTAAACAGCACGCTTTTGGAACGCTCAGGTGTGATTGACATACCACCGATGATGACATCAAACTTCTTAGCAAGTAGCGCAGGGATGATCCCGTCCCATGCCGTTGGTACGAACTCGACCTTTAAGCCCGTATCCGCAGCGAGACGTTTTGCTACATCGATTTCAAATCCAATCAATTCACCTTGTTTGTTACGCATGGCCCAAGGTACGAATGTCGACATACCAACGCGAAGCGTGCCGCGCTCTTTAATTTGGTCCACATTTGGGGTTGTTGCGTCTTCTTGTGCAAGCGAGGGTAACGCAATCGCTAACCCTAATAATGCGGTGATGGTCGCTTTGAATAACTTCATGTTATCTCCTTATAATTTGCGCCAACTGGCTCCTAGTTTATGTTCCAGCCAAGCGGATAAGCCAGATAGTGATAATGTGAGAGCAAGATAGATTGCTGCCACGCTAAACCAAATTTCAAACGGCATCGCCGTCTCAGATACAATGTTTCTCGCTTCTGTCGTCAGGTCGAAAATTGCCATCACGCTGACGATAGAAGAGTTTTTAATTAGTGACACGACTTCGTTTGTCAGTGGTGGCAAGGTGCGTTGCAACACTTGAGGAAGAATCACATCTTTGTAGGCATAAAAAGGAGATAATCCCAAAGTCTTTGCTGCTTCGAACTGACCTTTAGGGATGCTATTTAAACCCGCGCGTAAGATTTCGGCCGTATATGCGCCTTGAAATAATGATAGCGCCAACACGGCGGTGCTGAAGCGGTCTAAACCGATCACAGGGCCAAATACAAAATAAAGCAAATAGATTTGTACAAGCAGTGGGGTATTACGAATGAGTTCAACATAGGCGGTGCCAATTGCGTTACCTACTTTTGAGTCGCTTAGTCGTAAAAGCGCCGTCACTAGCCCGATGACTAAGGTGAACAAGAGGCTTATCGCAGAGATTTTTAAGGTGACGATTAATCCGTCAATCAATTCAGCGGGCCACCATTCGCCATCTTCATAAAAAGCAATGTAGTCTGGTACGCGCTCCCATTGCCATTGATACCCCATAGCTTGAGCACCAGAATCGAGCACCCACACAATAGCAACCAAGAGGATGGCAATTTGTAACATTGCTTGTAGGACGGGTTTGATGATTCGAATTACCATAGGTTAGTAACTCAAAATTTGGTTAAGAAATGCTTGTGTCCGCGGATGTTGTGGTGTCTCAAACAGCGCGATTGGCGAGTTCATTTCAATGATTTCCCCCTCATCCATAAACACGACTCGGTTTGCGACTTTTTTTGCAAATCCCATCTCGTGTGTGACACAAATCATCGTCATTCCACTTTGTGCAAGCTCAACCATGACATCGAGCACTTCGTTGATCATTTCTGGGTCAAGTGCTGAAGTCGGCTCATCGAACAGCAGGAGGTCGGGTTCCATACAAAGTGAACGAGCAATCGCGACACGTTGCTGCTGACCACCTGAAAGTTGAATAGGGTACTTGTTAGCTTGCTCCTCAATATTGACGCGTTTGAGATAATGCATTGCTCTTTTTTCGGCTTCTGCTTTCGAAAGTTTTAATGTGCGTATGGGAGCGAGAGTTAGGTTCTCTAATACAGTGAGGTGTGGAAACAAATGAAAGTGCTGAAACACCATGCCAATCTTACCTGGTTTTTGAGCTTTAGCATTGGCCGGTTGTTCGAAGACGCAGAGTTCACCCTCTTGGATAGATTCAAGGTGGTTGATACAACGAATTAGAGTGGACTTCCCAGAACCCGATGGGCCACAAACCACCACGATTTCGCCAGCGTGTACGGAAAAATTGATGTCTTTTAGAGCGTGGTATTCACCATACCACTTGTTCACGTTGCTAAATTCTACAACCGTATTTTTTTCTTTCAAAACTGACAACTTTTATAATAACTTTCTTCTAACAATAACAACTAAATTACCGTATTGCACCTCTAATATAGCGAGTGGCTTAAAAAAAACGTTTATTGATAATAAGTTAACCAAATACGTGGATTTGAACACTATCGGTAAAAAGCAGCACCGCATAAATGATACGCGATGCTGCTGGTATAAAGCTTGTCAGAATTAAGCGACCGCCAAGTCCAAAATCTTGCGGCTGTTATCCAGATCGATCGCTTGATTTTCACCCAGAACCGTCATGCCGTGTTTATTTAATTGGTCAATCACTGCATTGATCGCAGTTTCACGATCATCGCCGTAGTTCTCAAGTTGTGTTGCAACCCCAAGTTGATGGTAGAACGCTTCAATCGCTTCAATTGTGCGTTCCGCCAAATCTTCTCCCTCTGCTAAGCCAAATACGTTGCGGCCCATTTGTTCAAGTTTTGGACGCTTGAACTGCATTTGATTACGAAGTAGTGATGGTTGAATGATGGCTAGTGAACGTGCGTGGTCTACGTGCCATAGTGCAGTCAGTTCGTGGCCAATCATGTGCGTCGCCCAGTCTTGAGGAACGCCGCTGCCGATTAGACCGTTCAATGCTTGGTTTGCTGTCCACATTAGGTTCGCACGCCATTGGTCATTATCGCGCTCCGCGAACTGATCACCCAATACTTTTAGGTTTTTAAGTAGCGCTTCTGCGTAACCGTCTTGAACCATTGCGCCAGTTGGCAGCGTTAGGTATTGCTCACATACGTGTACCCACGCATCAACCAGACCGTTGATAAGCTGACGCTCAGGTAGCGTTTTCATTACGTCTGGATCAAGTACGGCAAATTTCGGCTGAACAGCAGGCGCTAGAAATGCCAATTTGTCTTGGGTTTCTTTCTTAGTGATAACTGCGCCCATGTTTGATTCAGAACCTGTAGCAGGCAAAGTAAGAATCGCAGCAAGCGGCGTTGCTTCTGTTACTTGATGTTTGCCTACCATGATGTCCCAGCCGTCACCATCGTATTTTGCAGATGCTGCAACGTACTTAGAACCATCGATAACTGAACCACCACCAACAGCTAGGATAAAGTCAACGTTTTGCTCTTTTACGATAGCAACCGCTTTATCTAGTGTCTCTTTTGTTGGGTTTGGCTCTACACCTGAAAACTCAAGCCAGTCACGACCTTCGAGCGCTTGAGTCACTTGATCATAAACACCGTTGCTCTTGATAGAACCACCGCCATAGATGACTAGGACTTTTTGATCGGCTGGGATAGCGTCTTTAATTGCCGCGATTTGGCCTTGGCCGAAGAAAATTTGAGTTGGGTTGACGTATGAAAAGTTCATTATTAGACCTCTTGCTTCCGTTGTGAGGATTGTGAATACATGCATATTAGTATGCATTTATGGCCTTTAGTAGGTCGATTTCTGTAATTTTATTGCCTATTCCTACAAGTTTCGTGTGGTGGTGCTGGAACAATAACCGAATATAGAAGTATAGTGCGCAAGAACGCATTGATAAATCGTATTGATAAAAAGAGAGCGACACCGATGACACTTGCAGAATTGATGCAACAATACGCGATAAAAGCGAAGATGAACGATTTAGAGGGAATAAGAGAAACGGCCATTGAAGGGGTTTGGTTTTACCGCAGCAGCCAAGGGAATCGTAGACAGCCATTTGTTTATCAATCCGGCATCATTGTGTTAGGCCAGGGCAACAAGAATATTCATATAGGGCAAACGCCCGTTCGTTATGGGCCAGATGACTATTTAGTGGTTGGTGTCCCAATGCCTCTAGAGTGCGAAGCCATCGCGACGAATAATGAGCCATTGCTTGGTATTTCGATTGATATTTCCCCAGCATTGTTACACAAACTCGTAAAAAAATTAGAAGCAAGCCGATATAAAAACGTGTGTGAGGAGGCCTCTCAATGTGGTTTGAAGTCGGTGAAAATGAATGATGCCATGCTTGATGCCTGTAAGCGCCTAATGATCGCATTGTGTAATGAGCTTGATGTTGTAATGCTTGGTGAACTATTACTCGAAGAGATCGTCTATCGAGCGTTGGTCAGTGACTCAGGTCATGTATTGTTTGAGTTGGCGTATCAAGAGGGCGCTTATGCTAGAGTTGCGAAAGCATTGAACCGAGTTCATCAGGAATATCATGAGCAACTAAACGTGCAAGAACTTGCCGAAGAAGCCAATATGAGTATTTCCGCTTTCCATCAAGCTTTTCGCAATGTCACACTTGAATCTCCTTTGCAGTACATTAAAAAAGTAAGATTAAACAAAGCGCGAGAACTGATTCAGATCGAGGGTAGAAGAGTGAATGATGCCGCGCGCCTTGTTGGTTATAGCAGCCCTTCTCAATTTAGCCGTGAATATAAGCGACATTTTAATGAGACGCCGCGCGCAGCAAAGTTATGAACCGTAGACTGTAAAGCATGTATTTTGTTTTTGTGTTTGTGACGAAAGAGAGGTCGAGAGCCCGTTGCCACAATTGCGCATGAAAGCGCGCAATCGAAATCGCGCGATTTAGTTTCTTGTGGATTGCTGATGACGTTAAGCCGTTATCTGGGAGCGAGGATCAAAACTCATACCCCTCAGGGATAACAACAATTCCTTTTTCTGACACATGAAATCGTTTCGCATCGTCAACTTTATTGAGACCAATTTTAGTATGCGGTGGAATACGGACATGCTTGTCGATGATGCAATCGACCAGTTGACAGTTTTCACCAACCTCAACATTGTCAAACAAGATACTGTTGACTATTGTCGCACTGTCTTGAATACACACATTTGCTGCGATGATAGAGTGTTGTACGGAACCTCCGGAATTGATGACGCCATTCGCGATGATAGAGTTAATGAATATGCCCTCATTTCCGGTTGCGGATGATACGGTTCTCGCTGGTGGAAATTGCGCTTCATACGTTCTGATGCCCCAATTTGGTTGATAAAGATTCATAGGGGGGACCGGTTCTAATAAATCCATATTTGCTTCATAAAAGGAATCAATGGTTCCCACATCTCGCCAATAACAGTCTTTATCAACTCGTCCTTTGCTGCCGCAAAACTTGTATGCGTACACGGATTCCGTGTCGATGAGTTTCGGAATGATGTCTTTACCAAAGTCGTGGCTAGAATCTTCTAATTTCGAATCTTCTTCAAGTGCTTGTTTTAGTGCTTCCATATCAAAATGTAGATACCCATGGAAGCCAAACTCTTTGATGGATCATCAGCAAGCGTTGGTGGTTGGCTAGGCTTTTCGATGAATGAATAAACTAATCCATTTTCGTGAGCACCCATAACACCGAATGCAGAAGCGTCTTCAACAGGCACATCCATGCAGGCGACGGTGAGCTTGGCACCATTTTCTTTATGCTCTTCAAGCATCGCCGCATAATCCATTCGATAGATATGATCGCCAGAAAGAACAACAACATACTTTGCTTCATTGCGGGTGAGTAGCCACATGTTGTGATAAATCGCATCTGCCGTGCCTTCATACCATGCACCACCTTTGCGCATTTGGGGTGGGACAGCGGTAATGTATTCACCAAGTTCGGGATTGAAAATTGACCAACCGTCTCTTAGGTGTTTTTGCAACGAATGTGACTTGTATTGAGTAAGAACTAAAATTTTCCTTAAACCTGAATGAAGACAATTCGTTAGTGTGAAATCAATAATACGATACTTCCCGCCAAACGGTACTGCAGGTTTTGCGCGGTCATCAGTCAGAGGGCTAAGTCTCGAGCCCATCCCTCCTGCTAAAATTACAGCGAGTGCATCTTGCATAATATTCCCTTTTATTTTTCGTGCGCCTTTCTAAGAAGCTAAATAGCTTGAGGAGTAGCCAACTGCCTGCCTACGACTGACGCTGTTAAATGTCCATGACGTTTATAAACATTAGTACAAGAATCGAGCCAGCGAACTTAGTCAATAAATTCAATAGTTTTAAGGTTTATGGATTGTTCTTTTGCACTATGTTAGAGCGAGAGTGCAATTTTGATGCACCATGTTGGGGAGATTAGAGGAGCGCAACATAAGCGCTCTTAAATTTACAATGTAAAGTGTTTTATAAACAATGAATTATTAAATATAGGTTTTGACCTTTTGGGACAAATAGGAGCTGATGGCTCCTATTTTTTTTGAATGGAGGTGTCGGAAAAAGGGTGGTATTGAATGGTGAACTCGTCCCAAATGACCACTATCGGCGCAATCTACGATAAGCCAATGATATTTCCGAAATCATCAAGGTCTAAATTCATGAATGCCGGTTTGTCCGGTAAGCCTGGCATGGTCATGATACTGCCAGATAGTGCATAAACGAAACCGGCTCCTGCACACAAACGTAATTCACGAATTGGAACACTAAAACCTGTCGGAGCGCCTTTTACAGCGGAATCGGTGGTAATCGAGAGTGGTGTTTTAGCGATACAAACCGCGAGATCATCAAATCCAAGTTGTTCAAAATGAGCCAGTTGAGCTTTGGCTAATTCACTCATTTCAATATTTGATGCACCATAGCCGACTTCACACACCGCCATGAGTTTCTCTATTAAAGATTGCTCTTTTTGATAAAGCGGACGGAAATTTGATGATGTCTCACATGTCTCTACCACGTACTGCGCAAGCTCAACAGCACCTTCTCCGCCATTAGCAAAAGCGGTACTTACAGCCACTTTAACATCGGGATTGAAAGTGTGAATAAGCGATTTCAATTCGAGTAATTCATCGACAGAGTCTTGTGGGAACTGGTTAATCGCGACGACAGCAGGAAGACCATACTTATGAACATTATTGATATGCCATTTTAGGTTTTCAAATCCCGCTTTTAAGGCCTCATGATCAGGCGAGAAGATTGAATCTGGAATTGCCATTCCTGGGCGGAGGTCATAGTGGCCTGAGTTTGCTTTTAGTCCTCGTAGCGTCGCAACAATAACTACACAATCTGGTGCTCTTTTTGCAGCTGAAGCTTTAATGTTACATGCCTTTTCAAACCCCATATCTGAACCAAAACCACCCTCTGTGACAACGTAACTAGAAAGTTTTAGTGCAATTTCGTCAGCAATGATGGATGAGTTTCCATGTGCAATGTTCGCAAATGGTCCAGCATGGATCAGGGTCGGAACGCCCTCGAGTGTTTGCATGAGTGTAGGGGCGATGGTTTCTTTCAACGTTACCGCCATTGCACCTGCAACTTGGAGATCTTCTGTGGTTACTGGAAGGCCATCAAGGTTGTAAGCGACAACAATGCGTCCAATTCGTTGACGAAGATCTTTTAAATCTTTTGCTAAGGCAAGGATTGCCATTAACTCGGATGCCGCCGAGATATCAAACCCTTCTTCGCGTTCAAAGCCGTTAATGGTTTTACCATCTTCGTTCAAACCGATTTTAACCATACGGAGTGCACGATCATTGTGGTCCATTACACGTTTCCATGTAATACGCTCTACATCGATTTTTAGCGCTTTCAGCCCTGTTCTTGCTTCAAATGCATCAAACCCCTCACGCAGCTCATGATAGACGCGTGCATCTATTGCTGCAGAAGCAAGGTTATGGGCCGCAGTGACAGCATGAATGTCGCCAGTTAGATGCAGATTCAATTCATCCATTGGCGCGACTTGAGAGTAACCACCGCCAGCGGCGCCTCCTTTGACACCGAATACAGGTCCCATTGAAGGTTGGCGTATGCAGGCCATGACCGATTGATTGATTTTAGCGAGGCCTTGCGAAAGACCAATGGTTGTTACCGTTTTTCCCTCACCTAGTGGGGTAGGGGTAATGGCAGTGACCAGTACTAATTTCCCATCTTGATTGTCATTAAGGCGCTCAAGGCATTGGGGATGAACTTTAGCTTTGTGTTTTCCGTGTGTATCGAATTCGTGTGGTAAAAGGCCGGCATTCCCGGCAACAGTTTCAATCGAAGACAACGGTGTGTTTCGGCAAATTTCAATATCAGACAGCATGGATACTCCAAAAAAATGGCTAACACGTAGCAATCAACAATCGCCACCGGAAGAGAAAAAATTTGATGGCAAGCTGTTGCGCAAACGTTTGCGCGAGAATAATACTGGTAAAATGTGAGCTGTAAAGCAGTTCATGCGCCTTAGCGTGCTACATGATAACAAAAATCACCAAACACTGCGCTAGATCAAAACAAAAAGGCCACCAAATGGTGACCTTCAAACAGATATAGCTGGAAATGCTTAAATATCAGCGATCCCAATAAGTCTCTTCAAGACTGTCTTCTCTTTCTGGTAATGCACGTGATAGGCGAGGAGAGTGCTGAGTGAGTACTTCATAGCTTACACGGTTTGCGTATTTACAAATTTGAGAAAGAGATGAATACGTCAAACAACGAACTTCGTGTTTTTCTGAGTTTGGTACTTCTTTCTGGTGGAAAGAATTGGCAGCCATATCATGCAAAAGCGCAGAGAGTGCGGCATCACCAGCACCGTTCGTGTTTTTGATTTCTAGTGGACCACCAAGGTAAGGACCAATGTGTGAATATACTTTCATTGGATCTTGGCAATCGTTTTTACGCATTGCACGGCTAAATTCGAATTTGTTAAATTCGTCGATTGAGCCCTCAAGAATGTCATGCATGGTTTCACGTTTCACTTTTTCATCAGTGTAACCTGCCATGTAAAGACCATTTGGTCCGGCGGTACACAATACAAGATCAACCCATTCAAGTGCTTTGTCTGCCGCCGCGAGTGGATCCGTTTCACCAGTAAGCGCAGCGCCTTCTTCTTCATTCATTGCAACAACGGATACATTGTCTCGAATGTACTCTTGCCACCACTTAGCGTTACCTTCGATAACGTATTTGGTGCCTAGAGTAAGGACAACTGGCACGTCATGCTTTTTAGCAAACTCAATCGCACGCTGCACTGCTTGAGGCATCTGATCTTCTTCTTTGCCACGCATTAAGTAAGACGATACAACAAGCGCAGACGCTTTCTGGAAGACTTCTTCAGGAATACTCTCAGGAGACAGTTTGTTCATGTGGCCTTCGTTAATCGCGAAAGTACGTTCACCGTCTTGAGTGATGAGCGTGTAACAGCGACCAATAGGGCCGTCTACTGTTTGTAGGTGGTTTAGGTTCATGCGAGAAGAAGTGCGGCATAGGTAGCGGTATGCAAACGAGCCTACCTGAATGTTTTTCGACATGACACCCAGCAACACAGATTTGCTGTCTGCTAGTACTGAATAGTTGTGTAACGTGTTTCCGATAGTATCACCAGGATATTGATGTGTAATCAGGCCTTTTTCAACTAACTCTTCGTACAATGCATCTGCTTTGCTCTCTTCAAGAACAAGAGAATGACCTTTACTTAGGTTGTATTTCGCTAGAAAGTCGTCGTCTACGCGCGCTTCAATATCTACGATGGTTTGGCCAACACCGACAATCGTTGGACGATACAGTTTAGGCGTTTGTCGAATTTGGTTAACTAATGGATCTCGAGCGTGAGTTGGGAAGTAGTGTTTTGATTTACGCTGTCCAGGAAACTTCATGCTTGTTCTTGATTGAGAAAAAAAAGAGGCGGGATTGTATCACATAAAAATGAAATTCGTTGTCCTATTTGCAAAGAAATTTGCTCGCTGAAATTTTCAGCGAGCTGATGTTTTATGAACAAACAAGGGCTAGTTTGATGTTAATTCAGACGGTTGGGTGTAAGCTTTCGTTCCCCAAAGTGGCACAGTAGACAAACTGTGTTTAAAGCTACCTTGTTTCTTTGGTTGTGTAAGACAAATACAGCAGAGTTTGACTCTCTGGATCATAGATGCGTCTTACTTTCATTGTTTTGAAGAAGATACTTTTGGATTTTTTGAAGACCACTTCACCAGACTTACTTTTGTCGATCTTAGCAATCATTTCAGGCGTAATATCACCAGTTTGGCGGCAGGAGATAGAACTGTCGCTCGGATCGGAAAGGCTCAAGTTTGCCTCAATGGACGCAATGTGACACGTGACACCAGTGACTACTTCATCTTGTAGGTGTCCGATTTTGATGTCTTTCATCGTAAACATACCAAGCGATACATCACCGACTTCATTGTTGCCACACCCGGCGAGTACAGTAAGCAGACTTAAAGCAAGCAAGCGTTTTTTCATGTTTTCATCCCTTAAATAAGCAAATATATTGGAACAATTTATCAGACAGATGCAGTTAAAACAAAATTTGGCGTTCACTCAAGAGTTTAGCTAGGTTTGTAAGAGTCTTCATGATAATGTACCGTCGCATATCGGGGAGCGCTCATTATCGTAGCAAACATCCCGTCTATACTCGCTACAGACCTCCAATCATGTGGCAGTTAAGGTAATAAAATGAACGAACAGCAATTAGAAATCATTAAACGCAAAAACGCATGGCTTCATGAACTTGTCGAAGTGGAGTTCCCTACCAAAGAGAGTCTTGAGGGGCGTCAAACATACTTCCGTTCATTGGAAGAAGCGGAATATGATGTGCTTTCTTACGAGCCATTCATTGAAAGTGCTCGTGCACTACAAAACGACGACATTTTCTTGGTTGATTTCCATCGTTTGACGGTGATGTTCTCAGTGCTTCAGTCCCAACGTTGGTCAACTCAGCACGATCAAGATATGATTGTGGAATACTTGAGCCAGATTATCTTAGACCCAGACTTTGAATTGTATGTTGGTTTTAACGATGGAGAACCAGTTGGTGCTGCTATTGTGAGCCACTACGAGGGAAACTCACTTATTTCAGATATTGCATCGTCTCAAAGTTTAGACAAGCACCAGTTTGCCGTAGATTTGGCAAAAACTTCATGATGAGAAAAAATTGTGTGAGACAATCGTCCTAGAAATGTGATCGAGTTCATAATATTCTCTCTTGGTTTTAATAAATCAGATACTTGGTGATTGTTACGGGTAGCGGAGAGTCCTTATGGACTCGACTTTAACTCTAGAATTTAATCTTTCGGCTAGGTAAAACATGCACAAGCGTTTGACGCGTTTATTGGCTCTATCTTTGTGCCTAGGGACGGCCGCAGTCAATGCACATGATTCTGATTGGGAACTCAAAAATATTTTGGTGCTGCATTCGTATGAACCATCCTATCAATGGACGAGTGACATTCAAAGTGGTGTTGAGGATGGATTTCGAAATACAGACAGTCGTGTAAAATTATCCATTGAATATCTGGATGCAAAACGAGTGCATTCGGATGGCTATTTCCAAAAGATGGCCAATTATCTAGAAGCAAAATACCAAGATTATCAGTTTGACGGCGTTATCATTTCTGACGATGCTGCGCTGTTGTTTGCGGAACATTATCTACCAAACTCACAACGTAAAACCCCTTTGGTGGCGGTGGGCATAAATAACACCCAAGCTTCTCTCGATAGTTTAAGCACCAATGGTGACATTCTTTACGAGTATGATCGTGTTGAAGAAAATGTTAAGTTAATTAATCGTTTGCGACCGAAGATAAAGAATCTTTATTACCTTTCTGACCGAAGTTTAACGTCTGAATTAATATATCAAAGGGTAAAGGCCGAAATGGCAAAATACCCAAGAATCAATTTGATCGCGTTAAGAGATGAAACATTAGCACAAGCATCGTCTAAGTTATCGCAAATCGACGCCAATGATGCCGTTCTATTGACACACTTCAATACCGAATTAGACAAAGGGGTTTATCACTCTTATCAAGATATTGCCCACAATATCGGCTTAAATAGCGCTGCGCCTGTATTTGTACTTTGGGAAATGTACCTAAATGAAGAAGGTATTTTAGGCGGCTTTGTGAATCGGTCTAAAGAAATTGGCCAGAAAGCAGCCGAGTTAATGTCGGTTAAGCTTGGGGTTGCAATACAATCCACAAGTGAAGAGAAAATGTCTGAGGCTGTACTCGATTATGCGGCGTTACAGCGCTATGACATCAGCCGACATGATATTCCTGAGTCGGCTCATATTATCAATACGCCGCCTCCTACGATGAAAGTTAACTTAAAGTTGCTACTGGCGGCTTGTGCCATGATTGTTATTTTGTCATTGATTATTGTTGCTCAGTTTGCCGTTATTCGTCATCGAAAAGAAATTGATAGAAAAAACCGCAAAATTGTTTCGCTACAAAAACGAACATTAACGGTACAAAAAGAAATGATTACTGTGTTAGGTGAGGCGATAGAGTCACGCTCAGGAGAGACCGGCCAACATGTGAAACGTGTTGCGAGGCTGTCTTCTTTACTTGCCAAACTCTATGGATTGAGCCATCGCGAAGTGGAGCTCATCGAGATTATCAGTCCAATGCATGATGTTGGTAAGATATCTATACCAGAGTCAATTCTCGAGAAACCGGGTAAATTAACGGCTGAAGAGTGGGAAATTATGAAGCAACATACTGTAAAGGGGTATGAGCTTTTGAACCTGCGATCATGTGATGTCACTCAGCTGGCAGCCATTGTTGCTCACCAGCACCATGAGCGCTGGGATGGTATGGGCTACCCCAATGGTTTAGTGGGCAATGACATCCATATTTTTGCACGAATTGTGTCTATTGTTGATGTATTTGATGCATTGCTCAATGAACGCTGTTACAAGCCGGCTTGGTCTATCGCGAAGGTGTCTGAATATCTTAATTCAGAAAAGGCCATCATTTTGACCCTGAGCTGTGTCAATTAGTACTTGATAACCTTGATGATTTTATGGAAGTTCGTGTTGCATTTCCGGATAACAACTAAGGACGCGAATTGTGCCGTGTTTTATGTCACAGATTTTCGGCACTTTACGCTCTAATAGGTGATCTTGTGTGAAAAAATACGAATTCTACGATGTTACTTTTGTGAAATGCCAACTCTCACGTTTAAAGCGCTTTAAAGTTTAATATGATGGAATAATTAGAAGAATAAAGCATTGTTAGACGTTAGAGGGGCATGCTATGGACAATATAAAATGTGTCATATTTGATTGTGACGGTACGTCGGTTGATAGCGAGCGTTTGTGTTGCCAGGCCTTGGTTGATGTATTTAGTCAGTATGGGGCTGATATTCCTTTAGATGAGTGTGTGGCTCATTTTAAGGGAGGTAAACTCGCGGATATTTTGTCAGATGCTAAAGAATTGATGAATATTGATGTTTCAATTGATATTTTAGAACCTCAATATCGAGACGTGCTGCAAGCCCTTTTCGTGCGTCACCTAATGCCAATGGATGGCGCGCATGAATTGATTAAGTTTTAGATTTTCATCAAATTGAGTATTGCGTCGCGTCAAACGGGCCTAAAGATAAAATTGAATATTCTCTTGAGTTGACTGGGCTCTTGAGTTTTTTCAAAGGCAAGATCTTCTCAGCATTTGACACCAATAGCTGGAAACCAGAACCCGATCTAATTATGTATAGCGCAATGAGCATGGGTTTTTTGCCGAGTGACTGCTTATATGTAGATGACACCCCAAAGGGCGTAGAGGCGGGGTTAAATGCTGGAGTAAAAACCGTTCAGCTTTACAATGGCATGCCGATCACCCTCGTGCAAGATAGTCGTGTGTCCCAAATAGGGCATTTAAGCGAACTAAAAGAGCAGCTAGTAGGCTGCTCTGTTTAGCGTGGGGCTAGTTCCTTTCGAGGGCTAGCTCATTGCAGAGACGCCCTTTGCATTTACTGATTCACTTTATTCACTTACTATTTTGTTTAGTGGCACACCTTACTTAAAGCATGGATATGTTTAAATTTAGTCTGTAAGTAAGGTGTGTAGTGTAAGCACCTTATCGATGAGAAGTTTTTCGTGTGGAACCCGCAAGAGGCACAAGTAAATTTTTCACCATCGGACGAAATCATATATTCATCACATTGGCAAAGTGGGCACTGAATGTTTTCAGTATTATTTGTAGGGTCTTTGTAGTTATTCATATTTTTATCACCAGCAGCAAAAATGTTTGGCGAGAATAAGAATAGCCGAATGTTAGGGTGGTAAAACACGCTTTCATGAAATTCGAGGTGATAATTCGATACACTTCAAATTTAATGCCTTTTTCTCTATGTTATCTCTAATTTTTATAAATAAAACGCTTCTAACGGCGTATTTCTATTACCACTCAAACTCGTTGTTCGACCAATTGCAATCGTTTACTTATGATTTCTGTCATAGCTTTCTAAATCTTTACTTCTCGCTGTCATGAATGTGTCATATAAAGGCTATAAAAGGAGTGACTGCCATCGAATAAAATTGGATGGCAGTGATATCGAAGCAAGTTTGCTTCATGAGTTGTAAATAAGGAGGTCACATGAGCGACCAATACCATAACGACGAATGCCTAGAGATGCTTGATGCACTTGAAATTGGTATTAACCTGTCGGATTACCTTGGCTCAGATGATGAAGCCGAATAAGTACAATTAGTACTCTCACCGCGTCACTACAGAAGTTATACTAAGTTCATGTAAGACGAGCCCAAAGGCCATTTACCGCGTCTAATGAACTTTTTAGCCCACCTGCATATCGCAGAACAATGTCATAGCCATTTGATGGGAAACTTGCTTGGAGACTTCGTAAAAGGAGATCCAAGCAAGCAATATCGATCAGAGATTTCCAATGGCATCAAATTGCATCGCTTTGTTGATCGCATCACCGATCATCATTCCATCGTTAACGAATGCAAGCCACTCTTTACTGGAGTGGCTCGAAGATTCGCGCCCATTGCTCTAGATATGTTTTGGGATCACTGCTTGGCCAAGCATTGGCAATCGTTTAGCGATCAACCTTTAGATACTTTTGTTCGTTATGCTTATTCGCAAGTGAACGAACAAATATCCGAGGACCTACCATCGCGATTTTTATTGCTTCATAGCCGAATGTGGCAGGGAGGTTGGCTTCAATCTTACCGCGAGTTGCAAAACATTGAATTTGCGCTTCACAGAATGTCTCAACGAAGCCCAAGAATGGCAGACCTGACCACAACCTTTGAAGTGTTAGATAACGAATATACGGAATTAGAGTCCAAGTTTTCACCACTCTATCAAGACGTATTAGCGCAAGCTTATCAATATCATCAACAACTGATGAATTCTTAGCTTGGACAACGCTAAAGGTAGTATGAACAATATCGCTCTGGTAAACTCTGCGCTCCAAAAATTATGAGGTTTATCATGTCCGTTAATTTCGCTGATCTTGGCATTGAACAACAGCTTGTTGATACCCTAAGCGGTTTGAATATCGTGTCACCAACACCAGTACAGGAAATGTCAATTCCTCACGTATTGGCAGGAAAAGATCTGCTAGCTGCAGCACAAACCGGTACGGGTAAGACGGCAGCCTTTGGTTTACCAATTATTCAGTCGGTTCAGCAAAAACAGCGAAATGGCACGCCTCAAGCTTTGATTTTGGTTCCGACTCGTGAGCTTGCTCAACAGGTGTTTGATAATCTAACCCAATATGCAGCCAACACCGATCTTAAAATTGTGTGTGTGTATGGTGGCACTAGCATTGGGGTTCAGAAGAGTAAGTTAAATGACGGCGCAGATATATTGATTGCGACACCTGGTCGGTTACTTGATCATCTATTTAACGGCAATGTAAACATCTCAAAAACAACAACGCTTGTATTGGATGAAGCAGACCGAATGCTTGATATGGGGTTTTGGCCAGATTTACAAAGAATCTTGCGTCGTCTACCGCAAACTCGTCAAATTATGTTGTTCTCTGCGACATTTGAAAAACGCATTAAAACCATCGCTTACAAACTCATGGACTCGCCGGTTGAGGTAGAAGTTTCTCCTGCGAATACCACAGCAGAAACCGTTGAGCAGATGGTTCATCCCGTTGATAAAAAGCGTAAGCGTGAGTTACTTGCTTACTTGATTGGTTCTCGTAACTGGCAGCAGGTGCTGGTGTTTACTAAAACTAAACAGGGCAGTGACGAACTGGCTAAAGAGCTCAAATTGGATGGTATTAAAGCGGTTTCGATTAACGGAGACAAATCTCAAGGAGCTCGTCAACGTGCGTTAGATGAGTTTAAGAGCGGTAAAGTTCGCGCTTTGATTGCCACTGATGTTGCTGCTCGCGGTCTTGATATTCAAGAGCTTGAGCAAGTGGTTAATTTTGATATGCCATTCAAAGCGGAAGATTATGTGCATCGAATTGGCCGTACTGGCCGTGCGGGTAAATCGGGCTTAGCGGTCTCTTTAATGAGTCGTGACGAAGAATACTTGCTTCATGCGATCGAGAATCTGTTGGACAAGCGTCTTCCTCAAGAATGGTTAGCGGGCTTTGAGCCGAGTCTGATTGAAGAGGTTGAACCAGAGCGTAATCATGGTGGACGCAGTAAGAGCCGTTCTGCTGAAAAGCGTAAGATGAAAGCAAAATTAGCGATTCACAAAACCGCGGAAAAAGCCGAAAATAAAAGGTGATGCTCGTTATCAAATGCTTTGATTGATTCAATTACCTGTACTAATTCAGACCTTATTTAGAGATACCCAAGTCACGTCATGTCACTTGGGTATTTTTTTATTCTTTTCTAATCGGCGATGCCTTTAAAAGCCAAGTTACTCTCGCTGAGACAAGCGCTTTGAGATACTTGGCGAATGACAAGCAGCATTAATGCCAGTCGTTTTATAAATTTCGGAACCGCGCAAGTTGACATAATGCCTATGGTTACATTCAAGATGGTTGCATTCAACGACCTTAATGAAAGAGGGTTTCGGCTCATTCAATGTTGCTGATATTGGGTTTCAGTTTGTCAAATACTGCGTCTTTGAATGTTCGCTTCTGTACAAGGGGGCTAGCTCCGTAATGACGGTGTTAGCTCGTTAAGCGTTTTACCATTGTAAGACCGCGTACAGTTGCAAATATTTTCTTACCAACTGTTGCTTATTAGAACGACGTAACGGGTGACCAAATTTGATGTAGCATGGGCTAATATTAAATCGTTTTTCTAACGATTGCGTCAGCTGCGATTCACTGGTGTACAAGGTAATACCTTGCTCTGTGTATTCATTGATTGGGTCAGGCAATGCACCCATCCACCAGTGCAACAATTCTCGACTCGTTTTACTTCGGCTCATCCAATGGTCACTCACTAAAAACAACAGATCATTGGGTTGCAGTGCGTAACCATACTCACATTGCCATTCGGTGATCGTCGCCAACAAATTTTCACGACAAGAGTGTCCAGCACTTACCAGATGATGGCTTAATACCCATACCGTGCCAATTTCTGAAGAAATACGATAGTGATGAGGGAGGTCTGGTGATTCGAGTACTTCAATGGGTTTGATAATACTGCTGTATCCAAAGTGACGGAAAGTGTGTTCCATTCGTCTTGCAAATGCGAGTCCGAGGTGGTGTTCACTCATGCCTTGGTTGTGCACCGCAGGGTAATGCTTTTCACAGAGCTTGAGACAGTCGTCCTGAAAATCATTGACACTTTGAATGACTAAGTCGAGTAGCAAAGAATATCCCTTAACGGTTAACAAATTAGGCGGAGAAAGGTTAGCATAGTCTTTTAAAGATAGACTAACGAAGATAAGCAACTTCTTGATCTAAACATCAAATTTATGAATGGCAAAGTGAGAGGAATGAAATGATTAAATTAGAGCGTTCTCAAAAAGAGGCATTAGCAAACGCGATTCAAGATTACATGCAAGATGAACTGAGTATAGAGATTGGTCAGTTTGATAGTGAGTTCTTAATTGACTTTGTCACTGAAAAACTTGGACCTCTTTATTACAACAAAGGTATTGAAGATGCCAAGTCTGTGATTGAAAAGCGGATGTTAGAAATGACGGATGAGTTGTATGAAATAGAGCAAGAAGTCCAATTATAGGCACACATTTTGTGGCTCATTCTAAAATTTTGAACATGTTGTTTGAATGAGTGTTGTTGGTTAGATGTAAATGATGGTAAATAATCTGTTTCACACAAAGTAAATCGGTTAATGTTGTGTTTCTTGCTCAACATATACTTAGGAAGAAATCTAGGATCGTGAGATGGATACACAAGTAAAGAACTACAACTTATTCGCTAGAGTCATGCACTGGCTTTCCGCGTTATGCATCATTGGTTTGTTTGCTGTTGGGTTGTGGATGGTTGATCTTGGTTACTACAGCGAATGGTATCGTACAGCACCGCATTACCATCGTTCAGTTGGTCTGTTATTAGCAGCTCTCACTTTGCTTCGTATCATATGGAAGCAGGTTACGAATTCTCCAAGCGTAGTGGGTAAGCCTTTTGAAGTGCTTGCGGCAAAAGCGGCACA
Source organism: Vibrio alfacsensis (assembly GCF_003544875.1). Classification (NCBI taxonomy): domain Bacteria; kingdom Pseudomonadati; phylum Pseudomonadota; class Gammaproteobacteria; order Vibrionales; family Vibrionaceae; genus Vibrio; species Vibrio alfacsensis. The sequence continues at coordinate 785,281 of NZ_CP032094.1, forward strand.
CAGCATGATGTATTTGTTACTTATCACTATCTTTATTTCTGGATACTTAATCTCTACTTCGGATGGTCGAGGAATCGAAGTTTTCAACTGGTTTACGGTACCTGGTGCAGGGGAATTGTTCCCGAATCAATCCGATATTGCCGGTGAAGTTCACTTTTATGCAGCCTGGGCTGTGATCCTTATGGCAGGCTTGCATGCTGCTGCCGCACTCAAACATCACTTTATCGATAAAGACAACACATTAAGAAAAATGTTAGGAGCTTCAAAATGAAAAAGTCACTTTTCGCTACAGGATTAGCAATCGCAATGGCACTGCCTTTCGGCGCAAACGCTGCAGATTACGTTATCGACACTAAAGGTGCACGCATCGATCAACTTTAAAGTAAGTCACCTTGGTTACAGCTTCATCAAAGGCCGTTTCAATACATTTTCCGGTGACTTTTCTTTTGATGAAAATAATATGGCAGACGCGAAAGTCAATGTGGTGGTTGATACAACAAGCTTAGACTCTAACCACGCAGAGCGTGATAAGCACATCCGCAGCGGCGATTTTATTGATGCAAGCAAATACAGTGAAGCAACATTCAAAAGTACGAAAGTGGTAGATAAAGGTAATGGTCAGTTAGAGGTGATCGGAGACCTGACGCTTCACGGCGTGACTAAACCAATCACGATTGAAGCGGAGTTTGTTGGTGCAGGTAATGATCCTTGGGGCGGTGAGCGTGCTGGTTTCATTGGCCAAACACGTCTAGAACTTGCTGATTTTGAAATTCCTGTGATGGGCTCTTCTAGCTATGTTGATATGGAACTGCACATTGAAGGCGTCAAGAAGTAAATTCTTCACATTAGTGCCTAGATGAGAAAATTTAAATGAAGAAAGCGCTCTGAAATTAGAGCGCTTTTTATAGGTGCCAACTTGTCTTGCTAGTCGCTAGTTGCTAATTGATACTTTTTGGTTGCAACCTTTTTATGCCGTTGCTAGAACTTTATCTTCCACAAGATTTAGACGCTCACCGTAAACAGGGCGTAATGCTTTTAGGACTTCGTTACGCGTTACCACACCAACCATGATGCCGTTCTCGAGGACTGGTAATACTTGAGGCTTGCTTACTTTCATGCTTTTTGCACGCTCTTCTAATGAAAGAGAAGTAAAGCGAGTTGCCATGCCCATACTTGTTGTTGGGTATAGTTGCTCTTTATCGATACATAGAAACTCAACCACGTCCACTAAACGGTCACTAGCGTCAATAGCTACAACGTCACGGCTCATCAAGTCGACCACTTTTTGTTCTTGTGCTGGGATGTAATCTTGGCACCACAATTCAACCATTACGTCATGAGCAGATAAGAAACCAACCAAACGGTTTTCGATGTCAACAACAGGAGCACTGATTAGATTGTTGTCCAATAGGGTATCTAGTGCAGTTGAAACTGGCATTTCTACGCTCAGAGTAACTGGGCTCGGGTTCATGATCTCTTTTACAATTGATGCGTTTTTCATAATGCTTTCCTTAACTGACGTGAGTTTTGTAGTGTTTGTGATTGATGAAACGTTTGCTGCTTTAAGTTCTGGTCGGCGATAGATACACCAGTTGGCCAAGCCAACCAATACTGCGCCGCCGACAATGTTGCCAAGTGTCACTGGAATCAAGTTTGCTGTGATAAAATGGCCAACACTTAGATCTGCATATTGAGAAGCCGATACGCCGACTGAAGTCCAGAATGACTCTGGTGCGAAGTTCGCGATTACGATGCCAAGCGGTACCATAAACATGTTTGCTACACAGTGCTCAAAGCCACTGCTCACGAACATTGCAACGGGTAGGATGGTCATCGCTGCTTTTGTCATTGCGTTTGCCGAACTAAACGTTAACCAGATTGCAAGACAAACCAACAAGTTACATAGAATGCCCAGTGCAAACGCTTGTACTAACGTGTGGTGAAGCTTGTGTTGCGCAATGTTTAGTGCGTTTAAACCCCATTGACCGGCATCCATTTGGTACAAGCCTGCAGCGCTTACCAATGCAAGTAAGAACATCGCCCCGATAAAGTTACCGACATAAACCTTGCCCCAAATCGACAGCATCTTGCCAAAAGAGATTTGTTTGTTTGCCCATGAGATGCTTGAAAGCACTGAACTGGTAAACAACTCACCACCGCAAATAACGATGAGTATCAAACCCATACTGAATGCTAAACCACCTGCAAGTCGGCTAAGGCCCCAACCTGCGTCAGCGCTGCCTGTTGTCACTGTGATGTAAAACAAAAATGCCAAACCGATAAATGCGCCTGCCATGATTGCTAACCCCAGCGTCATACCACTGGTTTTGTTTGCTTTGCTAAGGGCAAACTTCTCAGCTTCAGCCATCATTTCTTTTGGTGAGAAATACTGGTGATTTTGAGAGTTGGTCACCGCCATATTGACTCCTTAGTTTGTGGTTCCATAGAAACTCCTTAGTGAATAAATCGAAACAGTTAGTGCCCGAAAATGAATGTCTTACTTGTTTTTGTATTGCGGTGTTCCCGAACCGCATATCCAGATTAAGCGTCTGGGACGTACAGGTAAAATTGATAATATTTAGAATCCTCATCAAATTATTTGATAAGTTTTTCAGGGTAGGTAAAATGAACTTTATTGCGTATCGACGCATAAATTTCTGGGCTCCAGAGTATTTGGAATACTCACCGATTTGGGAGGACACTTTGCGCTACTCACTTAAACAATTAGCGGTATTTGACGCAGTTGCAGACACCGGCAGTGTAAGCCAGGCCGCAGATAAACTGGCTCTGACACAATCAGCGACGAGTATGTCGCTTGCGCAATTGGAAAAAATGCTTGGAAGGCCTTTGTTTGAAAGGCAGGGTAAGCAAATGGCGTTAACGCATTGGGGGATGTGGTTAAGGCCAAAAGCGAAACGTCTATTACAAGATGCCTTGCAAATTGAAATGGGGTTTTACGAGCAGCATTTGTTGAGTGGACATATTCGACTGGGAGCAAGTCAAACCCCAGCAGAACACTTAGTTCCAGACCTTATCAGTATCATTGATAATGATTTTCCAGAAATGCGAATTTCACTTGGCGTGCAAAGTACGCAAGCCGTTATTGATGGTGTTTTAGATTACAAATACGATTTGGGCGTGATTGAAGGACGTTGTGACGATAACCGTTTACACCAAGAAATTTGGTGTCGTGACCACCTTACTGTAGTTGCAGCGTCTCACCACCCATTTGCTAAGAATGATTCCGTAAGTTTGGCGCAACTTGAACACGCTAAATGGGTTCTACGTGAGCATGGCTCTGGTACTCGCAAAATTTTTGATAGCTCTATTCATCATCTTATTGAAGATTTGGACGTTTGGCGTGAATACGAACACGTGCCAGTTTTGCGTAGCCTTGTTGCCAACGGCCAGTACTTGACGTGTTTGCCATATTTAGACGTAGAGAGGTATATCGAAGCAGGTGAGCTTGTCGCTTTGAACGTGCCAGATTTAAAAATGGATCGTACGTTGTCCTTTATTTGGCGAGCAGACATGGCTGAGAACCCGCTTGTCGACTGTATTAAACGAGAGGGCTTGCGAATGATGAAAGGTAAGCGCTCGGTTTTGTAGTCAACGATGATTTGATAGGCTCTGCATTGCAGAGCCTTTTATTGTTAAGCCACGTCAAGAACTCAATTTTGTCTTTTTATCAGTCCCGCATTGGTCCTCTGTTATTTTCTAAATCTGTTGATTTATCGTTTGCTTCAAGTTTTCGTGAAATTGTAATTATGTTGCAATTTTTATGTGACTTTGATCGCCGAATTGCGTGGGAGATACCTCTAGTATTGGAAGTCTGATTTCTATGTATGAAGGCAGTTTTCAAACCAAAATGGTGCGAAACAAGCAAAGCAGGTAAGAATTCCATGACAACACTTTTAGCGATATCTATAACAACTGGTATTCTCTCTGGCGTTTGGGGCTGGATTGCAATTTCCCTTGGTCTACTATCTTGGGCTGGTTTTCTTGGCTGTACGAGTTACTTCGCATCCCCAACGGGTGGTTTGAAAGGCCTTGCAGAAAGTTTGCTTACCAATATGACAGGCGTATTTTGGGCAATGGTGATCATATATGGCTCAACTTATGTCGGTTTAGAGATCATTGGTTATGTAATTACGGCTATAGTGGCATTTTTCATGTGCATTCAAGCTAAGCAAGCTTGGTTGGCTTATATCCCAGGTACTTTTATTGGTTCATGCGCAACATTTGCCGCAGATGGCAATTGGCAGTTGGTGATACCGTCCCTTATTTTAGGTGGTGTGTTCGGCTATCTAATGAAAGCTACTGGACTTTGGTTACATGCGAAATCAGCGACCACTACTTCGCTTGCTGAGCAAGTACAGTAGTATTCCCCGATCTTATTGGTATCTTTTAGTATTAAGATTTATCCCACTTAATACGCATAATCAGAAATATTGATTCTTGATACGAGCACACCAATTAGGTGTGCTTTTTTTATTTAGCCCTTGGGCTACGATTAGCCATTAGCCATTAGCCATTAGCCATTAAGTATTAAGTATTACCATTGGCCATCGTAACGACGCGTTTCAATGTCCAACGTAAGAGAACAGGAATGCAATCTATGCCTTTCTCTTCGCAATGTGAGACGATCGCGAGTGCTAGATCGGGTTTGGCTTGCTTTTTCAGAACGCGATTAACGACTTTCTTTGCCGGAATTGGATGGTCATGGGGAATCTTAACGATATCCTTAAAGAACATTTCAAAACCATGGTTATACAAAAAATGCTCAATGTCTCTATCAGGGAGCTCGGTTAATCGATGACGTTCTTGGTCATTCCCTAAATGTGCTCGGACTGTATGTGCGTATTTTTTGCCTGCTGGATCGCCATCCGTCACTACGTGCCAATCGATGCCAAATTCTTTAGCGACTTTAATTAATGATTTTAATCCTGATTGAGCAAACTCAACGATTTGTACCCCCTCGGCGGCGAGATCGTAACCACATTGACGAGCAAGTTCGTTAAATAGCCAAACCTCGGTCTCACCCTCAACCAATAACCAACAGCGAGCAAATAGGGCACCCGCACGATGGAATCGGATGTGGAATCCAATGCGTCGAAGTTGATCAACACTGAACTTTGATGGGTTTAGTGAAGTGGCGATGGTTTTTTCTGATAAGCGTACAAGTCTTCGAATTGAGGATAACGGAACAGACCCAAGTAAACGCGCGCTGTTTGTTGTGAGTATTTTTTGCATGGGTAGCAGTTGTAGCAATCCCCACGCGCGAGACAAATGGGTAGGGTGAAGTCGACCTTCAGGGTCTTCGACGATCAGTATTGGTCGCGCACATCTTCGTAAATCAGTCGGTCCCTTGGCCTGTAGGTAGGCATTAAGCAACCCCATTAGCAATAGTCGAGTTTGCTTATTGTTCGTCGCTTTCAGAAACTGCTGTAAGCCGATCTCTGATGATGGGCTAGCATAGAACATACCATCACGAGGCTTCCTTGGATCACCACGATATGTGGAACGAAAAGAGAAATAGTGGTCGACAAGCGTCTGCATTGAATCAAGACTGCTTCTGATCTCTCCCTTATTTACATGACCCGGCATCGCGAGCAGGCGTCGACATGTATTGCTAATTCGTTTTTCAATTCGTGAATTTTTGCCCTCTCCATTGACATGGTTTGGGTGAGTGAACTGACGGGCGTCTCGCAAACGAATCACTGGATGCAATGTCATCAATTCTATCGCCAATTTTTCGGTATGATGAAGACGTTTAGGTTCACCGTCGCAATCAAGAAAATCATAGCTTGTTTTGATGTTTACGCCATCACGGGACGCACTGATACGATAGTAGATGACATGGTCGTTATTGTCGTTGATGCACCAAGTTGGTTTTAGGCGTCGATAACGTCCTGCATTTGCTTCTTGCTTGTCTTGTGCTTTAAAACACAAAATGATTTGTAAATGTTGTGTTTGAGGGTGCGATACCGAGTAATCTACATGAAAGTCTGTCATTTGAAATTGATACAGAGCGCCGTCTGCTGGCAAAACAAGAGACAGTGCATCAAGTAATGATGATTTGCCCCAAGTATTCTCACCAATGAGTGTTGTGAGCTCATCAAAAGAGAGGGCAAGACGCTTGATTCCACGGAAACCTGAGATTTCGATACGTTCCAATCTCATCACTGTTCTCCTATGTAATGGCTTGAGTTATCGTTATTTCCATTGTTTTTAAGCATATACGAATTTGGTATGGTTGAGTTTACTGCGGCTCACAAATTCATATCCAAACGCTCTACGTACTCACAGCATTAGCAATAAAGACCGTTTTGTAGCAGCGTGCATTTCACCTAGATCTTTAGCTACCGTGATCACGTTAATATGAAATTAAGATTTCTCTGTTTCATAACATTCATGATTCTGTCATGATTCAACTCTAATAATTAAAGGGAATGAAACGAGAGAAGATGACGATGAATAAAAATCATAAGCCAGTACGCATTAAACTGGCACACATCAATGACACTCATTCCTATTTTGAGCCTACGTCATTACAGCTAAAACTAAATGTTGACAGCACACAGCCTCTAGAGCCTTATGTAAGTGCTGGCGGCTTTTCACGTATTGCAACACGTGTAGAACAACTGAGAGAAGATGCGTTGCGTCAAGGTCAAGGTATGTTGTTCCTTCACGCTGGCGATTGCTTTCAAGGTACACTTTATTTTTCATTATTTAAGGGCAAAGCAAATGCCGATCTGCTTAACGCATTACACATTGATGCGATGGCGCTCGGTAATCACGAATTAGATATGGGTAACGAGCCTGTTGCGATGTTTTGCCAACGAACGCATTTTCCTTTGTTGGCTGGCAACTGGGATTTATCTAATGAACTGAGTCAAAAAGCGCATCGTGTCAGTGATTGCGATAATGTATTGAGCTTTGATGTAAACACAAAAAGCGCTCAGTACTTAGTCAAAGAGTTCCATGGCGAGAAGTTTGCTATCTTTGGTTTGTCTATCGATAAGATGAGTGACATTGCAAACCCCGACGTCGACACTCCATTTGTGTCTGCTGTGGATACTGCCAAGGCGACAGTAGAACAAATTCATCGAGCAGGTATCAATAACATCATTCTTTTGAGTCACTTAGGTTATGACAATGATTTAGAATTGGCGGCAAAAGTGGATGGTATCGGGATTATTGTTGGGGGACATAGCCATAGGTTACAGGGTGACTTTACTCAAGTTGGACTCGGCAATGATGATCCATATGGAAGAAAGGTGAATGACACCTACATCGTACAAGCGGGTTTCCATGCTTTGACCATGGGCCACTGCGTTCTTGAGTTTGACGAACACGGTAAAGTAACGATGTTAAGTGGTCAAAATGAACTGTTACTTGGTCGACGAATATTCTGGGACTCATCATTGAATGAGCAGCTGGATCAAGGTGTATTTGAAACCGCATGTGATTTTATCCATGGGCAGCCTAATGTTGTGGTATGTAAAAAACACCCAGACACGCAGGCGATATTAAATGACAAATACATTCCTCGCGTCCGTAAGCTTCAATCTCAGGTTATCGCAAATGTGGCAACGAAAAAGCGTCACGTGAGAATTCCAGATGAATTTGGAGGGAGTGAACTTGCTCCGGCCGTTGCTCGTTCATTTTTGCACTGTTTAAATAAAAGGGGGCATGGGGTTCAATTTGCGATCCACAACGCGGGAGGGGTAAGAGCATCCCTAAATCCTGGAAATATTACTGTGGCAGACGTTGCCGGAAAATTGTTGCCTTTTGCCGTACCAATTGGGTGTTACGATGTTCAAGGCGAGGTTATTAGACTTACGCTTGAGGGCGCAATAAACAATGCATTTAACAATGGCGTTGAGGGGACCGGCTCAGGCAGTTACCCATATACGCACAATTTAAATTTTGGTTATGATGCAAACGCGCCAAAAGGAAGGCGAATTACGAACTTAGAAATGTTCGATGGTCAATGCTGGCATAGCGTACAAGACAAACAATGGTACAGAGGCGCGTCATCGGCTTATACCATGAAAGGTAAAGAGGGTTATGAGGCGATTTTATCGATGAAAGGTGAGGGGTTCGTGAGTAATTTGTCGATGGCGGATTGTTTCGTTGAACTTCTTACAGATGCACCCGAGTGCCTGAATCAAGCCAACACTGTATATAGCCAAATCCACAGTTAGCCTAGACCATAATTAGACCAGAATAATAATTAGTCATAGCTGGTATCTTTTTTGCTTTCATCGACATAGCGAGACCTTAGCATATTCAGACGCTTCGGTATCGTGAATTGAGCGACGAGCGAATATAAGGGATTGGATATGTGGAAATCAGATTGGGCAGATGCGGTCGTTGTACTTGCCTGGATCGCGGTTTGGTCTACGTTAGTTTATTTTGTGCCTATCAACGGTTTTTAAAGTGATACGCTACATAGCGATATAAATGGAAGAGCACAAACATAAATGAAAGAGCACAACCGTGCTCTTTTGTTGTACTAGGCAGGTTAATAAATGATAGCCAAACAGTAATTTTTTATCGGTAATTACTCAGAATAAATAAGCGAGCTAAATATTTGTCGCCATTAGTAATAACTCCAGATGACGATAAATAATTTTTGTTGGAGATCGAGGCACTCAGGCGTATGATTGCCGCGTTTGGGGAGTAGTTAGCGCAAGTTTATTTATCGTCATCTCGTTAAGCAACAGCTTATCCGGTAAATAAAGGTGTCACCTGATTCATCAAGTGATCACTTCAACGAGACCAACGCATTCATTGATCAGTGGACACATGGGTAATGTGACCACTGGTTTGTATTGTCTGCGGAAGGTCGACCCGTACCATGACCTTCCGCACGGGAGGAAGCATGTCTCTTATCGAAAATACCACCCAATTAAGCCAATCCGTTCCACTACAAGAATCACTGACAATGTACGGTGTATTCGGCCTATTGACTTTGGTTTTAGTTGCCCTTGATATTTATCAAACTCGTGGCGGCGTTATTACCATGAAAAAGGCGATTACTTGGAGCGTGTTTTGGTTCCTATTAGCGTTTGTTTTTGCAGGCTCTATCTATTTCTTTTGGGATTATTACGCACCGCACAGTTCATACACACATGACAAAGCAACCGTGTCATTCTTAACTGGTTACTTACTCGAGAAGTCGTTAAGTGTTGATAACTTGTTTGTGTTTGCGATTATCTTTACTCAGTACAAGGTTCCTGAACATTTACGCCCACGTGCTCTATTGTGGGGTGTTATTGGTGCTCTAGTGCTTCGTGCAGTGATGATCGCAGTTGGTGCTCAATTGTTAGCTCAATACCATTGGGTACTGTATGTGTTTGCGGCATTCCTAATTTGGACGGGTATTAAACTCGCTCGTGACAAAGGTGAAGAGGAAGAAGTTAACCCATACCCAGAACAATTCATCCGCAAATTTTTACCAGTGACAGATGAATATCAAGGTAACCACCTGATCTTGAAACAAGCAGGAAAATGGGTAGCAACACCTATGCTGATTGTTGTTGGTGTTATCGCGGTAATGGACGTGATGTTCGCTTTGGATTCCATCCCTGCGATTTTTGCGGTTACTCGTGAGCCATTCTTAGTCTTAGCTGCTAACGTATTTGCGCTGTTGGGTCTTCGTTCGTTGTATTTTGTACTTCAAGCAATGCTAGACAAGTTTGTTTATCTAAAACCTGCGTTGTCAGTCATCATGATGTTTATCGGTGTGAAGATGCTGCTTGTTGGTACTGAATATGCTATCCCAACGGTGTGGTCTTTGACTTTCTTGATCACAGTGATGACGTTAGCTGTTATTGCGTCGATTTATAAAAACAGAGCGAACGATAAAGTTAGCGTTAAAATTACTAATTAAAACGCTTTGCTTTTGTTTAGAAATGACAAAATCAAAAAGAATTATTAGTTAATAAATTGTTGTTAATTAACTTGAGGTTACATTAGTAACCTCAAGTTATTCAAAAATGAAACCCGCTTAAGTGAATAGTTATTCTTCTATTGTGAGTTGATATTCTGGTTGCTTGTAAATAACATGTTTCATTAGAAAAGTAATTCGAATGGAAAAATTTAGTCATTTTTACACCCTAAAAATATGACTAATATACAACCAACAACATAATTTAGCGCTTACAAGAGAGGCAATCATGGAACAAGCAATGCAAATGACAAATGTAGCTTTACCAACCTCTATGGATAAGAAGACCTATACGGTTAACTTCAAAGGATTGATTGCTCACCTACTAGACATTTTGTTCGTAGATAACACGCCACGCAGTTACTACGCAGAAGATTTGTCAACTCACATGCAAAAAGATATCGGTATGTACCGCTAAGCTTGAAGCAAAGAATTAAAAATGCCGACGTTATGTCGGCATTTTTGTATCTGATAAGACCACTATAAATTTTTTGTGACTCGGTGTTTATACAAAGACGCGGTGTTTAGACTCGATGTTTATACAAATAATAACGAGCATCAACAAAACGGGGCTCCAAAACTGGAGCCCCGCTTAATATCGAAAGTAACGTTAAATTACTTCTTACGGCAGTATTCAGCGATCACGTACATTGACTGACCACCGTTTGCCTTGCCTGAAACAAGCTTAGGATCATCACCAAGGCTGATACCGCGAATCACAGTACCTTGCTTGATTACTTGGTTTGTACCTTTAACTGGTAAGTCCTTGATTACTGTTACGTCGTCACCTTTCTTAAGTTCAGTACCGTTACAGTCAACAGTTTTATCGTCAGCAGACATACCTTTCATTGCCCAGTTCATTTGCTCTTCTTCCATGTACATCATGTCAAGAGCATCTTGAGCCCAGCTTTCTGTGTTTAGGCGAGTAAGTTGGCGCCATGCAGTTACTTGTACTGCAGGAACCTGGCTCCACATGCTGTCGCTTAAACAGCGCCAGTGGTTAATGTCTTTAGGATCTTCGATCTCACCATGACACTTATCACAAACCATGATAGCCGTATCAACCGTTACGTGGCTGTGTGGTGGTACAGCGTAAGCAGACAATTGAGATTCAGAAGCACACAGTTCACATTTTGACTCGCAGCGTGCAAGTAGAGTAGATTCGATAGACATAAGGACTCACCTTAGTAATGTTATTTCGTGGCGGTATTATCCACTTTATCTTGATAAATAAAAGGGTGTTAGAGAATTTAAGGCCAGATTTTACAATATTCCAACCTGAAAGGGGATAGATGTAAAATATTGGCTAAACAAATAATATCTAGAATATAAATAGAGGGGTTGATTGCCTTGAGTGATGAATCAGTTGCGCAACTCGATCATTTTCGAAAACTGATAAATCATCAATACCGTATAACACCATAGGAACAATACCAATCTGAATTCAAATCTCTTTGCTTCTTTGTTGTCGTATAAGCAAATGCTCCTCCAGATTGGTATTAATCATTAACGTTCGATGATTTGGACGATTTCATCCTTAGATATGCTCATCTCTTTGCCATCGACGTCTTCATACTCATACATACTGGTATCTTCATTTAAATCTGGTTTCCCATAAGAGGTGATGATTTTCCCCTCATTGGTCGACATCAAATACTGGCTACTTCCACATGCAGTGAGTAGCAATACGGTACCTAAAACAATCAATAGTCTCATCAGTATTTCCTTTTAAAAAAATGAGTTAAGTGCGAGTAACGATTTAAATATAGCAGACGATGAGAATAGGAGGTGGAAGATGTGCCAAGACAAAAAGCCCATACAGCAATGATATTACTATCGCCGTATGGGCTTTTAATTGACACTGATTATTCGCTTTTGTTTACTCAGCGATCTCCATTAAATTGGTATTCACAGGGGCATTTAGTGCGTTCGTCGTTAGGAACTCAATGTTACGTGCCTGCATATCGGCGTGATATGGCAAATCTGTGCTCGCTTCAAGCTGTGGCGCGACAAAAGTTGAGTGAGTAGCCACGGTATTAACCACCATGCCACTTTCGTCAACGGTATTGCCTTGGTATTTGAAGAGATTACCACCTGTAGCTGGTGCAGAGGTTGAGCCATTAATTGACGCCAGGCCAAGTTTCGCCGCTAGTGGTTCGGTTCCAGCAAATGTATTGGGTGCACTATTTGGAACGGTTTGGTCATTTTGAACCTGAGACATAAATACCGGCAACTCGGCACTAACGTCGGCTGCATTCGTAAATGGGTCTATCGTATCTAACACCGTTTGAGTCGCATAACCGAATTGAGATACAGCGCCATCAACACTAGCTTGCTGAGACTCAGACATACCGGCATAGATTGCAGCAAAACAAGCGCCGACCATTGAAATATTGGCTGAGCATTGTCCTTGAGCGACCAAAGATTCAAATGTTTGCTGATATTCACTTGATCCAGAGTAAGCGATACTGTGCTTAATCATGTTCCCGTAAGACGGCGAATTCAACAATAGGTGAGCAATCTGTCCACCGGAGTTGTGAATCGACATCCCACTAATACTATAAAGGCCAGTCAATGCTGCCTGTTCTTGTTCGGTTAGTCCAGGGATTGGCTTGTTAGCGGCGGCAACCGCTGTGGTTGCTACGATACCACCAAGCGAATGACCGAGGGCTTTCACTTGTGCCATACTTGCTAACGGCTTTTCATTAAATAGTCCGGCGCCTAAAGACACTGATAACCCTGCTCTTAACCCCATCATATCAAGTTCACTCTGACGGACGTTGTCTCGTGCTACTGGTAAGTATTCAAGGTTTAGGTAGGCCAAAATATTTGCATTGGCTGAACGTTGTTCATCAAGGCTTCGTTCACCGTGCAAAGGTAAATCAATGGCGATAACGGCAACCCCGGCTTGTGCAAGGTTATAAGCAAACGCATAAGCATTTTCTTTTGCAGACGTAATACCATGTTGATAAATCACAGCATTGGCTGGCTTGATGTCCTTAGGTGTGAACACCAACATGTTAACCGACTCCAACGATTTAACTTGTGGTACAGGCGCATAACGAGTGATGACACGCTCGGTATCAAGTTGCGAACCATTGGAAAGGGACAACGTTGTACCAACAAGTTTCATTTGCTCTCGAATATCGGTAGCCAATTTCGATGGATCAATACCAAAACCGACAAGTTGAGCGATAATTCCCTCAGCTTCTGCTGGGTCGTTGAGAGCCTCGACCACTTTTGCAAGACTAGGCATTGCTGATTGCATCGGTGTCTGGTTCCAGTTTTCACCTGTCTCTAAGTAATGCGGGAGATCAATCTTGCCTTTTGTCACCTCGACATGCGGTGCTCCTTGGGCAATGCGTTGACTGTATCCACCAATGATGGCATTTTTCACGTTTTGGTCATCACTAATGTATTTGGAAAACGCGTCATTCTCGTTCAAGGAAAGGACAAAATCTTCAGGTTCACCAAGCATTGCAAGATAAGCCGTGGTCAAATCAAGAGTAGAATCTTCTGGGATTTTGTAATAATCGTTCAGAGTTTTATCAGGATCCGCCATTGATAAGCCCGTAATTCCTTTCACGGCTGTCAATGTATCGCCGACGGATTGGGTGCTAAACCAAGATGAATACACGATATTGGTTGGGTCAACACCAGTGAGTGGCGCTGCAGCCGTAAATAATTGCTCTATGGCGTGAGTTGCACCCTGAACTGAAGCTAAATCGCCCTCAGTGTAAATAGTGTCAGACTGCTTAACCGTTGCATAGCTACTTGACGTGCCAATTTTCTCATCATTTTTGTCTAGAATTTCGCCCGAAACAGCAAAAATATATTCACTGGACTCATCAAGTGCATCAGCAAATTGAATGTACAAGCTGTTGCCACTTGAGACGACTTGGAAATCGGCGTTGGCTGTCATCCCATCTTGCATCGTTAGCACTTTTTCAATCGGATCAAATGTCCCGTCAATACTCGTCAGAGGTTGGGTCAATTTGATGACACTTACGCCAGAAGTGACCAGACCATCTTTGAAGCCATTCCCCTTAAAATTAAGTACGATTGGCATAGAGGTTGACCAACCATCCATGGTGTTCATCGCGGCCAATGGGTTCATTAATGAGTCATCTCCACCTGTCGGTAAACCGAGGGTACCATCGGATGAATCCATTAAAAGAAATGAGGGCAGTGGTACATTAGCGTTCGTACCTTGTAGCGTGAAATCGATATTCGTATTTCGCTCTAGTAATGTTTGGATACTCTCTTCAAATTGCGGAGAATCGGAAGTGCCAGAGCTCGATGTATTATCTCCACAACCAGCAAGTAGGATTGCAGAACAAAGCAGCGATAGTTTGAACGTATGTTTCATTGGTTTACTCCGTTAATCCCATTACTTGAATGTGTAGTTCATTTGTACAGCACTGATGTATGCTGAACCCTCTGAGTCAAAAGTAATCTCTTGATCTAGAGCGTTAGTCTCGGTAAACGAGCCTGATTTACTTTTAACGAATGCAAAGCCTGCATCAAAGGTTAGGTTTTCACGCATGGCATAAGTCACCCCTGCGCTGTACCAGAAACGATCGCTGTCTGGAATACTTAGAGTCGCTTTACCGGCTTGCTCATCGAACGCGATACCAGCACGAAGCGTCCATTCGCTATTCAATGTATAGGTGCCACCAAATGAGTAACGGTTGTTATCTTCGTACTTCTCCGGTTTATAGAAGCAAACGCCACCCGCACAATCTGGGCTTGTCGCTTTTAGCTCTTTGAATGTGCTCCAATCGGTCTGTTGCCAACCGTAGTGAATTGCCCATTGATCATTCAGTTGATGGAACGCTGAAAGTTCGATAATCGACGGAAGAGATATTTGCAGTCGACCATCAACTTTTGGTGCAGAGGCGATCCCAGAGTCATAGCTACTGAACTCACCATTATCGAAATCAAGGTCTACTTTTGAACGATAACCAAAACCAAATCGGTTGTTCTCATTAAGTTCGAATAGACCACCAATATTCCAACCCCACGCGAATGTATCGCCCTCCATACCAATAAGTTTGTCTGACTTATTTCCGCCTAAGACACCCGCGAGCGCACCTTTGTGTCGCGTCAGTTCAGCTTGTGCATAGACCAAGTTAATACCACCACCGACACTGAATTGTTCATTGATTCGGTACGCAATGTTAGGGTTGATGTTTACAGAGAGTAGAGAGGTGTCACCGGCCATGTCACCTGCGGAGATATCATCTGGGTAGTCTGTCGCAACACCATACGTCGTAAACATGCCAATACCCCATGCCCATTGGTCATTAATTGGGCTGATGTAATAGCCTGCTGGAACAACCTGAAGAGGGGCAACATCATCGGCGTGCTCTTTATGGAGCGTGTCATAGACGTTGACTTCCGGGTCAATAATAGACAGTGCGCCTGAGAATTGAGCTTCTTTGAAAAGTGTCATAGCGGCAGGGTTGCGAGCCAATACGCTGGCATTGTCGGCAACCGCACCTTCACCTGAGAATGCTCTACCAAGACCAGATGCTGAGTGCTCAGCAACCTGAAAGCCCGCAGATTGGGCATTACACGCAAACAATATCGAAATCGTAAGCAGAGAGCAGTGCTTCTTGTTCATCCTTGACCCTCCTAGGGTGTCATTATGCTAGACCGAAGTCTTTGTAATTGTTATGTAGCGTTTACATCCGTTGTTATGAGATAGACCTATAACTCTAATGTAACAATTATGTTAATTGCATGTTGGTCATCTTGTCAAAGTTTGAGGCCAAATTACGTTTTAAATTTGATGCATAGGTCAAACACAGTGCGGTAATGTCTTGTATTGGCGTCGTATTTTTAACAAGAATGGTAAGACCAGAAATATTTTGCTTATTTCACGTTAAATATGAATCTAATCCCATTGGATAGACACTTTCCGTTAATCCCAATAGCAGGCATAATCGCGGTTTCGTGTTTTGTCAGTAGAGTTTGCGTTGGAATTACTACACATTGAATTTTTAGGGAAACCACTTAGAGTTGAAGGCTCTATGGCCGGATGGCAACAACTATTTTGGGACAATACATTGGTATCGCAAATTGATGCCAGCGATGATGATTCAGGAAGATCTAGCCATCATTTTAAATTAACATCTGGTGAAGATGTTCTGCATTGTCAGGTTAAATGTGAGCTTAATTGGCAACCATTCCATTTTACCTATCAAGCGTTGGTGAATGATGATCTAGTGGCCGAAGGCGTCAGAACCGAAAAAGACATTGAACGACAAGTACCTGTTGAAGCACCACCAGCAGAGAAGCGTTTTAGTATTATTGGCTTGGCTTCACTAGGAATGAAAGCCCTAAAAAGTGCCAAAGTGATTAAGGTCGCGTTGGCTTCTGCTAGTTTAGCCGCGTATTCGTGGTTATTTTCTATTGAATTTGCACTAGCGCTGGTTGCTTGTTTGGTTTTTCACGAATACGGCCATATTCGAGCCATGAAATACTTTGGAATGAAAACCAAAGGTATTTATCTCATTCCTTTTCTTGGTGGTTTAGCGCTTAGTGATGAGAAAATTAACACTCGTTGGCAAGATGTAGTGATTTCAATCATGGGGCCATTCTTTGGTCTGGTGTTGAGTATCGTATTAACAATAGTATACTGGATGACTGGTGAGGTAGTGTTCGCTGGTCTGGCTGTGTTTAATGCCTTGTTAAACCTTTTCAATCTTCTACCGATCTTACCTTTGGATGGTGGACATGTATTGAAGAGTATCACTTTTTCAATGAACAGTTGGATTGGTCTAGTCGGGAGTATTCTAGCGGCGTTTCTGGGTATTTATATCAGTTATACCTTTGGCTTAACCTTGTTGGGATTCTTGCTGATGATGGGTATGTTGGAAGTGGTCATGGAATGGCGAACAAGGCATCACAGTCACTTATTGCCATTAACACGTTATGGTCAAGCATTCTCTTTTGCTTGGTATCTTGTCTCAGTCGGTGGCTTTATCGCCATTATTTGGTATTTTGCTGGCCTTGGGGACAGTCTGCTTGGTTTACCGTTACAAATACTCGGCACGTGATAGGCTGTAGCAAATCGGATGAAATCTTACTCATACTCATTCAATTTAGCTTGATTTCAGAAGCAACAGGCAAAGATAAAGCTCCAATTTTGGAGCTTTATCTATTTTGATGGTTTGGGTGTGTCACTGGGATTATTCACACTTTCTGCATCTATATTTTTTATCCACACTTTGGTGCTTTAACATTGTAAGCTGGGAGTGTATTGATCGTAGCTTGAAGGTCTTTAATTCGAGTGCTGTGCGATGGGTGAGTGGAGAAAAACTCCGGAGGTTGAGAACCACCCGATGCTTTACCCATATTTTGCCACAGATCGACACTTTGATTGGGGTTAAAGCCCGCTTTCGCCATGTATTTAAGACCGACAATATCTGCCTCTGATTCTTGGGTACGACCATAAGGTAAGATCACACCATACTGCACTCCAAGGCCAAGCGCTGACATGGTCACTTGCTGGTATTCTTTATATTCCGAAGCACCAAGAGCGACATTCGCCAGAGACAACCCAGCATTGGCTAATTGGCTTTGAGATAGCCTCTCATTACTGTGATCGGCCAGAACGTGGGCCACTTCATGCCCGATAACGGTTGCAAGTTGATCTTGGTTTTTAGCCACTTTCAATAAACCAGTATATACGCCGATTTTACCGCCCGGTAAGGCAAACGCGTTGACTTGGTCGCTATCAAATACGACAACTTCCCACTCTGTAAAACCAGGTTGAGGTGGAATCGTGTCGGTAATATGTTTCGCGACACATTGGACATAGGCATTGGTTTTTTTATTTTTACTGATGGGAATTTCTTTCTTCATCTGCTCGAATGATTTTGCTCCAAGCGATGACATCTCAGAATCAGAAAACATCAGAATTTGATTTCGACCGGTAGGAGAAGAGCTACAAGCAGTTAAACCTGCGATTGTGAAAAGCGTCGAGGCTTTAATCCATGTCCTCATTATAAACTCCATTTGTTTTTTGTTATGTGCCAATAGTATAGCGCCATCAATGAAGAAGTTAAGGGCTTTTCATAGTTGTGATAAATGTATTCTTACGGCTTGAAGTTAACATGGATAAAAGACTATCCTAGGCGACACTTTTCGCCGTTTTACGGCCAGAATTCATTGAAAAAGAGCCCCCAAATGAGCATCTGGAAAAAGCCAATCAATTTAGACATTCTTAATGAGACCTCCCAAAATACCATGATGGAGCACTTACAAATTGTCTATACCGATTTTACTGATAATTCTCTTAGCGCCACTATGCCTGTGTGCAATTTTACTCATCAACCATTGGGGATGCTTCATGGTGGTGCATCCGTCGTACTTGCTGAGACATTAGGTTCGCTAGCGGCAAACTTTTGTGTAGGAGAGGGAAGCTATTGTGTCGGGCTTGATATTAACGCGAATCATGTGCGAGCAATGCGCAGTGGCCATGTAATTGGAACCGCAGAACCTGTCCACCTAGGTGTATCAACTCAGGTGTGGCAAATCAATATTACCGATGAACGCGAGCGTTTGGTTTGTACGAGTCGTTTAACTATTGCGGTAAAACATCACAAAGAAAAGTCGGCCCGCGACTAACAGATTGACAGGGAAGAAATTTAATAGGGAAGAGCGTTAATAGAAAAGAAAGTGAATAGGAAAAAGATTTGATGGTTATTGAATTTTCATTAGGCAAGATCATTGCAACCCAAAGAGAAGTGGTTATCAAACTAACGGGGCTAGTATGGTCACTTTACAAGCACAGACGGACGCGATTCAGTTATTAGGTCGAGGAGCAAATGTGGTATTGGCCCATGGCGCGGAGACAAAGTGGTCGATAAAACTTGATAATGAAGAGCAAATTCGTCAATTGGCACAAGAAATTGGTATCGACGTTCAATAAATGGTACGCCGGTATTTGCACTTTTGCAAAAATGAGGAAACTAAGTTTATCGTTATGAAAACTAAATTTTCCTCTTTATGAGCAGCCCTCGTTTACGTGTTCAATTTGAAACACTGTTTGAAAAATTCTCTGGTAATGACTCAGAAGTTCAACTTGAAGACATTACCGATGCACTCTTTTGTACTCGCCGTAACGCTCGGATTGTTTTAAACAAACTTGAAGAGGAGGGGTGGATTGAATGGCATCCTGCTGCAGGACGAGGCAAATTATCAACGCTTGTTTTTAAACGTAACCGCAACGATGTCAGTGAAAACCTTGCTCGTCGCTATCTTGATGAAGGTAAAATTGGTCAAGCATTAGACGCGCTTGATAACGACGCCGCAAAACTTACTCAGGTTATTCAAGGGTATTTAGGCTTACAACACCGTCAAGGTGAGCAAGTTGTTCGTTTGCCTTACTATCGTCCATTGGCGATGTTGAACCCTCAAAAGCCAATGCGCCGCTCGGAACAACATATTGCTCGTCAGGTTTTTAGCGGTTTGACTAAGCTTGATGAAAACGAACAACTTCAACCGGATCTCGCTCACTATTGGGAAGCGCTGTCTGACAATCATTGGCGATTCTATTTACGCCGTGGGGTGCGTTTCCATAACGGGGAGCTTCTGACGACGAATTGCGTTATTGAAAGCATCGTCGCTTTAAGTGGCTTGAACCTGTTCTCTCATATCGAAAAAGTCGTCTCTTTAGAACCATGGACTGTCGATATCCACCTCGTGCGCCCAGATAAATATTTACCACTCGCACTCAGTGAATCTCAAGCTAAAGTTCTTTTGCCTAAAGCACTTCGTTCTGAGGAGTTTGATAGAAAACCAATCGGTACGGGGCCTTTCCAAGTTAAAGTTAATGATGAGAAACGCCTAATTCTGACCGCGTTTGATGGTTATTTTGGTTATCGATCTTTACTTGATCAAGTAGAAGTGTGGGTTATCGATGAAGCCTACTCTTCAATGGTTTATCCCAGCTTATCTAAGCCTCAAATGGACAAGCAAGCCTCTACAGATGAAGTCGAACTTGATCCGGGCTGTACCTTTTTGCTGCTCAACAAAAACAACGGGATCGCCAAAGATCCTTGTTGGGCGGAGTTTTTAAGTCAAACATTGAACAGCTATCAAGTTTATTCTCATGTCCCACAAGATACTGTCATTGAGTTAGGTGTACTCCAAGCTTTTGGTTTGAAACCAGGATGGATTGATCTCAGACCATCAATGACAAGCGAGGCACCACAATCGGATAAAAGCATCAGGGTTGCTTACCAGAAGAAACATCCAATGTTTCCGGTAATAGCCAAAGCAATCAAAACACTACTTAAACCTCATGGAATTGACGTTGTGTTTATTCGTTATGACACGCAACCACCAGAGCCAGAAGAGGTGGACGTTTGGATCAAAGCGATGGGCATTGCGACTAACCGTAATGACGCATTGGCTGGTTGGCTACTCGACTACAGTGACATTGATAAGTTTAGTGCGGGCTATGATTTTTCAGGTTGGTCAACGCTGGTGGACCAATGGAGAGCAGGACAACATAACGATTTTCCGGCTCGAGAATTGGGTAAGCAGTTAGTAAAAAGCTGCCAAGTGATCCCTATGTTCCATTGTTGGCTTGGTGTGAACAAAGACCATAGTGGCGCCCTTCAAAACGCGAAGTGTAATGCACTTGGTTGGTTTGATTTTAGTAACGTATGGGTAAAACCAGAAATAGAGAAAAATGGCAAAACCGAATAAAAACAGCCGACAAAACGGTCGAAATATACTGCGCTAAGTGCAAAGCTCAGTTATTCAAGTATCGAAAAGGAGGCAAGGGGGCGCTGGTCAAATGCTTCAAAGAACGTATTGTAGAAGATTTTACCCAGTTACCTTGTCTTTGCCCTAATTGTGGACAAGAGTTTGCTAGAGACACACTAGTTCGTGGCACGCCTGCATATAAAATGATTGGCGGCAAAGTGACGATGAAATAAGAGGTCATGATGAGTAAACAACATGAATACTGCATTGTACTGAGCACGGCAGGTACACAACAGAACCGTGATGAGATTGTAAAAGGTCTACTCGAGTCAAAGTTGGCCGCTTGTATCCAAACCATGCCAATAGAGAGCCACTATGTGTGGAAAGGGGAAGTTTGCAGTGATAACGAATGGTTAATGGTGATAAAGACTCGGCGTGATCTATACGCATTAGTGGAAGATAAAATCAAAAACCTGCACGAATACGAAGTAGCTCAAATCGTACAGGTTCCAATTGTAGAGGGATTTAACCCTTATTTAGAATGGCTTCGCCAATCGACGTTGAGTTGTCAATAGAATCAACGACACAATAGCTCCCATGGTGTCGCATAGCATGTCTTTCTGGGCGTCCCAAATATCACCTTGTGAGCCTAGAAAGGCAATTCCCTCATCGCCACCCGCGAGTGCAGCATACCACCACTCGATGATCTCATAACCGGCGGCCAAAGACATAATCGCAAACAAAGCGAACCACGAGGCGAAGCTTGCACCGACTTTCTTTTTGTTGATTAAGAATTCAGCAATCGGATAGGCATATAATCCGATGGAGAAATGAGCAACTCGGTCAAAATTGTTACGTTCAGAACCAATTAAATTGTTAAACCAATCAAATGGCACATCTGCAAACGTGTACTTCGCTCCGATGGTGTGCAAGCAAAGCCAAATAAACATCAAAACGTATGCGGTATTGCTGAACTGATAACGTAAGGACATCGCCCAAATAGCGATAAGAATACCAATGGCTGGAACTATTTCTGCAAACCATACTGCACGTGAGCTTGGATCGAGTGCTGAAAATAGAAATATGACAGCGTAGAAAATGGTTAAACCCAATAAAGTAGAAACACTTCTCATAGAGTTTTTGATCCTTCAATTAAATCCTGACGATATATTACACTTAATTGAACGCTGTGCAATTGTTTGTTTCGCAAAAGTGATGATTACTGTTTATGTTGATATGTCGTCGAATAGCTCAACAATAAAATGTTAATTCACGCATTTCTCTCCCTCTCTTCCTACATCCAAAACCCGATACCGTACTTTCTGAACGTTATACTGCACACAGTTATCTGATGGAACGTTTGAGAGAGCTCGGCGTTATTTGACGGAACGAGTTTAAACCTAAAAGGCTGATGGTTTATGACTGTCAGCCTTTTAGGTTTATGGTATAAATTTGGTTTATTGTACAAATTGACAGCCTAGAGAGAATACACCGTGAAAACAAAGAGGATGCATGAACGAACAGCATGACATTTGCCAACGCGGTAATCATGATATGGAAAACCCATTGTTATGGCCGATTCTCGACATTCTCAAAAAGAAACCCTCAGGTTGGAAGGTGCATACTCTGGCCCATGAATTGAGTGAGCATGGTTACATTACTCAATTCGATCCATCTCCGGATAAAGATCTCTTCAAGCGTAACTTCCTGTTGATGAATGCGCTCTATCAACTACAAGAAGCTCTATATCCAGACGGTTGGTTACAAGTCGAAGCAATGGACATCGTGTTAATGTCTTCATTGGAAACAACTTGCGATACTGTCGATACGATAAACCCTTTACGAGAATACTACCTCGATTGGCGAAATTATGAAGCCAACGAATCAGAAGTACGCCGATTGCTTAATGATTTTTGGAATCGCTATCAGAACTTCATTGGTGGCTCATCCAGTTCTCGTATTGATAGAGCCAAAGCGTTGAGTTTGTTTGAGTTAGAGCGTGATACCACAAGAGTGGAGGTTCGTAAGCAATGGCGAAAATTAGCACTACGTTGGCATCCTGATAGAGAAAACGGCAATGCAGAACGCTTTCGTGTGCTGTGTGATGCGTGGAACGTATTAAGAAACGGGTAGCCAAGTAGAAAGCAATTCAAATAAAAAGCAATTGAAAATAAAAAGGCAGCGCTGAAACGCTGCCTTACTTTATTGTCTAGGTTCTTGAACGATGGAATCAGTTGGTTGGTTTAAACTGAGATTTACGCATACGGTTTAGTGCCGCCATGACATCCAACGTACGAGGTTTCGCAAGATCACCTTGTTTAGGTAGATTTGCGTGCCATTCGCCAGCGAGCATCTCATCGATTTCTTTCGCTGGATTGTCACACCAACCTGGAAGTTGCGCTAATTGGAACCATAGCCAGCCAATGGTGTTTACTTCATCCGCAGATTCTAGTTGCTCCAAAGCGCTTAAATCAGCGAACTCTTTACCGAAGCGAAGCGATTCTTTGCCTTTTGCGTTAACTCGGAATTTTCCGTCGAGCAAAATGTTCATCAGCGCGACTCGGTTTAGAGCACGCGGGCGGAACGTTTTGAGACTTTCTTCAGATTCATTGTGACGTTGAGTGGGATGCTGCGCAATGACTTGTTTGGCTTTTTCTGTGACATCAACCGCTTGGTAATCATGCATTTGGATTACGGTATTGGCAACGTCTAGGTAGTCGCCTGAGCCACCCATAACAATAATGGTTGAAATTTCCAGTTCGTCACGCAATTGACCGATGCGGTCAACCAGCGGGGTGATTGGCTCATCACCTTTTGCAACCAAAGCCTGCATTCGTTCATCGCGAATCATAAAGTTGGTTGCGGATGTATCTTCATCGATAAGCAGAGAACTTGCTCCTGCCTCGATAGACTCTTGTAGCCATGCGGCCTGAGAGGTAGAACCCGACGCGTCTTGAGTCGAGAAATCTGCCGTATCTTTACCCATTGGTAAGTGGTTGATGTAATTAGACAGATTCAAATGGTGTACGCAGCGACCATCTTCCGCACGGATCTTCATCGCGTTATGGTCTGTAACGATATATTCACGGCCATCACCAGGAATGTGGTCATAAATAGAACGCTCAATGGCATTTAAAAGCGTCGATTTACCATGGAAACCACCGCCAACAATCAACGTGATACCTTTAGGAATGCCTAAACCCGTGATGTAGCCTTTGTTTGGTGCGTGCAGTGTTACTTGTAGTGCCTCTGGTGCCTTGAATTCAACGGCACCTTTCATTGGTAGGTCACAGTTACCTGCGATACGTGGTAAAACACTACCATTTGCTACAAACGCAACTAAACCATTCACTTCTAACTGTTCTCGAAGTGCCGCTTGGTCTTCGATTACCTGACAGTGTTCAATCATTGCTTGTTTATCCAACTCACGCTCAAGTGTCGCGCGGCGAATGAACTTTGGTAAATGGAAAGTCAGGATATTGATGGTCTTTTTACCAAGAACAGATCGACCATCTGCTGGCAAATTCACACGAAAACGCAGTTCGATACCTTCTTCAGTAAATACGACCGCAGTATTATCCAATACCGTTTGACCGCTCAGTGCGATAGATACAGAGTTTTCTTGTTTCGCAAACTGGTCAAAACTACGTGCAATAAAGTCACGTGCAGCACGTTGATATGCTGGAGATTCATCTTTTAACCATTCAAGGCCGGTTAATGACCATGCTCGAGTGGCACGCAAACGAGAAGGTGAAGCGTACGGGTCACCTTGAACGTGATCGATATGCAGGTTGAAATCACCGAAGTCGAACTGACCTTTGATTTGTTGGTAAGCACGATAGTTCTGCTTTTCGATTTTTTTTAGCGTGGCAGTCAACTGATCCATGAAGATATTGGCCTTTTTATAAGAAGCGGGTCGCGATTATAGAAACCACCGCAAGCAGAGTAAAGAAATTGCTTATGAAGAATAGGTGTATTGACCACCTAAGAGGTTTTGACTATACAAACTTTGTTCAAATTCATTGCTAGACATCGGTTTTCCATATAAGAAGCCTTGTCCAATGTCACATCCCTCACCAATTAAAAATTGCTCTTGTTGGGTTGATTCAATGCCCTCTATAACAACTTGCAAGTCCAACTTCTTAGCGATGTGAATAATGGAACAGATGATAGCTCGGTCATCGTCAGACTTTTCCATTTGATGCACAAAACTCTTATCAATTTTGATTGCGTCAAAAGGGTACTTTTTCAAATAGCTAAATGACGCGTAACCAGTTCCAAAATCATCAAGTGACAACGTCACTCCAAGGTCGTGTAATTTATTCAAAGTATTTCGAGCGACAACTTCGTCTGCGATCAATGCGCTCTCCGTGACTTCCAACTCAAGAAACTTAGCGGGTAAATGGAAGCTATCGAGCAGATGTTCAATTTGTTCTGCAAAATTTACGTTTTGTAATTGAATTGGAGATACGTTGACGGCAATTCTAAAGTTATCAATGATCTCAGACCATTGTTTTGCTTTATCTATTGCAGTACGTAAAACAAATGAACCGACTTCGAAAATCAATCCATTTTGTTCCGCCATATGAATGAGTGCTTCATTAGAAATATCACCGAGCACTGGGTGACGCCAACGTAATAGTGCTTCAGCGCCAATCCATTTGTGCGTGTGAGGTAACACCTTGGGTTGGAAATAAAGCATTAAGTCATCATTGCGAACCGCTTGAAGAAGGTAGCTCTCTAACTGATTGTGGTGATGTAGAGCGTGAATATGATTATCGCTAAAAACACAGCTCGTTTCGCCTGACTCTTTGCAAAGAAGCATGGCATGGCAGGCATTTTGCAGCAATTGTTTAGCATTATTGCCTTGTTTGGCTTGTGCGATCCCAATATACGAATGTAGGTGTACCTCAGTATTGTCTATAGGGAAATTGCCAAGGCTCACATGTGATATGTCGTCAACCAAGTGTTGCACTTTCAATTCTAATTCTTCTCCCCACATAAGAATAACAAGATCATTAGAGCTTGGCCTTCCTGTTACGAAATAACTCGATTCGTTGTGGCCCAAGCGAAATCGAAACTCTTTAATACTTGGTCAAACGCCTCAAAACCATACTTGGTTTGAATGCTGCGCGCATTAGTAAACCCCACATCAATGACGACTAACGTTTCGGCATTATGATCAAATGATCCAAGCGTTTCATCTAAGACTTCCTCTAACGCCGCTCGATTCAAAAATCCAGTACCTTGATCGTGCGTTTTCTGATAGCTGACTTGGCGCTCTGCGGCTTTTCGTCGGTCAATTTCTTTATCTAAGGAATAACTTAACTGTGCGAGATCTGTCGTACGAGTTTCGACTCGGTTTTTCAGTTCACTGTTGAGCCGAAGCAATTTATGTTGTTGATATACAACAGCAAGTTGCGCCTCAATCGCATCTTTAAATGTGTTGAGCAGTTGTCGGTAGGTGTCCGTATAACGATTTTCTTTAGAGTCAAGCATGCAGATTGTGCCAAATGTTTCCCCATTAGGCCAAAAAAGGGGCAATCCACAGTAAGAAATCATACCATATTTGATATCGGGGTTATTGCACCAAACTTTATCAGGCAGTGCATTCGCGACGATGAGCTCGCGTTTGTTTTCAATGACGTGTTCACAATACAACCCGTGACCCAGCGCTTCTTTGTCACCAACGTGATAGGGGTTGTTATTTGTTTCACTGGATGTGCTAACTTCAATATAATTTTGATGTACACGCATAATCAAACTGGTAGGGACTCCGGCGATTTGTGCAATCAAATTGACGATGTTCTGCCAATTTTTCTGCATAGATGCAGGTATCTCATAATCTAATGTTTGAAACGCTGCCATTTAAGTTTTCCTTTCCCTTCATTTCACATCCTGTGATTCACCCTTGTGAATATATAAAAATAGTGGCGAAAACGCTCACAGTTACTTTTACGCAGCTCACTTCGTTATAGTTTTACGCAACTCGCTTAATTATAGAGTTGCGGGATTGTGAGATAAAAAAAGCCCAGAAAACGGCTCTGGACTTACATTTATTTAACATGTTCTCTAAGATGAGACGCTACGCTTCACACTTTATAGCTAAAAACTATGTTGAGTGCAGTTTGGTTTTATTACGGTTTGAGTTTTTAGTGTTTTTAACGAAATGTCTTGTGAGTAATCGACATCTGAAAAATTGAAACCATTTAGCTTCATAAAATCATCTTTAAAGCCAGCGTAATCACCTAGTTCTTTAAAGTTGCTCGCATTCATTTGCTCTAGTAATGCAGAAACTTGTTTTTGCACTTCAGGAGCCAATTCTAGGTCGTCAATTCGAATCAAACGTTCACCATCAACGGGGACTTTGCTTTGGCCGTACAGTTTAGTAGTAAACAAACGCTGCATTTGTTCGATGCATCGCTCATGAGTGCCTTTCTCTTTCATAACGCGATAAAGCGCGAGTAAGTATGGACTTAAAGTAGGGATAAACACACTTGCTTTGGTGACCAGAGCCTTACAAACGGTCGCGTATGCTCCGCCATTAAAATTCGCTAATTTGAGGTTAAGCGCGTGGCTAGTTTGGTGTAAATCTACCTTAGCACGCCCAAGAGTACCATCTAGGTAGATAGGGTGGGTAACTTCTGGCCCCATATAAGAAAAAGCAATCGTCTTACATCCCTCCGCTAGGGATTCAGCATTAATTAAGGTGTCGATCCAACTTTCCCAATCAGCACCGCCCATTACTTTGATCGTCGCTTCCGCTTCGTCTTCAGTGGCAGGCTCAAGCGTGGATTCGATCCATTGGTCGTTTTCAAGCATGATGGATGCACCGGTAACGGATTCACCAATCGGTTTGATAACACTACGCCAAAGCTCTTCAGAATCAGTATTAGGACGAACGCCCGTCGCTAAGCTATAAATCACTAAATCTACTTCACCCTCAAAGTAGGTTTCAATGGCTTCGATAACTTGGGTACGTACAGTATTCGAAAAAGCATCGCCGACAACATTAATCGCGGTTCGTCCGTGGTGAGTCGCTTCATCCTTAAAAATGTTGTTGTACCAACCAGCACTGCCAACGCCTTTATCTGATGGCCCTCTTTCAAACGAAACACCAATTGTGTCAGCTTCTGCTCCACCAAATGTAAGGGCAATACGAGCGGCTAAGCCAAAACCGGAGGAAGCTCCAATAATCAACACTCGTTTTGGGCCTTGTTTGATCTGTGGCGCCTGTTTAACGTAATCAATTTGCTCTTTAATGGAAGCTCGGCACCCATACGGATGTGCTGAACGAGCGACAACACCTTGAATTAACGGTTCTATTTGCATTTTATTATCTAACCTTGGTGAATAAGATTCAGATAAGGTTAACGTAAAGTTTGGTAAAACTTATTGAGCTAGACCAGTAAAATTAGAGATGTTTAAGCAATTCTTGAGCAATAAAGTCAGCGATGAACGGTTGGGCTTCTGGCTTTGGATGTAGGCCATCATCCATCATCCATTCCGGTTTTATGATGATATGTTCAAGAAAGAATGGCATCAGCCCGACTTGTTGATGCTCAGCCAGTTTAGGATAAATATCATAGAACATGTCGCTATAGCGTTTGCCGTAATTTGGTGGAACACGAATTTGCATCATGACGACTTCGGCACCAGAATCTTTGATCATAGTAATCATTTTTGAAAGATTCGACGTAATAAGTGTTGGAGGAAAGCCTCGCAAGCCGTCATTTGCACCGAGCTCGATTAAAACCATATCAGGCGTATGTTGCTCTAGCAGTTGTGGAAGACGAGCTAGCCCATTTCCTGTTGTGTCGCCAGAGATGCTTCCGTTTACAACTTTTACATCTTGGCCATGTTCTAATAACGCATCAGGGAGTAAGCTAGGCCAACTCTCCTCAATTGGCATTTGATAACCAGCGCTTAAGCTGTCGCCTAAAACAAGTAACTTTTCGTTCGCATGTGCGGTAACGGAAAGACAAAGAAAAAGAACTAAGGAAAGTAAACGAATCATGCAAACACCTGTACTTAATGCACCTATTGTTCAAGCTAATGTGGTTTCAAAACAAGTCTCTACTAATCAAGAGCAATTAACAATCCTAAAAATGTAAATGTTGACATAAGAAAGGGCGAAAAGATTGCCATTGTTGGCACGTCAGGTGCCGGTAAATCAACATTAATGACCTTGCTCGCAGGTTTAGACATACCGACCTCCGGCGAAATTACGTTGCTAGGCCATGAGCTTTCTAAATTGGACGACGAAGCGAGAGCAAAGATTCGAGCTGAATCTCTTGGATTTGTTTTTCAAAGCTTCCTCCTTATCCCGAGTTTAAGCGCTTTACGAAATGTCACTCTTCCTTGCCTATTACGGGGTGAAGCAGAAAATGATGCAAGAGCGACACAATTGTTGACGGCCGTAGGGTTAGAAAACCGGTTGGATCACTTACCTAGTCAACTCTCTGGGGGAGAACAGCAGCGAGTAGCACTTGCCCGCGCATTTATGACGCAACCAGAACTGCTTTTTGCAGATGAGCCAACAGGCAACTTAGATCACCAAACGGCTGACAAGGTCATAGAATTGTTGTTCGAGTTAAATGAAGAACACGGAACAACGTTGATCTTAGTGACACATGACCGCCACTTAGCCAGTCGCTGTGATCGGGTATATCGAATGGAAGCAGGGGAGATCCATGAGGAGGTAACATGTCCGTGATCTCTTCAAGTGAAACGAATTCGCGCTCAGCCAAACCTACACAGAATCACTCACCAAATAAGAGCTTGGTCCGTTGGAGCTTTGGTGAAATACGTCAAGGAAACCTTTGGCCTATCAGTGTGGCTTTGATCTTGGTGATTGCCAGTATCTTTGCGCTATCAGCACTCGCAGAGCGCATGGAGCAAGTCATCGTTAAGCAAGGAAAAGATGCACTGACCGCCGACGCGGTGTTTGTCTCCGCGAATCCAATTCCAGAGTCGTTGTTGTCAGCAACAGACAAATTAGAGCGTGCGACCATGACGCGCTTTGCTACGATGGCATTTAGCGATACAGGGATGCAACTAATTTCCGTTCGAGCAGTGGATGAACAATATCCATTGATGGGGGAATTGGTATTAGAAAACAGTGAATCCGGACCAATTCAAGCGTCTCAACTTTGGTTGGATGAGCGCATCATGGCTCAACTTGATGTGGAAAAGGGTGACGTTGTCACTATTGGTGATGCTGACTTTACTGTGTCGGGGGCGGTTCTGATGGAGCCAGGCCTAAGCTTTAATCCTTTCCAACAAATGCCATCGGCATATATTCACCAAAGCGACGTGGCAAAAACCGGCGCGATTCAAGTTGGTAGCCGAGTACAATATCGCCTTTTTCTTAAAGGGGACGATGGGGTGATAAGCCAACTTCAAGAGAGTACAGAGCTATCACCCAGTGATCGTTGGAGAACTCAAGATACAGCAAGCCGTAGCAATGAGGTATTTGAGCGTACGACTCAATATCTGTCTTTAACGGTCGCGATTGTGATTATTATGGCTGCAACGACACTGGTTTTGACTTGTCAGAATTATGTGAACAGCCGTACACAAACCATTGCTATGTTAAAAAGTCTCGGAGCCAGTCGTCGTTGGATAGAAAAATGGCTTGTAATTCAAGTGTCTATTCTTCTAGTTAGTGCCAGTGCAGTTGGGCTTCTGTTAGGCAGCGGGCTTGAGTATTTGTTGAGGATTCCTTTATCGGATTTATTACCTAATCCGCTACCTAGTTACGGCGTCACTCCATTTTTAACGTCGGTGGTTTCAGCATTATTAATCACTGTGCCAGCGTTAGGAATTCCATTACTCGGTCTTATCAAGACGCCAGCATTGGAAGTGCTGCAACAAGGTAGTAGTCATCGCTCTTGGAAGCACATGGTATTGGTGTTGGTTCCGTTGATACCACTTCTCGTGTTATACGCGAACAACACCTTGGTCTGGATTGTCCTTGCTGCGATTGCTGCATTATTTGTTTTGCTTGCCGTTATTAGTGTGTTGATTACCAAGTTTCTCGCAAATATCTCAACTCGACCAGCAATGAAACTAGCACTCAGTCGAATAAATAGAACACCGGTAACCAGTGGATTGCAGTTTGGCGCGCTGTCACTTTCACTTATGTTACTGTCAATCATCTGGTTGGTTCGTAGCGACATTTTGGCGGACTGGTCAAGAACACTTCCTGCCGATGCGCCTAATGTTTTTGCATTAAACATTGCTGACTATGAATTGGCAAGCTATTTAGAAACACTTGATGCTAATGGCGTGACAAGGTCACAAGCATTTCCAATCATTAGAGGTCGACTCGCGGAAATCAACGGTCAAGACGTCAAAGAGATGGAGTTTGCTGGTGATGGTTCAGATGCCATTCGAAGAGAGCTGAACCTCACTTGGGGTGATACGTTACCCGAGTACAATGACATACTCGAGGGTGATTGGACCAATAAGGCGAGTGTTTCCGTGGAAGCGCAAGTTGCCTCTGATTTAGAGATCCAACTCGGCGACACGTTGCGATTTGTTATTAATAGCCAAAACTTTGATGCTACCGTTGACAGTATTCGCCATGTGGAATGGCGTGATATGAAGCCGAACTTCTATTTCATCTTTTCATCCGATGTCATGGCAAGTCTACCGGGATCTTATTTGATCAGTTATCGAATCAATGACGATAATGAAGCATTACTTACCTCAATGTCGCGCGCGCATCCGACCGTTTCAGTGCTCGATATCCGCACCATGGGTGACAAAATCCAAGCGCTTATCCAACAGATCGTGTCTGCCATTACCATTCTTGCTCTGTTGGGTGTGGTAGCAGGACTCTTACTGATATTCACACTGCTACGTTTAAGCCTTTCTCAACGTCAGCAAGAGATTCGCCTATATCGAACATTAGGTTCGAGCAAAAAACGAATCAATACCACATTGTGGGCGGAATACGGCATTATGGCGTTTGTTGCCAGTGGCATTGCTGCATTGGCCGCTGAGTTGTGTGTGGCCGCGGTGATGACGTATGGCTTCGATCTTAAACCGCAAATTCATCCGGAATTGTGGATAGCTTTACCGACGGCAACGTTTGCGGTACTTGCACTCGTTGTAATGAGTCTTCTGAAAAGATTGTTAACGCCAGTAAGCACTTAAACGAAAGCTAGTCAACACGTAGCGCGCCCCCTCATGACAGTTTTATTCCAGTTATCCACAAAAACGGTGGATAACTTTATGGATAACTGGATGGGTTCAAATGGGGAGGATTTCCGCAGGCTTTGTGCCGTGGGTGATAGCGGAAAGATGTTATTCACACAAGTTAAAAACGCGTCTCACCAATAGCCTCGTCAAGCATTTTTTCGAAAATTTGAGTTCCAAATTGAGAATATTAGGGTTGGAGTGTACCTCGTGTAATCCCATGAACTTTTGTGATTTTAATCATGATAAAACCCGAGTAGAATTCGGAAATATAAAGATTTTCCCTTATAAAACTTTCAGTGAAGCCATGAAGTCTGAGTTTCAAAATCGTAAAGATAAACACATTGCCATCATAGGTGGGGTGTTGCAGGTTCAACCGCCGCTATTCACTTTGCAGAGCTAGGCTTTAGCGTGTCTGTTATTGAGAAAGGCGTTTCGTTGGTTAATGGGCCGCCAATTTGTCATTTGCATGCGGGTGGCAACCTATATCGTGAAATTTCTGAGCAACAATGCTTAGATTTACTTACTCAATCGATTGATACAATTCGTTTGTATCCCAATTCATTGAACATTCGTCCGACTATTATTGCCGTTCCTCATTCGGATGGAGGAGACCCAATGGCGTTATTACCACGCCTTGAGGTGATCAAATCTGCATATCAGTCACTGGTAAAGAGTGACGAGCGAAACAAAGTTCTTGGCGAACCAGAACATTACTTTAAGTTGTATTCGCAAGAGGAGCTTGAAGAGTTAGCGACAAAAAACCAACCTGAGTTTCCGCAGAGCATCGATGAGTGGTGCATTCCTTTCGCCCAGCATGCGGATCTAAACACACTGAAGTACCCGGTGGTAGCCGTTCAAGAATATGGATGGAGTGTTTTTCGTTTAGCCGCCATCGCAAACATGACCTTAGCATCACTCCCGAATGTCGAAGTCATCACACAAGCTGAGCTTAAAAAAGCATTTTGGGATGGTTCTTCTTGGCAACTGAGTTATCAACATGAGGATCAGGAGTGCAAGTTAGCTTGTGATTACCTAGTGAACGCATGTGGATTTGAAACGGGCTTTATGGATGACTCCGTAGGGGTTTCGCGTGATCGTCTTGTCGAATTTAAAGCGGCTTACGTTACTCGCTGGCAAGAGTGTCATCAAAAATGGCCTGAAGTGATTTTCCATGGCCCTCGTGGTACGGATAAAGGAATGGCACAGTTAACGCCTTATGGTGATGGCTATTTCCAGCTACACGGGATGACTAAGGGTATTACACTGTTTGATGATGGTTTAGTCGGTAGCACTAAGGTCTCTGCTCAGCCACAGTTGCCAACAAGATTACTCGCTAAAATTCGTCAAGGCTGGCGAGAAGAAATCTTAGAAGAACGCACCTACAACGCCATTCATCATATGTCACAGTTTGTTCCTAATTACTACACTGCCGTGAAAGGCGGCAAAGCACTGTTTGGGGCGCAGCAAATACCAGGGATCGATCCCGTGTTACGTGCGGCTGATGTTACGTTTGAAGATAATCACTACGCTCGTATTGAAGTCGTCAAAGCCTCATCGACCTTGTTAGCGGCTCAGAAGATGGCAAAGTGTTGGTTTGATATTGAACCAAACCACAACGTTGAAGATCAGCATCCTATCACTGTTCATTGGAGTGATGCAGAAGTTGAGGAGTACGCTAAGTCATTAGCGCACGAGCGTGGCTATCCTAGCGCCCTTGCGATACGTTACGGTATGTAATGACTTCACCATAAGCGAACCGAACCAATAGCCGTGTAAACCACGATGATGTGGTTTACTTAAATGGGCTCAATAGCCAAAAAACTGAGCCCACTGGCACCACACATCTTGTAAGCCTTTTCGATCACCTTTCACGAAACGCACCTTTTGACCGGGTTTTGCTTGTGCTAGCCTTGGTAAATCGATACGCGCAACGCTGCCCAATTTAGGGTAGCCTCCAATGGTTTGATGATCATTGAGTAAAATGATCGGATTACCATCGCTTGGAAGTTGAATAGCACCTAATGCGACACCCTCAGATAACATGCGATTGTAGGGGACATCAATAGGCGTTCCCTCTAGTCGATATCCCATTCGATCAGAATTTACTGAAACATCAAAACAAGAGGAGTAAAAGGCGTGTTTGGCGGCGTCGTCAAAGTCATCACATTGGTAACTTTCAATAACACGTAACGTGATCGGTAAATTATAGTCAGGCTTAAAACGAAATGTCATTTGTCGCGGTTTCGTCCGCGGCAAAGAATGGGCCGGAAAAGAAAGCTTATCTCCAGCTTGTAGAGGGAGACCATTTTGATTTAAACCACCTAATGATTCACGTACCACGGTAGAAACGCTACCTAAATGGGAATGAACAATAAAGCCACCTCTGACCGCGAGGTAAGCTCGCAATCCGTTCTTTGGTGAACCAAATTGCAATGTTTGGCCTCGTAACAAGGTAAAGTCAGACCAATTCGGTATAAGCTTACCATTCACTGATGCGTTTAAGTCACCACCACAAACTGCCAAATGGCAATCTTCTAACGCCTGAAAGCTCGTATTACCGAATGTTA
The DNA here is from genome assembly GCF_003544875.1 of Vibrio alfacsensis. NCBI lineage: Bacteria > Pseudomonadati > Pseudomonadota > Gammaproteobacteria > Vibrionales > Vibrionaceae > Vibrio > Vibrio alfacsensis. The sequence continues at coordinate 819,739 of NZ_CP032094.1, forward strand.
CTTCAATCACGGCACTGCCTACAGGATTTGAAAGTAAATGATTCGACCAACTGTAAGCGTAATCGTCAACGGGACCACCTTGTGTAACGCCAATATGAGACAAACCAAAACGCCCAAAGTCCTGAACTAAAGACAGAGGGCCGGGCTTTTTCACCAACAACGTACCGAGCTTCATAGTTGTCCCCCCAGATTGATAAATTCTTGTTTGGATATTGCACCAAACGTGACCTTGTCACCGACCTCAAAGGGGATAAATGGTGGGCTATCAGAAAAAAAATGAATTGGGCTTCGGCCAATGATATTCCATCCCCCAGGGCTTTCTGATGGGTAGACTGCGGTTTTGGCATCAGCTATGCCAACGCTGCCAGCGGGGACATGTGTTCTGGGCGTTTTACGTCGAGGCATTTGTAGCTCAGCCTCGACGTTAGAAAGAAAAGCAAAACCAGGTGAGAACCCAATCGCGGAAACGGTGTAAACTGGCTTGGTATGAGCTTCAATAAGTAAATCGAGAGTTATCCCTTTATCGATATAGCGCTTGATGTCTAGAGCCGTTTCTTCCGCATAGTAAACAGGAATTGAGACATAATTAGGTTGTTTGTTGTCTAAAGACTGAACATCAAACGCTTGGAGTAATTGTTGCAGTTGGGTAAGAAGTTGATGTTCAGAAACTCTGAAAGGCAGGTAATCTATTAATACGGTCCGATAAGCAGGGGTTACATTCATGATGCACGTATTGAACGTGTCGTTTATCTGATGCGCAAGCTCACCAACATGCTCAATCGATACACTTTCATCAAACCGAACGAAAATACTGCATTCAGAGATAAGTGAGATAGAAAACTGCTCTTGTTTCATTAACTTCCCCCGGTATATAAGTTCCTACGAATACTTTGAATTAGCGCAATTGCGTCATCATTATCTCCGTGCACACAAATAGTATCAGCTTCTAGAAGAATGTACTTACCAGAGGCTGTTTTGACTCGCCCAGATTCAGCAAGCATTTTTACTTGCTCCAAAATAGCATGTTCACTGCTTAGTACAGCATTAGGCTGGCCTCTAGGCGTTAATAAGCCATCATCCTGATACAGACGATCTGCGAATGCTTCAAATAACAGAGGGACATCAAAGTCATCTGCGATTTCTAAATATTTATCGTTTTCTTGAGAAGCAAGAATCATTAACGGAACTTTAAACAGAGCAACCGCTTTAACCACCGCACGAAAAACCGAGTCATTCATCATCATGTCGTTGTACAACGCACCATGAGGTTTTACATAGCCAATATCGGTATATTGAGCGCGACAAAGTGCCTGTAAAGCCCCAACTTGATAGATGATCATATTGGTTATGTCATCGTTGTTCATCTTAATGCTTCGACGCCCGAATCCTTGTAAATCAGGGTAGCTTGGGTGAGCACCAATTTCGACGTCATTTTGGTTTGCTAACGCAATCGTATCGTGCATAACATGAGGATCGGATGCATGAAATCCACATGCAATGTTGGCCATGTCGATATATGGTATGACCTTGTCGTCCGCGCCCATTTTCCAAGCACCAAAGCTTTCGCCCATATCGCAATTCAATGTTAGTTGTTGTTTATTCAGTGGCATAAATTAGTTCTGCTGTTGATCCCATAATTAACATGCAAGAAAAGGAGATGCATTTCAGTGACAAAGCTCATTATTTGTACTGGTTAACTGGTGTATGTCGCTTCTCTCAAAATGAATACGCATTTGCAAGTTTGATATGTGACGAAAATTATACAAAATCATGCAATTACATTCCCATTAATGAGAATTTAAGCTTCATTTCACTCTGTCTCATGTTAATCTAACCCCTTACCAATGAGATAGCTTGCATAGAAATACTTTTTGTATGGTCACTGTGCAACAAGGAAACATATGTCTTTAAGAACAAAGCTAATATGGCCAATTTTCGTTTCAATGGCGTTCGTCTTTGTTGCTAATCAAGCGTACACATTTCACGCTATCAATGAGTCAATCAAAAACTCATTGTCTGCGCACGTTCAATCACACATAAACGAACACGCGCAATCTATCACATCGGCACTCGTATCTAACGACAAGCAAGAAGTTCATCGTCTGTTTAAGACTTTCCTTACACAGCCTAATGTATCGAGCGTTAAACTGTATAACAAGGGAAATCATCCCATTGTCTCTTTGGCACATGAGAGCGGTGAGTCGTCTGATACATTCAGCGAAACCTCGACAAGAATTCACCAATACATTGACAAAGTCACACAGCAGTACTGGTCCATATTTGAACCGATTATTTATCAAGAAGAACGACTAGGCACAGTTCATCTCACTTTATCTAAAGATCTAGTAATGCACGCGATAATTGATATCGGGTCTAAAATACCGCTCTTTGCGATCTTGTTAATTACAGTTAGTGTGACGCTATATTTTTGTATTGAAAGAAAAATCATGCGACCAATTGCTCGGTTGAATCGGTCATTACAAGATTTTTCTGATGGTTTCGACATTAAAAGTAAGCCGGAACCTAAGGGCAGCGATGAGCTCAGTCGTACTTTATCGCTGTTTAATTTGACGGCTGGTAAACGACAAAACAAAGAAAAACATTTACAAGCACGATTAGAAACATTAGAGCAGCAAAGTCTATTTGCACTCGATTTGTTTGACACTATTCCTAAAGCACTGGTCATCACTGATAATAGTGGCCGTATCATTCGTTGTAACTGGTTAGCACAGAAATTGTTTGATATTGATAGAAATAATCTAGGCGAGCAGAATATCTGTCACTTCATCAAATTAAAGCCGCCGATTCAGATGAGCCTTCTTTTATCTAGAGGGTTGGAATACGATGACATTCATATCGAAAGTGAGAATACAGAACAGCAACTTAGCCTCTCGAGTCGACGTTTAACAAAACAGGGGTATTTGCTGTTTACTATTCAAGACATCACAGAGGTCGAAGAAGCCATTAATCGTCAACGTGTTGCTGGGCGTGTTTTTGAGCACAGCCAAGATGGACTCATTGTGCTCAATAATAAAGGCATTATTACAATGGCAAATCCGGCCGTCACCAAGTTTATTGGAGAGGCGGACCAGCTGGTTGGTCGATCTTTCATGAAAATGATTCCATGGAAACGACTCGAATTCATCATGCCGACCATTGTGGAATCCATTGATAATTACGGTATGTGGCAAGGCGAAATGATTGAAAAAAATCACAATGGCGTGCTCATCCCCATGTTTGTCAAAGTAAACCGTATCGCAAGAAGTGAAGATAAGCATGCATACGATCTTGTGATTATTCTTACCGACTTATCGAATGCGAAAGAAATGGAACGATTAGAATATCTCACTCATCATGATGAGTTAACTGGACTTGCTAATCGAACCAAATTTCACTTGGAACTTGATAAGTTGGTAACGATGTCGTCTTACTTGCGAGATGAGTTTGCAGTTCTTTATTTAGATCTTGATGGTTTTAAAGGAATCAATGACAGTTACGGTCATGATGCTGGCGATGAAGTGTTAAAGCAGGTCGCAAGTCGTATGAATGACGTGTCACGCTACGGTGATTTAAGCGCAAGGTTGGCAGGTGATGAATTTGTGATGATCGTAAAATCCATCAATTCGGAAGAAGTCACTCGCATCGCTAAACGTTTGCTTGATGTCATTTGCCAACCTATCTCATATCGAGGTGCTTCAATGGCTGTTGGTGTGAGTATTGGAGCAAAACTTGTCAGCATTGATGAAAGAGACCCAACGACAATATTAAAAAACGCCGATACCGCGATGTATCAAGCAAAGAAAGCCGGAAAAGGCCAAATTATCGTGATCGGATGTGAATCCGATCAGACAGTTTAAAAATCGACGTTAAACCGATACACTATTTTGATTCGATCAAAAGGAATAAATAAATGAAAGTACTTGTTACAGGTGGTATGGGCTATATCGGCAGCCATACATGCATTCAAATGATTGAAGCTGGAATGACGCCAGTGATTTTAGATAACCTGTATAACAGTAAACCGACCGTCCTAGAACGTATAAAAAAAGTGTGTGGCACCAAGCCAGAGTTTATTCAGGCAGACATTCGTGATAAAGCGGCACTCGTTGAAGCGATGAAAACACACGGCATTGACGCTGTTATCCACTTTGCTGGTCTAAAAGCGGTAGGAGAGTCAGTCGCTAAGCCTCTTGAATACTATGATAATAACGTAAACGGTACGCTTGTATTAGTCGATGCTATGCGAGAGGCTGGGGTTAAATCAATGGTATTTAGTTCTTCAGCAACCGTTTATGGCGATCCCGCGTCAGTGCCAATTACTGAGGATTTTCCGACGAGTGCAACCAATCCTTATGGTCGCAGTAAACTTATGGTGGAAGAGTGTTTAACGGATTTCCAAAAAGCAAATCCTGACTGGAGTATTACATTACTTCGCTATTTTAACCCTGTAGGTTCACATCCAACGGGTGAATTAGGTGAAGACCCGCAAGGTATTCCAAATAACTTGATGCCATTTATCTCTCAAGTTGCGGTGGGACGTCGTGAGTTTTTATCGGTGTTCGGCAGTGATTATGCAACCAAAGATGGAACTGGTGTACGTGATTACATTCATGTCATGGATTTATCTGATGGTCATGTTGCCGCACTAGACAAAGTTGGAACGAAAGCAGGTCTACACATCTTCAATTTAGGGACTGGTAACGGCTACAGCGTATTAGAAATGGTTAAAGCGTTTGAGCAAGCATGCGGCCAACCTGTGCCTTATCAGCTGGTGGAACGTCGCCCTGGTGATATCGCTGAATGTTGGGCGGATCCATCGAAAGCGATGAATGAGCTGGAGTGGAAAGCGACACGTACGCTGGAAGAAATGACAAGTGATACTTGGCGCTGGCAGTCAAATAACCCTCAAGGCTATCCAAACGCTTAAAACTTTAGGTTTTACAAAATCATTACAAAAGGCGCGTATTCGCGCCTTTTGATCTAAATCGGAAAAATAAGTAAAGTTCTGGTTAAAAGGTAGCGTCTATCAATAGAACTGCTAGACTACAGGCGACTTATAATTCGAGTCGTAAATTTACTTTCAGCTATTGGGGTCGTTCATGGAGCTTGGTTTAATCATCGCTTTCATCGTTGCAGCAGCAGTTATGGTGAAAAAGAGATGGCAAAACAATAAACTTTCATTTTCCATACTTTTCTTAACATTTTGAAATGAAAGCGCACAAAAAGCCAGCATTGCTGGCTTTTAGTATTTGTAACACTTAAAATTCGTATTTGACACTAATGTTGTAGTTGCGCTCTGCCTGCGTTTTATCTCGGCTTAGCTCAGTCTCACCACGAACATCGTTCCACAAATGGTATTCTTCGTTGGTTAAGTTCATCACACCTGTACGAACGGTCAAATCTTTCATTGGTTTGTAATACGCCGTTAAATCAACAACGGTTGCCGATGGCAATGCTACTTGATCCTTGATACCGCCGTTATCACTATCAGAATTAATGTCGCTGCTCGACTTCTTCGCCGTGTAGTTTACTTTTAGGCTCGTTCCCCACAGATCATTTGGTGAGTCGTAGTTGACAGCTGCAACGGCATTCCAAGGATTAACACTGTTTAGTGGGTTACCATCGCCGTCTTCACCTTCAGTATATGCTGCCGCTAGGCGCGTAGTCATACCTTTAGGCAAACTAGCAATAGCATGCAAATCTAGGCTATTGGAAAGCTCAACACCTTTAATCGTTGCTTCGCTAATGTTGATGAATGTGTATTCTGTTAAACCACCATTATCCGAAGACGTTTGCTCAATAAAGTCCGTGTAGTCACTGTAGTAGAACGCCACTTCCGTTGCAGAAACGGCCGTATTATGGCGGTAACCTAACTCGTACGATAAACTCTTCTCAGACTCTAAACCTGGGTTAGGGCGGTTGGTGTAACCGTGTCCCGGGTTATCATAGGTATAGTAAAGTTCATCAAATGATGGCGCACGAAAACCTTGGCTAACTTGAGCAAATATTGTCCCAGGTTGAGACAACTTATACGTCGCCCCTAGTCGACCAGTAAAAGCGGAATCACTGAACTTTTCAAATGCTTCGTCAGATGTATCTGATGGATCAGTAGAGAAGTAATCGTAACGAATCCCCGGAGTCAAAATTAGCTTATCGTCAAGCAAGGCTATCTCGTCTTGCAAGAATAGCCCAAAGCTTTCTTCATTTGCGTCTGGTGTGTATACGTAAACTTTATCTGGCGTACTAGGATCTGAGTTAAACTCGCGATTCGTATTGCTGATGTCACTGTGTTTGTAAGACAGACCATAGACTAAGTAATGATTTTGAATCTCTTTATCTAGCTGAGTTTCAAATTCGATTTTATCTTCAGTATATTCGTAGTCTTTCTTCTGTTGGTTATCACCACTAGGCGGAACATAAGGAGGGAAACCTGGGCTTGCTTCTTTGAATCGATGAGTTACCCCATTTTCTTCTTTACTCGTCCACGTTAAATTAGACGAGATGCTGTCAGCAAAAACCTGATCCGCAAACCAAATGTGTTTAAGACCAAGACGATTTTGCTTGGTTGAATCTTCAGCATTAAAGTTTTTGTATGATGTACTCGCAATGTCTGAATCAGTTTGGTTATAAATAACTTCACCCAGGAACTCTAGGCGGTGATCCTCATTTAACTGGGATTGCAGTTTAATCAAAAGGTCGTTCTTGTAATAATCTTGTGACTCAACCGAATAGTTGTCGTACGGTGCTTTTGAAAAGTTTTGCAGCTCAGAGCCATCACGGCGGGTATACGCTACAAGCGCTTCTAGACTGTCAAAGCGCTTTGCGACAGCAATATGTTCACTAAAAGAATTGTCTTCAGAAGAGTAGGAAAGTTTAGCTTGGCCACCAAAGTCTTTACCGTCTTTCAAGAAGTCGCTAGGGTCTTTGGTTTCAAATGCTACGACACCGCCGATAGCATCGCTTCCGTGAAGACTAGATGCAGCACCTTTTACGATCTCAACACTTTTTAGCATGTCAGGATCTACCGTAACGGCACTTGAATTAATGAAAGAGTAGGGACCACCGTCAAAAACACCAGGTTGGGAAGCGCCGTCCACGAGAATCTTGACGCGTTTTCCTTCCATGCCTCGAATATTGATACTCTGAACACCTTGTCGTTGAGTACCATTAACTGTCACGGCGGGTGTGTATTCAAATACATCATTAAGATCTTTAGCCATGTTATCTTCAAGGTCTTTTTCTGAGATAACAGCAACAGATGCAGCAACAGTATCCATTGTTTGATTAGTACGAGTGGCAGAGACGACCACTTCGTTAAACGTGGAATGTTCCTCTGCGTATGCGCCTTGTGAGATGGCTAACAAAATAGAAGTGGTTAATACGGATTTATTATACATTGATTTCAATACCTTAGATCCATGGTAGGTAAACACAAACGCGGTGAGTTTAATTTAGTTGAATGATAATTGCTATCATTATCACTTAAATTATCATTGGTAATGTAACCTAAATGATGTGGTAGTCTTTATTTATCAATCTGTTATATTGTTTTAATGATTTTTCTATATGTTCACAAAATTTAGTATCGTGACATACATCACAGCATGGAGGGGGTTACATGCAGAGCCCGATTACTTTAGAAGCACTTCATATCTTAGATGCGATTGATCGACGGGGCAGTTTTGCCTCGGCCGCCAATGAGTTAGATAGAGCCCCATCTTCACTTAGCTATCAAATTCAAAAGCTCGAGCAAGATCTGGATATCATGATTTTCGATCGTTCAGGGCACAAGGCGCATTTTACAAAAGCAGGAAAACTCATTCTTGAACGCGGTAGAGCCATATTGCAAGCAAGTGAGAAACTGGTCGCCGATGCGACATTGCTTGCGAATGGCTGGGAGCTAGACCTTACCGTTGCGTTTGATGGTATCATTCCAATTAAGAACTTCTTTCCTATGGTAGAAGCATTATCTGACGTCAGTACAACGCGTGTTCGGCTACAAGAAGAAATCCTAGCGGGGAGTTGGGAGTCGCTAAATAGTGGACGTGCCGATTTACTCATTTGTCCCGCTTTAGATGCGTTGCCACAGGATGTAAAAGCAGAACGAATTGGGAAAATGTCCATGATCTGGGTTGCAGGTAGTGATCATTACGTTCATAAACGCAACGGTGAGTTCGATGAAGCGGCACGAGAGAAATACCGAGTGATCGCGATCGCTGATACTGCGAGGGAACAACCTGCGCTAACCATGAATATCACTCAAAAACAGCCGAGACTTACCGTAACGAACTTCCATGCAAAAGTGGAGGCGCTTGTATCTGGCCTTGGTATTGGCACTTTACCAAGTCAAGTTGCACAGGAATTCATTGAGCGTGGAGAGTTAAAGCGTATTAATGGAACAGAAGAGCATTCATTGGATATTATTATGGCTTGGCGAAGAAACACCATGGGTGAGGCGAAATCTTGGTGTGTACAGTATTTAAAGAAAAATTGGGCACTAAAGTGATGACGTCACTTTCTCAACACGCATTAGCCACGCCATAAGCTAAAAGCACGCGCCAAGCTAAACCAATAGACGCTTCTAAGGCGTCCATTGCTGAGCATTCAAAGACTTAAAAGATAGGAAACTATCAACTTATCAACTTCAGCTCGCTTGCCAATATTCGTTCATAAGAGGCAGGGCGATGACGTTTAATTCAGTGGTAACACCATATCTGCGGTCCCGTCACTAAATTGTACATCCAGTTCAAAACCCAAACTTTGAGCTAATGACAGCATCCCCCGATTCGTTGGCATCGTCATCCCGGACATCTGCGCAGTACCTTTAATTTTGCAGTAGCTGATGATTTTTTGCATCAGAACTTTACCCAGGCCTTTACCTTTTAGATCCGAACGAACCAATATCGCAAATTCCGCGTCGCTGTTATCCGGCGTAATTAATGCACGCGAAACACCAATAATGGATGGGCCATTATCATCAAAGGCCACCGCAACAAATGCCATTTCGCGGTCATAATCAATCTGTGTTAAGTTGGCCAAGGCTTCATGATTAAACTCGCCAACATCCGAAAAAAATCGGTTATACAGATCTTCTTTTGATACGCTATTGATAAATTGAGCGTGAATAGGCTCATCTTCTGGGAGAATCGGTCGCAGTAGAATAGGCTGGCCATCACGTAAGGTAACCGTTTCAACAAACTCTGCTGGAAATGGACGTATCGCAAGGCGCTGTTGTGCATCACCATCATACTCAGACAAGGTAATATCTGCATCGACAATACTTAAATCACTGCCTGACACAAGTACTGGATGGATATCCAGCTTCTGTATTTCTGGTAACTCTACCGCCATTTGTGAAATACGTACAAGAAACTTAGAAAACTCATCAATATTAAACGTCTCTTTGTTTCTTTGTAGACGGATCTTTCCAGACTTAAGTGCAATCACAATCAAATAACGTGCAAGTGCCATATTTAAAGGTGGTAATGCCGCAACGGCATCTTGCATGATATTCCAATCTGAACCGCCTTGCCCTATTAGTATGACCGGGCCAAACACCTTGTCGACTTTAATACTAACTCGCAGCTCTTCGGCACTGCCAAGCTTAGCCATACCTTGAACGAGTAAGCCTTGCAAATTGGCCTGGGGGTAGCTTAACTTCGCCGTATCAAGAATGGCTTGAGCGGCACTCGAGACTTCTTGGCTATTGCGTAGGTTAAGCGCAACACCATGAACATCCGATTTATGTGGAATGTCTGGTGAACGCAATTTAACAGCGACAGGATAACCAATGTTTTCAGCCATATGAACAACTTCGGATACTTCTGAAGCAATCCAAGTAGGGAGGATATTAAAGCCAAACTGTTCAAATAACGGACTATTTTGATGGGTATCTAACGATACTGTTTTTTTGTCCAGCAGTTGTTCTTTAATCCAATTTTTAGCGCTATCAACACTTGCGGTATGAAGCGGTTCTGCCGTGGTTGGAGTCTGCATTAATTGCTTTTGGTTTCTCCTGTACTCAACTAAGTGCATGTAGGCAACCGCAGCGCTTTCAGGGGTTCGATAGGTCGGTATACCAGACAGAGTAAACGCGAGTCGAGCATCCCGCGATGTTTGTTCACCAGACCAATTACTCAGAATGTTAAAATGCTTGTGCCTCGGATGAGCTTTGATGGCTTCAATCACGGCGTTTGCAGTGTCCGTTGAATCGGATACTGCGGATGGACTATGCATAATCAAAATGGCATCCGCACAGTCATTATTCATCAAGGTGGTAATGGCTCGAACATAGCGTTCTTTTGTTGCATCGCCGCCTAAGTCAATCGGATTTACACCTTGCCAATTAGCTGGTAGGGATGATTTCAATTGCTCAATCGCTTCGTCATCCAAAACAGCCAATTTTCCGCCTCGTTCTAGTAGAGCGTCTATCGCCATGACAGCAGGTCCGCCACCATTTGTCACTATGGCGAGACGTTCACCACGAAGTGGGACAGAGTGAGTGAGTGTTTCAACTGCGGCAAACAGTTCATGAGTATTTTTTACTCTTAACATACCAGTACGACGAATGGCGGAATCATAGATGATATCAAGCGTATCTATCTCTGGGCTCCCAAGAGCCTGAGCTTCAGGCGAGCAACCCGCTTTTAGTACTAAAATGCGGCGATTGCGAGATGCCGCTCGAGCTGCAGACATAAATCGACGAGCGTCTTTGATCGATTCAACATACAACAAGATTGATTCTGTTTTTCCATCCATGCTCAAGTAATCAAGCAGTTCGGCGAAATCAATATCTTGTCCTTGCCCAATCGAGATAAAAGCAGAAAATCCGATATTTTTATCGTTAGCCCAATCAAGAACCGTTGTACATACAGAAGAGGATTGAGAAACAAACGCGATTTTGCCTGGTTTAGCCGCCACAGGAGAAAAAGAGCAATTGAATTGTTGCCACGGTAAAATAATGCCTAAACTATTAGGCCCCAAAACACGAATTGATAGGGCAGAGAGATCAAGATGCTCAACATCATCGGATATCACGATTGCAAATTCAGTGCCTCTTTCATCTAACTCTTTTAGTAATTGTTGATTTCGAGAAACATTTGTACAGAGAATCGCAATATCAGGCGTGTAGGGCAGAGCATCAATGCTCGGATAGGCGATAACGCCAGATACGGTTTTATATTTTGGTGTCACCGGCATAATCGCGCCACCAAACCCGGATTGAAGTAAATTCCGCATGACGATATGACCGGCACGGAGCGCTTTAGGTGAGGCGCCAATAACGGCGACAGAGTTAGGTTTGAACAGTTTTTGCAGTTTATTCATAGTGACTCCTTGCCGCCGAAATGCTCATTTTTTGGACTGTCGTTTACGCCATGATAACGGAATATGTTGCTCTTTAAATATGGTTGGCTCAGACAATTGCGCAAATCTAAACCAACCATGTGGAGTTTGTGCCACTCATCACATCAAAATTGAAGATTATTGTCTTTGGTGCTTGATAAAATAGCCGGCTATCGGCATGATTTATTGTAATATTTACTCAGAGCTTTTGTTACTTCATGAAAAAAATCTCAATCATTGGTTTAACGGTACTGCTTTCGGCTTGTGCATCGGAAACTTACATCACAGACGTTAGCACAGAAAGCTACCGAGAAGATTACCAATCTCAAGCCATCTCAAAACCAGTCATGTCGACCGACAATGTAGTAGAAGAAGACGTCAAGCCAACTTATGTTGAGACGACGCCAAAGCCTGAACAAAGTAATGCAGCGGTACAGCCTCCAAAAGAGCAAGCAAAACCAGTACAGATTGTGCCACCAAGCGAACAGCAAGCAGCGATCCAACGTTTTGGTTATACAATCCAAGTTGTTGCCGTGGGTAGCCAAGCAAAAGTTGACCAATTTGCACGTCAGTTGCCACAAAATGACCAACCAATTTGGGAAAACTACAAAATTGTTAATGGGACTAAATGGTTCTCTGTTCTTTATGGAGACTACGCTACAAGCGCAGAAGCAAAACAGGCAATCATGCGTTTACCAGAGCAATTCCAACAGCTCAAGCCATTTGTGAAGAGCATCGATGCCATTAAAAATTCAGCATATCCAACACTTAACAAACTGAATTAGAATTCGAAAAAGGGAGCTGAAATGGCTCCCTTATTTTTTGTTCACTTCCTACCCGAACAGTGTTTCTAACAGTAAAATTACTGTACGTTATCACGCAAAAGTTTATCATACTGAACAGTATCTTTTGGAAATCACGGAAAGATTGATTCATGATTAAAAATATTCTTCTACTTTGTGGCGGCGGCTCATCAGAACACGAGATCTCACTGCTATCAGCGAACTTTGTAGAGCAGCAATTAAACCTCATTGAGAATATCAATGTTACACGCGTCGAAATCAAAAATGAAGGTTGGGTGACTAACCAAGGTGAATTGGTTTACCTAGATTTAAACTCCAAGCAATTGTGCTCTGACAACTTAAATCTGACGATTGATTTCATCGTACCGTGCATTCACGGTTTTCCTGGTGAGACTGGTGATATCCAATCGATGTTTGAGATTGCAGGTATTCCTTACCTAGGCTGTGGGCCTGAAGCAAGCAGTAATAGTTTCAACAAAATCACCTCTAAGCTTTGGTATGATGCAATCGGTATTCCCAATACACCATATCTCTTCTTAACTCGTAATGATGACCAATCACATCAACAAGCATTAGCAGCATTTGATAAATGGGGTAAAGTGTTCATCAAAGCGGCAAGACAAGGTTCATCCGTTGGGTGTTACAGTGTAACTGAAGAGAGCGATGTTTCTCGTGCGGTGAACGATGCATTTGGTTATTCAGAGCAAGTGCTTGTAGAAAAAGCAGTAAAACCACGTGAACTGGAAGTCGCGGCCTATGAAATGGATGGCCAACTTCACATTACCAAGCCTGGTGAAGTGATTGCGCCTGATGGAGCGTTCTACTCATACGATGAAAAATACAGCAGCTCAAGCCACTCGTTAACGGAAGTTGAAGCAAAAGACCTGACCGATGCTCAATCTCAAGCAATTTTAGATGCGTCAAAAACAGTATTTACTCAGATGAATTTGCGTCATCTTTCAAGAATTGATTTCTTTCTAACTGAAGACGGCGAAATCTATTTGAATGAGGTGAATACATTCCCAGGAATGACACCGATCTCGATGTTTCCTAAGATGCTTCAAAACAATGGCCACAAATTCCATGAGTTCTTGGAAAGTTGTATTAAGAGTGCAATCTAGCTAACGTTAGCTTCATACATTTTGTGGTAAATATAAACTCAACTGAGCATTATTCTTTCGCTTACATCGAATGCGCGATTTGAATAATGCTTAGCTACGATTATTATTTAAACAACGTATTGAAAGAAAGTTCAGTGGTATGGCAATTTCTAATTATAGAGGCTATAACCTCCAATCTAGCGGTTCCGACGGCAGCGTTTGGAGAGTTAAAATCAAAAACCACGTTTTACAAGGTAGTTTAGCGGCGGTAAAAAGAGTATAGATTGGTGGTGTGACACGGCATCGATTATTGATCCAAAAGAATTTTCATCTTTAGGGCAACGAAAGCAAAGTGCCGCAAATCCACTGTCTGAAGTTTTTAATGGCTACACGATAAAGAACGATACTGGCGAACCAAACGCTTGGTACTGCATGTTCAATGGCAAGTTGATAAAAGGTGGGAAAACTGCTATTCAACGCCATATCGAAGCTTATTTGATTGCAAAGCAAAAAGCGATGCAAGCTCAAGCACAGCAGCAAAAGAAGTAAATCTATGACACTCGTATATTCAACAGAAACTGGTCGAATCAAACCAGAAGAAGAGAAAGTCGAACGTCCTAAAGGCGACGGCATTGTTCGAATCCAACGCCAAACCAAAGGCCGTAAAGGTAAAGGGGTTTGTATTGTCACTGGATTAGATCTTAATGATGCGCCTTTAAAATTACTGGCCGCCGAGCTTAAGAAAGTTTGTGGTTGTGGTGGTTCAGTTAAAGATGGCACTATCGAGATTCAAGGTGATGCTCGTGACAAGATCAAAGCACACTTAGAGAAAAAAGGAATGACGGTAAAACTTGCCGGCGGTTAAACCAAGCAAGATGACCAACATTTATAAGAGCGCCATAGTTTGGCGCTTTTTTTACGTCTTAATCTTTTCGTCACGCGAGTTAATGAACTGAGTGCAACAAGCCAATCTCTGAATAGACATTGGCTAATGGAAGATCAAGCAATCGCAGATTGATAGATCGATATTAGCTATTTTATGGTAAATAACGATTATGTTTAATGAAGCTGATAAAATCCGTTGGATTTTAAAATCTGGGAGGGTTAGGAGCCCAAAGTATTGTAGATTACGAATACAACCGCGTTTAATTTAACATAACACATATAATGCGCACTAAATTATGTAGGCGCAAAGCGATAATGTCCTAATATTTCCAAGTGAATCTGTCCTATGTTTGCTTGTTGGTATTTAGGATCTTCGTAACTATGAATGACAAAGATATTTTAAAACTTGGTGCTATCCTAGATGTTTGTGAAAAACGCTTACGACAAGTCGACACTGGAAAGACAAAGGACAACAAAATTATCGAGTCTCATTTGTGAATTGGTAAATCACTTTGATTTTTGGCATTAGCAGTACTGTGTCACACAACGAATTACATTTAGCTCGAAGGATGATGTATGCGAGACGATAAATTCATACGCGCGACATTCTTTCGTGCAAACAATTGAACAAGATCACATTTTATATTTCAAAATGTTGATAATTCGCGTTGAAATATCTGCGTCAAAAGCTAGTAAAATGAACAACACATTTCGAATAATATTACCGATTCTTTCTTTAATGCTACCCGCTATTTCTTATGCAAAAACTGCCAAGATACAGCGTCTGGGAACGCGCACTATGAGTACTGTCAAAGTCAAAATGGTGATGCAATTTGGAAAAAGAAAACAATCGTTGTCGATGGGAAGTCATTTCTTGATGGCGTCGATAAAAACGGCAATGATTGGACAGGCGTTCGTGAGATTCAAGGTCAAAAACACATTACGCGATACTACAATAAAAAGAATCAACTGATCGCCATTAACACATGTGAAGGGACTAAGTGTAGTCAAGAAGTCATATCCCATTACTCAGAGCACGGCGAACTGAAACTCGACCTCGCGGACAAGTAATATCATCAAAAAATACAAGCCGAGTGCACCACGTACACTCGGCTTTTTACTATGTATTATTCCACAAAACCCTGCCTATTTTTCCATTACTTTCACAATACTCACCAGTCAGCCTATAGTGACAGCGTCACTTGAAGCTATAACTATAATGAAGACTTAGTGCGGCAACTACCAAGCGTAACGCTAATCACGGCAAGAAAATTTGTTTAGCTGACACGCTACAGTGTCACGCAAAAACAAATCCGTACCTTAGTGATCGTAAAAACTTGCGCTTGAAACTGATCAAAATGTGGTGTTATAAATCGCCTCTTACCTATCCCCATTTATCGGCTTTGTTGCTGATTTCAACATTCCTTAGTCTCAATTCATATTTGACTGCAAGTACTCACTGTTTGCACAGCTACCATTACCATTAGATATTTTAGTAAGATAAACATGACAATGTCTCTTTCTGCTGTTCACAGAACAATTCACTAGCCAACAGTTAGTGAGATTTTCTGCGTGTAATTTAATTACATGTAGCCACATACCCCAGTCGCCCATAAGATTAAAATTCCGCAGTAAGCTGCTGTTTTATATGGGTTATTGCCAATAAGAATGGAATATCTAAGCCTGGTTACTTAGTTAATCTTTGGTGGATAAAAGATGGTTAGTAAAATTTTACTAACTTTGCCTGCTCAGATATTTATAGGTCTGAAAGGAACAAAAGATACACTGTAACGTAATCCGTTGTTTATCGCGGAAGATCGTTAAGTTTAGAGAATGAGCTTGGGTAAGTAAGGTAATAAAGCAGGCGTAAAAAAGCAGGGTCTGTGCCCTGCTCTTTGTGATTGTTCAGTCTTGCTGCTTGGCGGCGTATTCCGCTCGGATTTGCTGAGCAACTATTTTAATGGCTTCTGCGGTGCTGGTGCCCTTTGCCATCAATTCTTGAATTTGCTCTACAGCTCGTTGTTGTTCTTGATGAGACAGAGGTGGTAAATCGTCAAACATAAAAAAGCTCCTCAATATAAGGAGCTGACTATAACGATTCGCTTAATACGTCGCAAGGAAATTAATCGATGCCCCCATTGCATTTTCATTTGTATATTGCGCTGCAATGTCTAACTCAATGAGATTCAGTGGTGTGAGCCCTATACCAGCCGTAATGGTCCCCTCATTGTCTGTGTAAGCAAGATTTTTCTTATAGCCTGCACGAAGCGCAAGTTGACGAAGCAAGTCTACTTCCACACCTACTCTTAACATCTGAGTGTTATCATCAAACGACGAGAATTTTTTCTCTTCATTCAAATCATAATCAACACTTGCTGAAAAGTAATCCGCAACGTAACCCGCCCCCACGGTATAGACCGGGCGCATACTGTAATCTTCAGATGCGATTGTTGTGGTTCCATTATAGATGAATGCTTTAGTGCTAATGTCTCGACCCATTAGGTTTTTGGCTGAAATACCTAAGCGATATGGACCGAAAAACCACAGAGCACCAGCATCGAGATTAAACATTGTCTCTGCTGTTTCGTTTTCACGCAGGTTTTTGGTATCAAAGGCCGCAAAGCTTGTTGCGTATGAATAAGTATAAATTCGCTGAAGCTTAGGAGTAATACCGAATGACATGTGCTGGTTCATGAAGTTGGTGTATTTCGCCAGCGAGATCCCCGCTTCTGCTACACCGATTGATACCCCACGCACGTAGTTTTTATTTATATCGGTAATGTCCGTGATTTCTGGTTGGACAAAAGATTCAGTATAAAGCTTTCCGTAAGCCGTGGCAGATAAAAACCGGTTTGGAATTCCGACAGCGACCACGCCACCAAGATCGAAATTCATCGTACTATTGCCTAGATTTTTTAATTCTGTGCCCAAGTTAGGATCACTCGGGTTCATTTTCCCAATTCTATCAATGGTATCGATGATGTTATCTTGGTCATTATAGTTAATACCAAAACTTGGTACGATCATACCTGCATCATCATTACGTCGATAAATGGCAGTGAGAGCTGGATTGAAAAATGGCGCGGTAAGATAAGAGGCAGCCACTGTGCCGACACCACCCATCGCATCACTCCTTGCTTCGACGGCATAAGTTCCAGCAAAAGCAACGCCGCTAAAAGCAGCGGAAGATATCATGGCAGCTAAAATTTTTAATTGGGTTTTCATACTACACTTGTACTTTAGTTCGTCCTGAACTTATATCGGCACAAGTGCAGTTTCTTTAACTATTCTTCTTGAGAAACATCATAAGTTCGACTAATAGTTTGAGCTTGCTCAACAATTATCTCCCCTTGCCAACGTCGACTATTGATACTTACCGCTAAAACATAACGATCATTTGGGATCCCATCTAACTCCAACGCGTTTGGGTAGTTAGATTCATAGGTTTTATTCCAGACTTGATCGTACTGTCCATCAACATAGTCAAAGAGTCCTACTTCTAATTGAGGCAATGGGCAGTGTGGGTTTCTTAACGCACTTTTCTCTACTTTCCAGTTTTCTTTTGATGTCCAACGAACATATTGTGAAGAGCTGGAATCGCCAAGAATTACCCACGTACGGTAGGAACGTCCATCTTTAGCTACAATAGATAAATGATATAAACCGGCTTCAACTTTGCCCGTTAAGTTATATCGCTTTAAATAATTGCGCTCATTTAGTAACTCCGTACCTGGTATTGGTTGCTCGTGACTGAAAGAGCTGTCAGCGGAAATGGTCGTGTCGACCCAGCGTCGAAATGAAATTTCATCGATATCCGTTGTTGAGCGAAGCTTTACAACCAATCGATAAGTGTCACGACCGGGACTTTGAATGGTTTGTCGGATGACGTTAACACCGCTTATCCATTCAGGCAACGCAATACTACTTAAAGATTTACCACAGTCTTTGGACAACGATTGCCCTAATAGGTCATTGAGATAAGGCGTAACGCGTTTGTTGGGTTCACTTTGCCAAAGCTCTACAAGTGAGTTGAACATTGCACCGAGGTCATCTTCAAGAAGATGTTGGTGCGCTTGGGTTAAAGGAGTATTAGATTGAAACCAGTCCATTGCTTGGACTGGTTTTATGATCATTAATGATAGGACTACAGGAAGTAGTGTTTTCATTATCGATATTACGCTTTCATTTTGTAACCAACGCCACGAAGCGTTTCGATCTCAAGACCTGGGAGCTTTTGACGTAGCTGAAGGACATGCGTATCCACAGTACGAGTCGTTGGGAAATGGTTATAACCCCAAACGTGGTCAAGTAACTCATCTCGTGTAAATACACGACCAAGATTTGATGCTAAAAACAGCAGAAGATCAAATTCTGTGCGAGTTAGCGTGATCATGTCACCTTTGAATACTACTTCGCGAGTCGCACGATCAATTTCAAGATCTTTTGCTGTTACTTTATCTGCATTGTCTTGATCGGCAGAGTCCGGAGCACGAAGTTGAGCACGGATGCGCGCAAACAGTTCTGCTTCAGCAAATGGTTTCGTCAGGTAGTCGTTTGCACCCGAGTCTAAGCCTGCTACTTTGTCTTTAACCGTTACAAGCGCAGTAAGCAAAATAACTGGAATATCCTTGGTTTTTTTCCATTCAGGAAGATGATTTACAGAGTCACCATCTGGTAACTGGCGGTCTAAAATGACTAAATCAGCCTTTTTCCACTGTGGTTCTACGTCTGAAATACGCTCCACATGCAAACACTCGTATCCTGCTTGTTCCAGGCTTACTAACAGGCCGTCAGCCAAGTTTTTATCGTCTTCAACGAGTAGCAGTGTCTGTTTCACAAGGTATCTCCAATATAAAGGTTGTAGGTGGTCCCATTAAGGACATTTTTCCGCCCATGCGGCCTACCATAGATTCAACAATTGTTAATCCAAGTCCTAATCCACTCTTACTTACGAATGGCTTTCTTAAGTTTGACCAATCTTTAGCCGTCAAATCGCCAGCATCTTGGACTTGGATAACTATTTTTTCGTCACTGGTCATAACATTTAATTCGACCGGTGCTACGCCATACTTAAGTGCATTGCGTAATAAATTATCGATACAGGTGCCTAGCCAGTATACGTTAAGTTTGGCTGCGATATCTTCATTAATACTGAACTGTACCGCGTTTTCAAACTCTTCTTCAATCTTATATTCAAGCCACTCTGCTACAGATGGAACCCAATCTGTGGCAAGCATTTGATTATCCGACTGAAGATAATCTTTACTTGCTTCAGCAAGTTGTCTTAAACGACGAGTGTCTTCACATAAGCGACGAAACTCATCGTATACACTCTCAGGTAAGTGTTCAAACTCTCGCCGGAATCCCTCAACCGTTAGAGACAAAGACGCAATTGGTGTTCTTAGCTCATGGGTCAGAATCTGAAGAACCAGCATCCGGCTGCGCATTTCTTCTCGCTTACTGTTCCAACGGTAGACCGCCCAGCCAATCACGAGCAATATGTTCGCAATAACAAGGACGATCATACTGATCCTCAACACTTGGGAGTGATCTTCCACATCCCAGCAAACGTTGCCGCGTTTTACGAAACAACTCCTGCTCTCCGAGGCTAATCCAAACGACAAGCCTGCGATATCTACGTTTTCTTTCCAAACATCTTTACTGAATACAAAGTAGTGATCGCCTCTTCTCAGCCATAACTCTTGGTCTTCAATAAACATACTTGCACCACCAATAAGCGCATTTATGGCATCATCATCCATATGCTGAAGGCTAGTAAGCAGTTCATCACCCTCTTCGTTATTACGCTCTTTGATATGCATATACTGAGCGAGCATACTGCGTAGCTCCGGGTATTTCTCTGCATATCTGGCTGCGTAACTCCCGCCTCCTGGGTGAATCAACCCACTACGTGAGAACCATCTAGGTGTTAATTTCGTTCCTTTGCATAAGGCACGCGTAAAAACGAGAGGTTCGGTAATTAAAGGGCTGAGTGGCAATTTTCCGCGACAAGTATTTGCCAGCCGATATAACTGCTGTATGTCTTTCAACGGATAATCAGCTGTTTGAGGGAGCATTGAATCCGGAGAAAGAAGTTTGGTTGGGTAGTTAGATTGAAGTATGCGTATATCGTACGATTTAAGGGCTTGTTCGTAATTAAAAAGCTCTGTAAACGTATCTATTCGTTCTGGTAATGAATCTGCAAATGCGCTTACCGAAATAAGAGGTAGCATTAAGGCAGAACGGAGCAAAAACTTTTTAATCAAACTGTTACCGTTACTATTCACATTAACCAGAACTATACATCAATCATAAAACAAAAGACATCTGGAGGATCAAGGATTTGCAGTACTATAACAATTGAATAAAAAGAAACGACAAGGTAAAAATAGAAACGAATAGACGAAAAGGGCCAGCGCAATGCTGACCCAATGATTAAAATTATGTTTTTATTCGTTTATTGTTATAGCGCTTTAAAGATAGCCTCAACGCTCTCTTTCGCATCACCGAACAACATTGACGTATTTTCTTTGAAGAACAACGGGTTCTGAACGCCAGCATAGCCCGTGTTCATCGAGCGCTTAAACACAACCACATTTTGCGCGTTCCAAACTTCTAATACAGGCATGCCTGCGATTGGGCTGTTTGGATCTTCAAGTGCAGCTGGGTTTACTGTGTCGTTCGCGCCGATAACCAAAACGGTATCTGTTTGTGGGAAGTCGTCGTTGATCTCGTCCATCTCTAGTACGATATCGTAAGGGACTTTTGCTTCTGCCAGTAGAACGTTCATGTGGCCAGGTAGACGGCCCGCTACAGGGTGAATACCAAAGCGAACGTCAATGCCTTGAGCTCGAAGCTTCTCTGTAATCTCATGCACTGGGTATTGTGCTTGAGCTACTGCCATACCGTATCCCGGAGTGATGATCACTGATTTTGAGTTCTTCAGCATTTCGGCTACTTCTTCTGCTGAAGTTTCGCGGTGTTCGCCCTGCTCTTCATCACTTGAGATCACAACTTCTTGACCGAAGCCGCCAGCGATAACGCTGATGAACGAGCGGTTCATAGCTTTACACATGATGTAAGAAAGGATCGCACCCGAAGAACCAACTAGTGCACCCGTTACTATCAGTAGGTCGTTTGCAAGCATAAAACCTGCCGCCGCCGCTGCCCAACCTGAGTATGAGTTCAGCATTGAAACCACAACTGGCATATCTGCACCACCAATCGACGCCACTAAATGGTAACCGAATGCGAATGCAATTAGCGTCATTACGATCAGTGCGAACATGCTGCCGTCCGCTTTTACGAAGTAAATCATAAGAAGCGTAGAAACGACGATCGCCGCAAGGTTCATTTTGTGCTTGTGAGGCAAGTTAAGTGGCGAAGATGAGATCGTGCCGCGTAGCTTACCGAAAGCAACGACTGAACCCGTAAAGGTTACCGCACCGATGAACACACCAAGGAAGACTTCCACAAGGTGGATCACGTGCTCAGCGTGCATACCTGCGAGGTCTGTTGATACTGGCGCAGGCGGCTCTAAGTAGCTGTTGTAACCTACCAATACCGCTGCCATACCTACAAAGCTGTGTAGAATAGCAACCAGTTCTGGCATTTGAGTCATTTCGACTTTTTTTGCATAGTGGATACCGATGCTACCACCAATAACCATAGCGATGATGACCCAAACAAACCCTTCCGCACTCGGGCTAAAGATTGTCGCAATAAGCGCAATCGCCATACCCGCAATACCGTAGTAGTTCCCCTTTCTTGCCGATTCTTGTTTAGACAGTCCCGCGAGACTTAAAATGAAAAATAACGCAGCAATTATATATGCCGCTTGTACTAATCCTGCAGACATTGGTTACTCCTATTATTTATCTTTGCGGAACATTTCAAGCATACGTTTGGTCACAGTAAAGCCACCAAAGATGTTTATGCTTGCAATGAGTACAGCAATGAATGATAGGAAGGTAACGACACCATTACCCTGACCAATTTGTAGCAACGCACCTACTACGATGATGCCTGAAATCGCGTTGGTTACAGACATAAGCGGAGTATGCAGTGCGTGTGTTACGTTCCAAACGACGTAGTAGCCGACAACACACGCTAGTACAAATACGGTGAAGTGAGATAGGAACGCAGCCGGAGCGACAGAAGCAACCCATGCAAATGCACCTAAACCGACAGCAAGCGCACCGAATTTCTTCACTGGTGACGTTGGCTCTTCGACTTTAGGTTGATGTTTAACTGGTTCCTGCGGTTTAGCTTGTGGCTGCGCTGACACCTGAATTGGTGGCGCAGGCCAAGTAACCTCGCCCTCTTTCACCACAGTTACACCGCGAAGAACAACATCTTCAAAATCAATATTGATGTTGCCGTCTTTCTCTTTGCACAGCAATTTTAGAAGGTTTACAAGGTTGGTTGCGTAAAGCTGAGAAGATTGCGTTGGCAGTCGACCTACCATATCGGTGTAACCAACGATTTTCACGCCGTTCGCCGTGGTGATCACTTGATCTTTTACTGTGTATTCACAGTTACCACCGTTTGCGGCAGCAAGATCAACGATCACGCTGCCCGCTTTCATGCTATCCACCATTTCTTTGGTAATAAGTGTTGGCGCTGGTTTACCAGGAATCAGTGCTGTTGTGATGATGATGTCAACGTCTCTTGCTTGCTCAGCGTACAGCTCAGCCGCTTTTTTGTTGAATTCATCCGACATTTCTTTTGCGTAGCCGTCACCTGAACCGGAATCTTCTTTGAAGTCTACGGTTAGGAACTCTGCACCCATCGATTCAACTTGCTCTTTTACTTCAGGACGAACGTCAAAAGAGCGAACGATAGCACCAAGGCTACCTGCTGCGCCGATAGCAGCTAGTCCTGCAACACCTGCGCCCGCAACCAATACTTTAGCTGGCGGAACTTTACCTGCGGCAGTGATTTGACCGGTGAAGAAGCGACCGAATTCATGAGCGGCTTCAACGACGGCACGATAGCCGGCGATATTCGCCATAGAAGAGAGTGCATCGAGCGCTTGAGCACGTGAAATACGAGGAACGGCATCCATAGCGAGAACGTTTATGTTCTTGCTAGAGAGTTGTTCCATTAACTTCGCATTTTGAGCCGGCCAAATGAAACTAACAAGTGTTGCACCATCTTGGAGTAAAGCGATTTCATCAAGGCCTTTTTCGGCATCAACAATAGGCGCATTCACTTTTAGAATGAGACCAGACTTCCAAACTTCTTCACTAGATACAATTGTCGCTCCTGCCGCTTCATAAGCCGCATCGTCGAAACTGGCTAGCACCCCCGCTTGTGATTCGATCACAACATCGAATCCCAATTTAATTAACTGCGCAACCGAATTAGGTGATGCAGCTACTCGCGATTCTCCTGCGAGTATTTCTCTAGGTACACCGATTTGCAAAACGCATACTCCTTGTATACATATCTATTAGTAATTTCTATATCCCCATGCCAAACAAACTTTGACAAAACTGCCCATAAGTCGTTTGAGAAAAGCAAAGCGTCACTCATTCTTTTGTATCTAACGTACACAGTGACTTCAAGCATTTTGTAACAAAAATACAAAATTCATTACATATAACGCCTAGTCATGGTGAATCTTCCTCTCAGGATTGAAAAATAACCACGACCATTCGGACTACAGTGTGGTCCAACCAGAAGCTAACTAAGTGCTTAATTTACAAATAATTTGAGCTTAAAAAAAAGAGCCATCAGCATATACACTAATGGCTCTTTCATAGATGATTGGAATCAAGTTACCGTCAGATCTCAATCGAAGATTTTTCACCCATTTGATCAATGAACATCTGCGATTTTTTAACATCAGTTCATTCGCATCTTGTTCTGAACCAAGCAGGTCAGATCGAATGAAGCGGTGACTTTTCACCTCTCCATCAAATTCTTTTCAATTCGACCAGCAATACGATATTGCCCATTTTCAGAAATGCTATCTTGGTAGATCAAAAAGCCTTTATACTCGATAGGCTCGATGTTTTTTACTTCGGCAGTACTTTTACCGCCACCAAACAAGCGCGAAAAGAATCCCACGGTTCCTCCTAGGGGTGTGCAATTTAGCAAAAATGCACAAACTACTTTGAATTGATGTTTAAGATTGGTTGTTCAAACCACTCCAGTTCTTTATGCTCATCATAACTTGTATGAGAGAAAATTACAGGCACATCATTGTTACGATTCGTTCTTCTATCTTGTTGAATCATATTCGTTGCGTTTTCTAGAGCAATATCAACGCTACTTTTAAACCGTGTTAACTTATCTTCCGGAAGGGCAGAAAGAAAATCGATATCATGGCGAATGTAAATCGGTTTGAGTTGGGTTAAGGCCAAGCAAGCAATATCGGCGAGTTGCTCATTCGTGAACTGTTGAATGTAAGTATCTGTACTCAGTACTTGCCCGACTAAGGTTTCCATATAATTGTGAACATCTGAACTAATTTGCATCGTTCTCTCTCCTTTGTCTTACCCTAGCTTTTGATTACAACGAAAGTATAGCAGCCAATAACACAGTGCAACTTGTTGATTGATTTAAATTTAATCAACCTCTCTCTTTTTATCCTCACTTACTGCAAAATACTTGGCAATTTCGTAAATACACGTATTCTTGTTAGTTTCGGAAGTGTTAATAGTGTGCATTTGACTAACCACATTCATTCACTTCATACAGGAACTGTCGATTAGTTAAGTAGGTAATTTGTTGTAGATGGCATCATCTTTAATGACCTCACCCGGCTTTAGGTTTGCATTCCCCATTATATTAATGGGAGCAATCGGCCTAGGAATGGACCACATTGTTCAAATGACCCAGTCAAACTGGGGCATCGCTGCTAACATGCCGTATATCTTACTCGGTTGTGCTTTGGTACTATGTTATTCCTTTAAGCAAGGCCGAGAATCGATGGTGTGCATCGCCATGTTGTTTGCATACTTCGTCATCCAAAATCGCCTTCAGACACCCTTGCAAACGGGCACAACACTCCTCGAACTCACTATTTTGGCAACGCTTTTACCCGTCTCCTTTCTCGCGGTGTTCTTATTCAACAAAGAAGGCTTCGATTCAAAAGCCACACTGACCTACGTTGCTTTACTGCTTATGTTTATTTTTTGGTCTTACGTGACCTTAACGTATTACGTGGTTGGTGGATTTGATGAATGGACTGACAGTATTCTATTTATTGTACCCGCCGTGTCCAAATTGCCGCTGGTACTTGTGCTCTACTGCATTGGTATTGTTTGTTTTCTTGGCATACTTGTTCTTAAGAAAAACAAGATTATCCATGCGATGACTTACTCTGCGATGGTCTTAGCAAGCGCGACTTTCATCTTCTTCGACGTTCAATATATCTCAAGTACAATGTTTACCTTAACGGGTCTATTGATCATCGTTTATTCAACGTCAGCGAGTCACCAACTTGCTTTCACCGATAGCCTCACTTTAATCCCCAGTCGACGCGCTTTGGACCTCGATCTTAAACATATGGGCAGAAAGTTCACGATCGCCATGCTCGACATCGATCACTTTAAAAAATTTAATGACACTTATGGGCATGATACCGGTGACGATGTCCTGAGAATGGTAGCCGCACGTATTATGAAAACTCAAGGAGGAGCCAAAGTTTATCGATTTGGTGGAGAAGAGTTTACTATCGTCTTTAAAGGAAAATATTCCGAAGAGTGTGAAGAATATTTAGAAGAAACACGTGAAGCCATTGCTCAGTATGAAATGACGCTCAGAGATCAAGATTCTCGCCCAGATGACAATAAGCAAGGTAAAAAACAACGTGGTACTGCCAGTTCTAAGAACAAAACGGTATCTGTCACCGCTAGCTTTGGTGTAGCAGACAGTCGCAGTGCACGAAACCCGCTTGAGACAATTAAATTTGCAGATGATGCTTTATACAAAGCCAAAAAAGCCGGCCGAAACTGCGTGAAGTTCAGCCGTGCTTGATTTTTATTCAAAGCCTAATAATGCCGTTCCCAGCGAGAATAACGTGTTACTTTCGACGATTGGTATCATTACATTTGGTTAAAGAAGAATACTAGGCTGCCACCTTTAAATGCACTTCCGTAATTTAAACTTAATCCAACCCCAACGTTTGTCACCAATGGAATATTGAATGGCGGTGTCATTAACCACCCCATGCTTGCCTCGTAGTAATGGTCCGTATTGAGTGGCTTTTCTGTATCGCCGCCGACGTCAACACGGTTAAAACTGGTGTAAAACGACTGAACCATGTTTTGCCAAATCGCAAGGCGATAAAAGACTTTTACGCCGTTTACCCAATACCAACCCTCTGGATTAACCGTGTTATTTCCGTCCCCTAAATTGACGCCTACGCCATTAAAGTAGTGTGGTGAGGACCAGAAATACCAATTTCCGAAATGGCCGTTTTGTGAGTACTTAAGTGTCGCGTTAATTTCCCCTACCATCGCAAGTGAATTGGTATTTACATAGACACCATCGATCTGATCTTTGTAATCAAGAAGTGCATCACTTCGGTAAGCGTAATCATTCTGATAATACATAAGATGCGTACCTGCCGCACCGCTTAGCGACACACTGCGCGACAAATAGGCCTCATGCTCCATTTCTAGGTATCCACCCAAAATCAATTCATCTAAGTCATCTGCCATCGCTGAATCTAAAGCATGCACTTTCTGTTGGCTAGATAACAAATAACCTCGCCCATTGACCTTTGTTTGGTAAGGCGAATAACGATAATTTCTTACGGGAACACTAAAAGGAAGTGACATGACAGTGATCTTTTTCCTTAGATCTACCGATTCCTCATCGCCAAGTGACTCATCATCTAAATTCAAATATTCATTCGGATCAAAGTCGGAGAAACCGACAGTAAACACA
The DNA here is from genome assembly GCF_003544875.1 of Vibrio alfacsensis. Classification (NCBI taxonomy): domain Bacteria; kingdom Pseudomonadati; phylum Pseudomonadota; class Gammaproteobacteria; order Vibrionales; family Vibrionaceae; genus Vibrio; species Vibrio alfacsensis. The sequence continues at coordinate 846,773 of NZ_CP032094.1, forward strand.
TCGCTATCGGAAAGAACAATGCTGGATGCAAAATTATAATCGAATTCTTTTTCTAATTGTTTTCCGACCGTACCGGCGCACGATGCTGAAGAGGCGAAGCACATCGCCAAGCAAACCAACTTACGCATATCTCATTTAAACGAGTAAACGTCGTTCCATGACTTAGGTTATGTGTTCATCTTCCTATGAACCAAGGGCGCGCGATTTTGGCGCCAATATAGAAGAATTGCAAACGCTTTATTGGTCATTTAACCGATATAAAACTAGAGAAAGGATGACTATCACAAGTAAAACGTTTGCGACAGAAAAAGCACGTTGTCACCATGATGCACTGCTCGTGAAAAGCGCTTCGAATTTGCACTTACTACGACCGGTATGTGACAATGTAACTGACGGTGCTAGGAATAAACAGAAATACTAGGCATAAACAGAAATACTAGGCATAAACAGAAATACTAGGCATAAACAGAAATACCAATCAATCTTCTGTAATATTGTTCAATAGCAAGCGGAGTTAACCTTAAGAATTTATTGAATTTCTTAAGGTGTATGTATTTCTGCCATCTGATTTCGATTGGTACATGGCAATATCCGCTTCAGAATAAATATCTTCGAGCTTTTCCTTACCAAAAGGAACAAACGAAAACACACCTTGTGACACCGTCACTCTTGTGGACGTATAAGAATACTCATGTGGATAGTTAAGATTATCGACCGCTTGTTTTACACGCTTTGCTTCTTGTTCTGCTTGAATTTCATTGGTGTTGCTCAGTAAAACGACAAACTCTTCACCGCCATAACGACCCACGTATTCTTCTGCTCGATTAAACGTTGTTCTTAGCTGATCTGCTAGAGCTTGTAGACATCGGTCTCCCTCTAAGTGTCCATAGTTGTCATTGAACGGTTTGAAGTAATCAACATCTAATAATATCACCGTCATTGGCGCATTTTGACGACCATGCCAGGCAAGCATAGATTGGAGTTTTTTATCCATGTAGCGCCGGTTGTACAATCCGGTAAGGCCATCTTCATTGGCTTGATTTTTTAGCCATTGGTTCACTTTTTCTAGTTGAGCGGTTGCTTGTTTTAGCTCTCGCCTCATTTGTGCAATGCGCTGCATCGCCATCAACTTTGACGTTAAAACCAACTTATCGACCGGCTTTATCAGATAATCGTCCCCACCGACATCAATGGCTTTAGCAATCATCTCAGGCTCTTCGTGTCCGCTAAGAAAGATGATAGGTATCCATTCTGGAAATGACTCTCGAATATGAAATGCTAATTCAAACCCATCCATATCAGGCATTGATATGTCCAGCAAGACTAACTCAGGATCAAAGTCTTTATAGACATCAAGAGCCTCAATACCGCTACCAACAGCTTTGACTTCATGCCCTTGTTGTTTCAGACGTATCGCTAACTGCATGCGTTCAATCTGAATGTCATCCACCAATAGAATGCGCATTGATGTTCCGGTCAGTTGCATAAAGAATCCTTTCTTCTTATCGGTATCTTTCAAAGATATATCATTTCTCTAATATCCAGCAAGGAACAATGACTTGTACTCGTGAACTCTAAACCGATAAAGAACAATTGCTCTGTTGTTATTGCTCTATTCTTACCGTTAACAAGTGCCTTTCATGTCTAACAAATAACCTTAAATCGTAGATATCAATTTTCGTGCTATATTTTTGTTTAATGGTCACGTATTCAAATGGTTCTTATGGTAGCTATTTGATGCATTTGGTATTAATATTCCCGCCTTTTGTAACGAGAGACACACCATGTCAGAAGCAACTAACAACGAAATCAAAAAAATCGATCTAGAAACCATTTCTCCTGAACTACGTAAAGTTATCGAATTTGACGAAGTACCAGAAGAAATGTTCGAGATGGTTACCTCTATCCATGAAGTGTCTGAAGAAGCAGTTCGTGCGTCTTGGGACGAAATGCCAGCAAGTGCACAAAACATTCTGGACAACTTTGAGCAATTCCACGCTTTAGTATCAGTAGGCCAAGCATTCGCAGGTCTTAATGTAATGGAAGAGTTCCCTACGCTAAATCTGCCAGAAAGCATGACAGATCAAGACAAGGAAGAGTACCGCTCTGAACTTCTTGACAATGTTCTTCACAACTGTGTGAAAGACATGGTTAAGCAAATGAAGAAAGCACGTCGCGATCCTATTCTTAAGCGTGAATTCAAAGAAGTATTTGTGAAGTAATTCGTTCGCGGAATACTTTTACACTACTCAAAACGAAAAGGCTGCAGTTGCAGCCTTTTATTATCATTAAGATTGAGTTAATGATGCGCTAGAGCCATATCTCGTTGCGTAACACTAACGCCCTTAACTTGCGCGTAAACAGAATCACCAACATTTAAATTAAGATCATCGAGAGCCCATGGCGTGATCGTTGCCCACAAATGGCACTCGTCAGCAAGTTTAAGTGAAACCGTAATACTTTGCTTGTCATCACCGGCGTTAAACTCTTCAATGGATGCGACCGTTGCAGGTAGAACATTTCGAATTGAGGTCGATACAGGTTTTTCTAATGCAATAGATACATCATTTGCACGAACTTGAAGACGTATCGGTTGTTCAGCTTCACCATCGATTTTCTGCACCCATAAGCAAACATTGGCCGCGAGTTTCACACACGTCAATGCATATTTATCGTGATGATGAGCGATCTTACCCTCAAACAAGCTACTATGGTCAGAAAACGACTGCCATGGGCGCATAGCGTGTGATGCCCACACCTCTTCCAATTTGCCAGACGTCATGATTCTACCGCTATCAAGAATCGCTAGATGCTGCGCAAGTCGCAAGATCTCTTGTAAGCTGTGGGTGACATAAATAATGGGAATATTCACTTGCTCAGAGAGTTCTTCCAAAAATGGCATGACCTCTCGCTTACGTGGCATATCCAGTGAAGCGAGCGGTTCATCCATCAACAGTAGATTGGGTTTTGAGAGAAGTGCTCTTGCAATAGCAACGCGTTGTTTCTCACCGCCAGATAGCGAGATTGGAAAACGCTTTAACAACGGTTTAATAGCCAATAATTCTGTGACTTTATCGAAATACGAATCGTCTTTTTCTGTCACACCATACAGTAAATTCCCCTGCACGGAATAATGTGGGAACAATCGAGACTCTTGAAACACATACCCAATTTTACGTTGATGGGTTGGTAAATTAGTGCCTTTCTCGCTATCGAAAAGTACATGGTCTCCAACGGTGACTTTGCCATAGTGTGGGGTAACTAAACCACTGATAACGTTGATCAGCGTTGTTTTTCCTGCCCCTGAACGGCCAAATAGCGCACTGATTCCGTTACCCGGTAACGACAAGTCGACATCAAAATGGGTGTCGCCAAGCATTTGTTTAAATTCAACTTTTATACTCATTACCTGGTTCCCAATCTTACCGTCGCTTTACGATGTAACCATTCCGAAATCATCAAAGTCGACAATGCCAGTGCAATTGAAATAATACACAAACGCGCCGCTTCCATTTCGGCTCCTGGCGTTTCAATAAAGTTATACATCGCTAACGGAATGGTTTGAGTCTCGCCTGGGATATTAGAGACAAAGCTGATCGTTGCGCCGAACTCACCAAGGCTGCGTGCAAACGAAAGCATCGTCCCCGTGATAATACCCGGTATCGTTAACGGTAATGTGATGGTAAAAAAAACTTTGATTGGTGATGCCCCTAACGTAGAGGCCGCATGCTCTAGCTTAGGATCCACATTATCTAAACTTAATCGTACTGAGCGAACCATCAATGGCAATGCGACGACGATACAGGCGACAACGGCCCCTTTCCAATTAAAGCTAAACACCAGCCCAAAGTGCTCATAAAGCCAACTACCCATAAATCCTTGTCGACCGAGCGAAATCAAGAGCAAATAGCCAATCACCACTGGCGGTAAGACTAATGGTAAATGAATCAAGCTGTCTAAAACTGATTTTCCAACAAACGATTTACGTGAAAGGATCCAAGCTAGTGCTACGCCAAGCGGTATCAACCAGATAACCGCATACCCACCGACTTTAAGGCTCAACATCAAAGCTTGGTATTCAAGTTCTGTCACTCTATCCCCTTATTACTGATAACCATACAAGGCTACTTAGAACCGACTTAGATTACTTATCATTGACTTTGATTACTGGAAACCATACTGAGCAAATACTTGTTGCGCATCGGATGACTGCAAATATTCAAAAAGCTGTTTCGATTCAGTTGAATCTTTAACAATAGCTGCTGGATAAATAATAGCGGTATGAGAGTTATCAGCTAATTCTCCAACAATTTTCACCTTGTTAGACAGTTGCGCATCCGTTTGATAAACAATCCCTAAGGGTGCTTCCCCCCTTTCAACCAGCGCGAGTGCCATACGTACATTCTTGGCGGGTGCAATCTGTCTTTCTAAGGCTTTCCATATTCCAAGATGGGTTAATGACTCTTTTGCATACATACCCGCAGGGACCGACATTGGATTCCCTAACGCAAGACGCTGCCCCTCTAATACTTGTTGCCAAGCATTCAAATCTGAAAAGTTAAAACTTACCGTGTCGGAAGACTTAGGAGCAATCACGACAAGGCGATTGTGAACTAAATTAGTGACACTGTCACGAGGAATCACCCCTGAATCCACCAAGTAATCCATCCATTTAGTGTTTGCCGATATGAAAATATCAGCTGGTGCACCATTGGTAATTTGTCGGGCAATCGACGATGAACCACCATACACAGAGGTGACGGATACATCGTATTTATGTTCAAATTTTTGCACAATCTCATCAATGGCATTGGTCATAGAAGACGCTGCGTATATTTTGAGATCAGTCGCCGCGTACGCTGATGATGAAACACTCAATATTGCCGTTAAGCAAGCATGAACTGTCCATGCTTTCATAAAATGACTCCGCTGCTAAACAAGTGGTAAACAGAAAATGGGGATAAATCCCCTTTTGTTTAGGCTTCAAATGGTAATAAATGGTTTATTTAAACAAGAAATCAAGCGTCATATGTTGTTCTATCGCATCCGCAATACGATTGATGCCTTGTTCTTTAAGTTGTTCGAAGTTTTGTTGTTTTATTTGACTACCGTTTACCCAACCAGTTATCAAGCTCAAAGCTTTAGCCTCATCAAAGAGACCATGTAAATAGGTGCCCATGACCTGCCCACACTCACTTATCGCGCCTTCGAACTCTCCTGATGAAAGAATGAGAGGTTGTTTCTCTTGTACTATCGTCTTCCCAACGTGAATTTCATACCCTTTCACCACCGTAACTTGACCATCGAGGTTTAATTGAGCTTCGGTATGAGTGAGCTTCTTGCTATCGGTGAGTACTGTATTCACATTCAGTAAACCAAGACCTTGGCTTTGCCCTGGATCACCCTCCACGCCGAGCGGATCATCAATGATCTTGCCTAGCATTTGATAGCCGCCGCATATCCCAATCACTTTACCACCTAAGCGGACATGGCGTTGGATATCTTTGTCCCACCCTTGACTACGTAGATAATCTAAATCATCTCTTACCGATTTAGAGCCTGGGAGTATGACAAGATCGGCCTTATCAATTTTTTCGCCTTTGCCGACATATCGTAGATTAATATCTGGATTTAAGCGCAACGCATCAAAATCCGTATGATTACTGATTCGAGTAACCACAGGAACAACAACGTTAAGTTTTACTTCATTCGCCAATTCTTGTTGTGAAGTAATGGCGTCTTCTGCTTCTAGATTCAATCCATGCAAATATGGCAACACGCCGAGCACTGGCTTACCTGTTTTTTCTTCAAGCCAATCTAGACCAGATTGAAGTAAGCTAATGTCACCGCGGAATCGATTAATAACAAAACCTTTTACCCGTGCCTGTTCAGACTCCGATAACAACGCCAACGTGCCATATAGGTGCGCAAAAACGCCGCCTCGGTCAATATCGGCAATGATAATCACGGGCACATCCGCTTCTTCAGCAAACCCCATGTTAGCGATATCGTTTTCTCTTAAATTAATTTCAGCGGGGCTACCTGCCCCTTCAATCATCACAGAGTCAAATTCTTCAGTCAGACGTTCAAATGAATCAAGAACCGTCCCCATGGCGACTTTCTTGTAATCATGGAAACCAACTGCATCCATATTTGATAACGCTTTACCTTGAAGGATGATTTGAGCCCCGGTGTCACTATTGGGTTTAATCAACACCGGATTCATATGAACCGTTGGCTCTATATTGCTCGCTTGTGCCTGTACCGCCTGTGCTCTACCTATCTCGCCACCATCTTTGGTCACCGCGCTATTTAATGCCATATTTTGTGGTTTAAATGGGGCAACCTTTATCCCTCTCCGAGCGAGAACCCGGCATAAACCTGCCACAAGGACACTTTTTCCGGCATCTGAAGTGGTGCCTTGAACCATTAACGAAGGGATTGCTGATTTCATGAGCGCTTTTAATGAGAAAAAGAAGTTGTGCAATCATAACGTTATCTTTGCATGAGACTCAAGAAAATGAATCGAATATGAATGCACATATCAGCAAAGGTTCAAATATGGTTTGTTTTAATAACACCATCAAAAACGAACACCTATTTAGAGAATCAAATCATGAACAAAACGGTTATCGCTACAATCGCTGCACTGGCTATCGCTCCTACTTTCGCTATGGCTAAAGACCACCATCATGCTCAATCAAGCGTTCAATTTAACGGACCAGTAACCGTAGAGAAAGTAGATGCCCTGATCAAAGACTCCAATATGTTTACTGAAAAGAACGTTGTGGTTGAGGGGAATTTACTCCGACAAACTCGCGCTGATAAATTCATCTTTAGTGACGGTTCTGGCGAGATTGTTGTAGAGCTAGATGATGATATTCACTTAGCATCACCTATCGATCACACGACAAAAGTTCGTCTATTTGGAGAGTTTGAGGGCGGGAGTAAACCAGAAATCGAAGTTGAACAAATTGTTGTTCTGTAACGATTACTGCCTAGCAGCTTTGGTTGTCATCTAACTGCTATTTTGCCTCTTCTTTAGGCAATATAACTACACGCATCAGCGCCTTGTCCTAGTGTGCTGGGTATAACGGAACACCTTAAATACCATGCGTTTTACATTTTGGTCTGCTTCTTGCAGGCCATTTTTTTAATTCGTATTTTATTCTTGCCCGGAGATACCCATGCTAGGTAAAGCTCTAAAGGTTGCAGCCTTTGGTTTATGCGCTGTTTTGCCACTTTCTGCACACGCTAACAATTTCAACTACAACGTGATGGAATTTCGTATGGGTACAAGCCCAGGTACATTCGGTGGCGAAGTGACGACATACTTTACAGAAAACACGCACTTTATTGCCCGTGCAGACAGTGAATTCAGTGGTGACTGGGACATCGCTGGTGGTATCGGTTTTAACGGTCCTGCAGGCCAGTTTGCTGATATTTTTGGCCAAATGCTCGTCCACAACATTAAAGAAAGCGGCGGCGACAAAATTGGCGATGTATGGAAAACCGAAGTCAACATCGGCACTCGTATTTGGTTAATGCAAAACATGGAGATTCACGGGCGCATTGGGCAATTGATTGATAATGAGGGGAACAACTCCGTATACAACGTAGGTGCACGCTTCCACTCAACTCAACAATTATCTCTTGGTGCGGATTTTAAAAATACCGGTGTGTATGGAACACAATTGGTAATGTCTGCGCGCTTCGCATTTTAATCTAGGGCATTTCGTATCATGTAATCCCCTTAGACGTGGCTAATATCTACGAAAGTGATTTATCCACGAAACTGAGAGTTTTACTAAGAGTGTTCGGTAGACCATAATAAAAGCCTCTCGAAAGAGAGGCTTTTGGTTTGTGGTTCAATTAACGTCTAAAGTGCACGTTAACTACGTAACTATTTTTCCACTTTAGGTTTGTTCTGAACGTATTTTTTAGAGACATCAATAACAGCAATATCACGGAAGAAGCTACGTCCAAGCAGTATCGGGAACTTCATATGACCACGTTCGGCTAACGTAAACTCCGTTTGCTCTTTTAAGTCACCCACTTGGATATAAGCGACAACCACCGCGCGTTTGTCCACTTCTTCCGAAGAAGATTGGCGCACTTTTGCCCAACGCTCTACTGGCAACTTGAACTCTTTACTCGCTTTGCCATTAATATCAATTTTAAATTGAACCCAATCTTTACCATCACGCTCAAAGGAACCACTTCTGTCGCACTGATAGAAGACGTTGTCGCACCAGTATCAATCCGAGCTTTAAACGTTTGTTTGATCGCAGGAACATAAACCCATTCCTCCGATCCCAGAATTAACATACCATCTGGTGTTTTCTGTACTTTCGGTGGCTGTTCTGGCTTTGGCTTAGGTTTTTCCTCAGGTTTCGTTTCCGGTTTTTCTGCTGGTTTGACATCCGGCTGTGGTTCTACCTCTGGTTTAACCTCCGGCACTTCAATTGGTTGCTCTATCACCGGAGTTTCTGGTTCCGCAGGTTGTGTGGTCGTTGGTGTCGACGTACATGCAATAAGACCACCGCTCATCATTAGCGGCAGAATCAGTTTCCAATTCTTCATCAACTCTCCCAATTAACGTTGAGATACTTTTTGAATGGCGTCCGCTACATAAGGAATATGCGTTTCCGTTAGGCCAGCGATGTTGATTCGTCCATCACCTACGCCATAAATGCCATAATCTTCACGCAGTTGCGCCATCTGATTTTCACTAAAGCCTAGCACAGTAAACATGCCTTTGTGGTTTAGTATGAAATCAAATTGATCTGTATTATGGTTAGTTCTCAACTCGTTACACAAACTATGACGCAAGCTGACCAAGCGCTGTTGCATTTCACTCAGCTCTTGCTTCCAGATCGCCGTCAGATTGGCATCTTGCAAAATTGTTTTCACAAGTGCAGCACCATGATCGGGTGGCATAGTATAAGTCGCACGAGCAAGCGTCAGCAGTTTACCTTTTGCATTGGAAACATCTTGCAAGTTCTTACCCACGACAATCGCAGCACCTGTACGCTCACGGTATAAACCAAAGTTCTTTGAGCATGAGGTGGTGATCAGCATTTCGTCGACATTATTGGCCATAAAACGAAGACCTTTCACGTCTTGTTCTAATCCGTCACCAAAGCCTTGGTAAGCGACGTCAACAAATGGTGTAAAACCATTCTTCTGAGACAGTTCAGTGATGGCCTGCCAAGCCGAAAAGTCAATATCTGCGCCAGTTGGATTGTGACAACAACCATGAAGAAGAACCACGTCAGAAGGGCCTGCTTTTGACAAGTCCTCTAGCATTTTTTCGGTATCAACTTGTTTAGTTTGAGGAGAGAAGTAATGATAAAAACGAACCTTAAGGCCTGCGGCTTCCATTACTGGCTTGTGGTTCACGTAGCTTGGATTAGAAATCCAAACGGTTGTGCCAGGTTGGGCAACTTTCATTAAGTCACCCAGCATACGCAGTGCACCACTCGCCCCTGGCGTTTGAATAGCCGAGACACGATCCATGGCTGACGTTCCGGTCAAAAGTAGATCAATCATACTTTGATTGAATTCTTCGCAACCCGCTAAGCCAACGTAAGATTTGGTTTTTTGGTTTTCCACGACCACGTCTTGGGCCATTTGAATGGCTTTCATGATCGGAGTTTCACCTAAGCTGTTTTTATAAACGCCAATACCAAGGTCAACCTTGTTTGGGCGTGCATCGCCGCGGTATGCGACGGAAAGAGATAAAATAGGATCTAATACAGGCGTTGGTAGATTAGAAAACATGAAAGTCATAACCCTTTGAAATTCAAGTATCGAACCTCACGGTAACACTTTCATTAACAATGGCGAAAGTGTTTTTTGTCGATTTAACCAATTTGAGGACAAAATTCTAGTAAGTGCTGCGTTTCATGAACGCCATTGTCCACAAAAAGAACGATTCACTCACTGCTATGGCGATCTAAACGGCCATTTCGTCTAAATTCTCGCGGCGTCATAGTCGACCACACCTTAAAGCGGGTACTGAAATTCGCGCCTGTGGGATAACCCACAATTTCGCCAATGTGCTGAATTGACCACTCAGTTGAACGTAACAGCCTTGCTGCGTATTCCATTCTCATCCGCGTTAAATGAGCCATAGGACTGCGCCCAAAATACTGCTGCGAGAGTCTGTGTAGATGAGGTTCTGAACAAGGATAAAGTGCAGCAAGTTGTTCTACTGTCCATTCTTTATGTAATTGCCTTTGAACAAGATCGAACACTCGATGTAACCTAAGTTGATTCCGAGAAAGGGAATCGGAATGCGGCATATTAAGCATCAGTTCGAGTTGTGCAACACTGTGCGCCCCCACTTCACCGCCATAGTCAATCGGGAGGTTAATGCTTCTAAGTAGTGTTTGAATACAGGAATACATCACTTCTGGTGCAGTCGTCAGTTGATATTCAATCTCATCTCCCACCATAGGCCACTCTTTTCCTTGGGCAAGAAAGACCCACGCAATTTGCCAGGTTTGATCTTCCATACCGAAGCCGTTTTCAATACCAGCAGGGACAATCACTAATGACCCTTGTTCTAACGAATAACGACAAGGACCACTCTCAAGCCACCCCTTACCCCTTACCGTATAAAGTAACATATGCTTTTTCTGGTTTTTTCGATACACAGAAAAAAAATCGCGACACGTTGCAATGCCACATTGCACAATCCCACGCTCTTCTAAAGCGATAACCTTGGTATGGTCAATAAACTCTTGATAGGTTTTATCTGAAATGGCGTAGCGTTCTTGTTTTTCTTCCACGATTTTGTAGCTCACAACAATGTCATTGGACGATTTAATCGAACGACGTCTAAGAATGGATAGTTTGGCAAAACTTTTAGATGTATCTGAAAAATACACCGGACAATCATGAGGATAAACTACTCGCATAAATCTTAGCGGAGAAATGCGATGCTCTTAACACGTCAATACATAGACAAGACATTCTGGCAACGATTGATCGCGATCGGCGTCCCCGTATCTCTTCAATCAATGTTATTTTCATCACTTGGTGCCATCGATATTTTCATGGTAAGCCAATTAGGGGAATCGGCGACTGCAGCTGTTGGTGTCGGTAACCGTATATTTTTCTTTAACCTTGCTGTTGTATTCGGTTTATGCGGGGCTGTCACCGTTCTGGCTTCGCAATATTTCGGCTCTGGTAATGTTGCAGGCATTCGGCGAACACTTGCTCAATCTTGGTTTATTTCAATAATTGTCACGCTGCCGTTTATTGTACTTTATACGATATTCGACAAAGAGATCGTCTCATTTATGGCAGACGACCCACAATACGTCAGCTATGCTCGCGAGTATTTGGTGGTAACGGGATTAAGTCTCGTGGGCACTGCCATTGTCGTGCCTATTGAATCCGTACTCAGATCCGTCGGTGAAGCGAAGATGCCGACTTACGTCAGTATTGCCGCCATAGTTGTAAATATCTTCCTCAATGCGGTGTTGATCTTTGGTTTATTTGGCTTCCCACAGTGGGGGGTATTTGGCGCGGCAGTGGGTACATTTATCTCGCGTTTTTTCCAAACTGCTGTGCTGGTATATTTCTTTTGTCGTCGCTATTCGTATCTGCTCCCTACTCGTTCAGACTGGCATGAGGGCGCAGTAAAGCAACATAGAAACAAGTATTTTAAAGTTTCGATGCCGATGCTTATTCATGACTCGTTATGGACTGGAGGCTTGATCGTTTACAGCATCATCTACGGACAACTCGGTGTTACGGAGCTTGCTATCATCTCTTTCCTTTCGCCAATAGAGGGCGTATTGATATCGACCTTTATGGGCTTTGCCGTCGCGGCTTCTGTATTACTTGGTAACGACATTGGTGCAGAACAATATGACCGTGTTGAAAAAACAGCATGGTGGTATGTATTAACAAGTGCCGTACTTGCTACAGTGCTGTTCATCATGGTTTGGTTGTGTTCACCTATTATCCTACAGCTTCTCGAATTTAGCCCACTGACAGATGCACATATGGCACTAAATGTATGTCTCGTGCTTGCGTTAGGAATGATTCTACGCGTGTTTAATATGGTAGGAATTGGTGGTGTACTAAAAAGCGGTGCGGATATTCGCTATAGCATTTTCATTGATACATTTGGCCAATGGGCTATTGGTATCCCATTAACCTACTACACTGGGATGGTGCTAGGCTTACCTTTACATTGGGTATTGATGTCACTGTTAGCCGAAGAGTTAGTAAAAGGTATTTTGACGACACATCGCATTCAATCCAAACGATGGATCAATAACATGGTCGATGATGAACATAGAGTGACGGCGTAACATGCAGTCCCCAAATTACATAGTAAACTAACGTTCATTGTAAATTGACAGGCACTCAATAGACTCTCGTTAAAGAGCGCTCTCATTAAAGAACTCACACCAAAAGGGCACATCCGAAATTTACGAATGTGCCCTTTTCATATTCTTGTCTTATTCGAGGCAAAGATAATTAGATGTCTGTGAAACGATGAATGATTTGGTTCGAACTTCCCCGCCATACTAGATTCAGATCTTTCTTGTCTTGCTCAAATTTCCCATCGATCAATGTATCGATGTATTGCGTCACTTCTCGTTGGGCATCATCGAGTTCTTCCAGTGTGTAACCCGTCCAAACCCAAATATCTTTACCTGGGCACTCTTCTCTTACGCGCTTTACTAGCTTGAGAATGTGCGGCACGTTCGCCGGATGCAGAGGGTCACCGCCAGACAGAGATAAACCACGGCGTTTGATGCGCGTGTCGTTCAAATCTGCGATGATTTTATCTTCAGCTTCTTGAGTGAAAAACACACCAGAATCCAAACGTTGCGTCGACTGGTTATAACAGCCGCGGCACTGGTGTACACAGCCCGACACAAATAACGTGCAGCGTGTACCTGGTCCGTTTACAACATCGATTGGATAATATTGGTGGTAATTCATAGTCATGCCTTTTGTTCTGGCTAGAAAAGAAAATCAACCCATGACAGGTTGATTTTCATTATTGGGTTTGAGCTTAAGTCAACCTTAAAGGTGCTTCACTCGACGCTTAACTTCTTCTTGCTTACCGAAGTTAAACGGGCGAGCATCTGGACTGCCTAGGTAGCCACAAACGCGGCGTGTTACTGATACTTTTGTTGAGTCATGGTTGCCACAACTTGGGCACGTAAAGCCTTTACTTGTACAGTCAAACTCACCGTTGTAACCACACTCGTAACACTCATCGATTGGTGTATTCGTACCGTAGTAAGGCACGCGCGTGTAACTGTAGTCCCACACGTTTTCTAGCGCTTCAATGTTACGTTGCATGTTCGGGAACTCGCCATAACAAATAAAGCCACCACTTGAGATTTCTGGATAAGGCATCTCAAAATCGATCTTATCGTAAGGGTTTACCGTTTTCTCAACATCTAAGTGGAAGCTGTTGGTGTAGTAACCTTTATCAGTCACGCCTTCGATAACACCAAATTCTTTCGCATCGATGCGGCAGAAACGGCTACATAGGTTTTCGCTTGGTGTGCCATATAGGCTGAAACCATAGCCAGTTTCGTCTGTCCATTGGTTTACCGCGTCTTTCATGTGTTTGATGATCGCGACTGCTTTTTCGCGCAATACGGCATCGTCATACAAGTGTGCTTCCGTACCAAACAGCGCGTTAATTGTCTCGTGAACACCAATATAGCCTAGAGAAATCGAAGCACGGCCATTTTTGAAGATTTCAGCAACGGAGTCGTCCGCTTTTAGTCGAACACCACAAGCCCCTTCCATGTATAAAATCGGTGCAACGCGTGCTTTTACGTTCTCTAAACGTGAAATTCGAGTTTCCAGTGCTTTACGAGCAAGACGTAGACGATCATCAAGCAATTCGTAGAATTTAGCTTCACTGCCGTTTGCACGAATAGCGATACGTGGCAAGTTTAAGCTCACGACACCAAGGTTGTTACGACCCTCGTGAATAAGCTCACCGTTCTCTTCATAAGTACCTAAGAAGCTGCGACAGCCCATCGGCGTTTTAAATGAACCCGTAATTTCCACAACTTTGTCGTAGTTAAGAATATCTGGGTACATGCGTTTAGAAGCACATTCTAGCGCTAGCTTCTTAATGTCGTAGTTTGGATCTTCTGCTTTGTGGTTCAAGCCATCTTTAATACCGAAAACCAGTTTAGGGAACACGGCTGTTTTACGGTTTTTACCAAGACCCGCGATACGGTTTTTCAGAATCGACTTCTGAATCAGGCGTGATGCCCAGCTTGTACCAAGGCCGAAACCAAACGTCACGAATGGTGTTTGACCATTGGCAGTATGCAGCGTGTTTACTTCATATTCGAGAGATTGGAATGCGTCATAACACTCTTTTTCAGTGCGTGATTTAGCAAACGCTTCAGGCTCTGCAATATCCCACTCTTTAGCGATAGCTAGATGTTTCTCGTAACTCGTATTGACATAAGGCTCTAGCACTTCATCAATACGGTTGATCGTTGTACCACCGTAAATGTGGCTAGCAACTTGTGCGATGATCTGCGCCGTAACAGCGGTAGCCGTAGAAATTGATTTCGGTGTATCAATTTCTGCATTACCCATTTTAAAACCGTGTGTCAGCATGCCTTTTAAATCAATCAGCATACAGTTAAACATCGGGAAGAACGGTGCGTAGTCCAAATCGTGGTAGTGAATATCACCGACATCGTGCGCTTGAACCACATCACGCGGAAGAATGTGAGTTTTTGCGTAGTGCTTAGCAACAATACCCGCCAATAAATCACGCTGAGTTGGAATCACTTTACCGTCTTTGTTCGCATTTTCGTTGATCAGATCAAGATTGCTTTCTTCGATCAAACCCTCGATCTCACGCGTTAGTGTGCTTTGCTTTTCACGTGCAATGTCACGATCATGGCGGTATTCGATGTAAGAACGCGCAAGTGATTTGTAAGGACCTTGCATGAGTTCATTTTCAACTAAGTCTTGAATCTCATGGATGTGAACTTCATCGTGATCTTGTAGCTGCAACTCAACAGAAAGCGCCACATTTAGTGCATAAATGGCGACTTCTTTTTCATTGTTATCCGCTGCGGCTTCCACTGCTGCTTGGATTCGATCCCTATTAAACGGAGCCCTTGAGCCGTCACGTTTGATTACGATTGGTTTCACTTTTTCTCCTTACCCAAGAATACTCACAGAGTTATCCACAAATACACTATATAGGGCGATTTATTATTCTGCTGACACAATATATTGTGGCGTATTTAACGAGAAGCACCATTTGAAAACATTGATCTTGATCAACAAAACATAGCTAGAGGATAAGAACAAATCGATCTTATTGCAGCTGATCTCAGATGAAAATAAAACTGTGAAAATTGCAAAATTGGAGGTGATTTCACTTGCTTTTTAGAGAGGTCTTGTAGGATAAAGGTTGCAAAGGATTTCACCTAAATTTGGGAGTGCAATGGACCAGTATGCGATCACTTTTTGTTACGGCAATATTATTATTTAGTTCTTTTTCGTTTGCTCAGGATTCAATCAAACTCACCAGTTGGAATATTGAGTGGCTATCCATAAATGGCGGAAAGGTATCTCGCACCCCACAAGACTTTATAAAATTGAACCACTATGTGGATAAAACTGACATTGACGTTCTATCATTTCAAGAAGTAGAAAGCCATGGGGCGATAAGCAAAGTCGTAGGAAGTGAATACACCATTTACTTATCAGACCGCGCTCAGCCCTCTCATCGTCATCTGCAGTTCAACGACACAAATCAATATACTGGTTTCGCGGTTCGTAAAGGAATAGATGTGGATGACAGACCCGATTTCTCAATCACCCAAGGTAATAGTAAATTACGCTTCGCTAGCTACATCGTATTAAATCCTAATAAAGATAACGAAACTCACCTACTCTCTGTACACCTAAAAGCAGGATGCAGCGGTGCGTATCGCAATAATCGTGACTGTAAGATAGTGAAACAACAAGGTCAGGTGCTGGCGAAGTGGATAAAAGCGCGCGAGGATAACAAACAACACTATGTGGTTCTCGGTGACTTTAACCATAACTTAGGTTATCGAGGGGATTGGCTATGGGAAGTGCTGTCGAACAATACTGATGCAAGACTGGTGACCAAAAACACCAAAGCAGAATGTAAAGTGCGCTCTAACCGGAATCCGAATAAAACTCACCAATTCCGCTCGGTGATTGATCATATCATCGCAAGCGGCGATCTAAAAACGTCGCCTGGTATTCAGACTGTTTTCAAATCACAGGATGTGCTCGACTATAAACTGAGTGACCATTGCCCAGTATCAACAATACTTTCTTTTTAGCGAGCACGACTTTCTAACGCTGCAAGACTTTCTTCGCAGTAAACGAACCAACTAACATCGCTGCGATAAATAGCAAGACCTGTGCGTTGCCAGTTAAAATGCTGGCAACTGCAGGACCAGGACACACGCCTAACAAGCCCCAACCAATACCAAACAACGCCGCACCACCAACTAATCTTTTATCGATGACTTTTGACGTTGGGCAAATGATCTCGTCACCAAACACTGATTTGCTTCTTGGTTTTATTAATAAAACATAAGCAGGAATGAAAACGGCGAGCGCTCCACCCATGACAAATGCCAAACTTGGGTCCCATGCACCAGTGATATCAAGAAAGCCAATCACTTTTTCAGGATCCGCCATGCCAGAAATCACCATTCCGATGCCAAACAGCACACCAGAGAACATGACGATTGCGATTTGTTTTGCATTTTTCATTACGACACCACCAAGACTGTTAGCATAGCTGTCACCATAAAAGTACATGTTGCGACCAAAGAGCGGACAGAGAAACGCCCCATCCCACAAATACCATGACCACTTGTACAACCATTCCCGATACGCGTACCGACACCAACAAATAGCCCAGCCAGTACCACCAAAAACAGCGAATCACTGTATTGTTCCGGAACGTTACCATGCAGAAGATAGAACGCGAAAACACCACCCAGTGCCATGGCAACCAAAAATACAATTCGCCAAATACGATCGGTATTTTCTACCGCGCCATTTAAGATCCCGCTTATCCCTGCAGTCTTACCAGTGAATAGCATCAATATCACAGATGATGCACCAACCATTACGCCGCCAATGAGCGACATCCAAGGAACCTCGAGCATAAGTACCCCCAAAATAAGTTTGAATTACTGTTTACAAAAAACTTGATTAAACGCTTCGATAAGCGGCCCCACTCTGTTATCAGAAATGGAATAAAACACGTGCTGAGAAACCTTACGTGCCTTAATGATGTCGTGCTTTCTTAGAACAGTGAGATGTTGCGAAAAAGCCGATTGACTTAACGATGAACCTTCAAGGAGTTCACCAACCCCTTTTTCGCCTTCTATCAACTTGCACATCACAATTAATCGTTCTGGATGAGCCATAATTTTAAGTAGCTCACTCGCTTCAGTCGCGCTTTGTAGCATACTGTCGCCCATTCTTATGCCTCTTCTTCAATACGTTAACCTTTATTAGATATTACTAATTAACATTATTAAGTCAACCCTAATGTAGATAAAATAAAATTAGACAATACTAATATTATTAAGTAAGGTGTAAGCGTTTTCGATCATTCAGTAGGAGAAATCCATGAGCAAAATCGTGATTATTGGTGGTGTTGCTGGCGGTGCATCTGCAGCAGCTCGCGCTCGTCGTCTCAGTGAAGACGCACAAATTATTATGTTTGAACGCGGTCCTTTTGTTTCTTTTGCCAACTGTGGCTTGCCTTATCACATTGGTGGCGATATTCAAGAACGCAGCAAACTGCTACTTCAAACCCCAGAAAGCTTTTTAGCGCGTTTTAATGTCGACGTTCGTGTCATGAACGAAGTCGTTTCTATTAACCGTCAGGACAAAACCGTCACGGTGAAAAACCTAATTGACGGCTCTGAATACCAAGAAAGCTACGATTTTCTTCTATTGAGTCCTGGAGCTGGGCCTGTAGTACCACCTATTCCTGGTATTGATAACCCGCTTACCCATTCTCTGCGTAACATTCCAGATATGGATCGCATCATCAACACGATAGAGACAAACAAGGTTGAACATGCAACGGTTGTTGGTGGCGGTTTTATTGGCTTAGAAATGATGGAAGCATTCCACCAGCTAGGAGTGAAAACCACATTAATAGAAATGGCCGATCAAGTAATGACACCTGTCGATCGTGAAATGGCAGGCTTTGCACATGCAGAGATTCGCGAGAAAGGCATCGATTTACGTTTAGGTTTTGCCCTCTCTTCTGTTGAATACGTTGCCAATCAATCTGTCGCCAACACAGAAGCAGGTGAAAATGATGAACATCAACACCTTCAAGGTAAGCTAACTCTGTCACTCAATAATGGCGATGTGTTGGACACCGATATTCTGATCATGGCGATTGGTGTTCGTCCTGAGACAAAACTTGCGCAAGAAGCAGGGCTTCAAATTGGTGCTCTGGGTGGTATTTATACCAATGAATATATGCAAACCAGCGATCCTTCAATTTATGCCGTTGGGGATGCCGTTGAGGAAAAAGACTTTGTTACGGGTGAACAAACACTTGTTCCATTAGCAGGTCCTGCTAACCGACAAGGTCGTATGGCGGCAGACAACATGCTAGGCCGTCAAGAAACTTACCAAGGTACGCAAGGTACTGCTATCTGTAAGATCTTTGATTTGGCAGTCGCTTCTACAGGCAAGAACGAAAAGCAGCTTAAACGTGACAACATCACTTATGAAAAAGTGTATGTTCATGCGGCGAGCCACGCAAGTTACTACCCTGGCTCTGAAACCGTGTCGTTCAAAATGTTGTTTGATCCAAAAACCGGTAAGATTTTAGGTGCGCAAGCGGTAGGTAAAGATGGTGTCGACAAACGCATTGACGTAATGGCAGTAGCTCAGCGTGCAGGTATGACGGTTGAACAGCTTCAACACCTTGAATTGACTTATGCACCACCGTACGGTTCTGCAAAAGACGTCATTAACCAAGCGGCTTTCGTTGCCAACAACATCATCAAAGGTGATGCTACAGCGATCCATTTTGATGAAATTGACGAACTGTCAGAAGACCAGGTGTTGCTTGATGTACGCAATCCTGGTGAATTGGAGTCTGTTGGGTTTATTGAAGGCGCGATTAACATTCCTGTCGACCAACTCCGTCAACGTATGGATGAACTGCCTAAAGACAAAGAGATCGTGATTTACTGTCAGGTGGGTTTGCGAGGCAATGTCGCTTATCGTCAACTGGTTAATTCAGGCTTTAAAGCTCGTAACCTGCTTGGTGGTTACCGTACTTACAAGTTCGCAAAAGCCTAATCTCTGATTCTTAATCGAAAAAGGGGCACATTACGTCCCCCTTTTTATATATTAGACTCAATCCATTGATGATCTTGGCAGACTTCCAAAGTAATCATGCTGTTGAGTTTAAATCCACCAAGTCGCCGCTTTCCTCAATAGACCAGTGTTATCTTTTTGTGGCAAAATAGCCAGAAACACAAATACTGTTTATATATACAGCCATCAATAAGACAGCGAAAAACAATAATCAACTAGATGAGTATTCTTGCGCGTAAGCCCATCACCCAAGTACTGCTTTTATTGGAGAATGCCGGGTCTTTGATATACTGAATATCCGGAGTGATCTGAATATATTCATTCAACTGCATGTTGTAATAAAGCTCAGCAGTAAACTGCTCAGAATCACCAACGCCATAAGCTTGCTCTAGGTTGTCGTTTACATGACTCCAGTTCACTGCAAAACCTAAGTTATTGGTCGGTTTCCCTAATCCAAAATAACCAACGCCAACCGTTAAAGAACGATCATAAAGTGCGACATCCCCCTCAGAGAAACCACCACGAACGAATGGCATCAATTGCTCTGTCGCAAAATAGCTTGCTGAAAAATTAATCCCTTGCCCGCTTTCTCGGTTGGTTAAGTTGTGTTGAGTTCCTCCGTCAAGGTGCCATGCGGTGATATGTACATTGTCGGTATAGATCTGATCCTGTGATGCCGCCCAACCAAGTTCAAACGAAGTAAATAGCTTATGATCATTAAACAAAGTATCAAAACCATCAAATGGCTTATCAGAGCGTCCCTTACCATCGGCGACACCCGCAATCATGTAAATGTTGTCCGTTAGCATATGACCAACAGCCAATCCTAAAATACCATCATCTGGTAAACCAATGGCCCCACCACCAGTACTGAATGCCAAATTTGTAAAACCCGTCCAAGGGCTTGCAAGTGCGTACGCATCCACATAATCCGAGGTATCTAAAAAACCAGCAATAAACGTTGTCTTACCACCGTTGAGGGTCTGCTTCCAATACAAGTTGGTTAAACGCATCCCTTGATCACTGTACGCTGAACCAATCATTCCCGCATAACCTAAGCCATCACCAATAAAAGCGAACTCTTTTGGGGCTAACTCGCTGTACGAGTGACGATGTTCAACTTTCCAAACTAATCCCCCTACATTGCCCGACTCTAAACCAACCAAGTTCCAATTACCGTAAAATCGAGCGACGCCAGAACTGGCTGAGTCGTTGCCTCCTGTAACAGGATCTGTAGCTGATAACCCTAATGCTTGATAATCGAGACCAAAAGTAAGGTTATGCTCTTGTTCCAATGCCTCTCGCCAGCTTTCTTTTTCATGTTTTGTCTCTGCCAAAGTATTACCAACCGTATTGGGACTGCCAAAATTAGCCGCATAAAGAGCCGATGAAGTCACAACGGAAAGTGCAAGTAAACTGAGCCTAGGGATTGATGCTTTCATTAAAGGGCCTCATTAAGTTGATAGATAACAATCTTAATGATTCACCAAACTGATAATTGCCATTAAACGATAATTGTACATTTCGATCATTTTAACTGTCATGAATTGATTAAGCGGTTTATTGATAAGCTCGAATAGAATCGGCATCCATTTGGTATACCGTCTCAACATCCATAGCTCCGTCTACGTATGTCACATCGGCTTTTACTTTTTCAATTTCTAATTCACCTTTTACCCAAACCGGCTCGTAAAGAGACGTGAGCTTCAAACCTTTCGGGTAACTGACTAACACGATCTGATTGGCTGGTGGCGGTGGCGTGTGGACACAAGCTCCAGAGGTAGGAACAAGAAAGAATTTTGTGACAACGTCATCATTAAATTCTACGGGCGTAATAAAGCCTGGAATTTCATAACTGTCGGCAGTGAGATCAGTATTAGGTTGTGTCGCAATCTGTCGGCGATAATCGGTGATCTCTTGTCTCTTCGAAAACAACCAATCAACATTAACCCCTTCTTCATGAAGTTTCGCTTCAATCTCTTTTTTCGTTTGAAGCTGTGATTCGTTCAACGCTTTAGATTGGCGATACTTGGCGAGTGTACCTAACTCAAAGAGTTGCTCATCACTTAACGCAAGAAACGGATCTTCAATTGGTGTGATCGCTGGACGCAATTGTTCCCAGCTGATTTGCTCTGCAACGACGGTCGATGAGGCCGTGAATAACAGACTTGCTAATACATACTTCTTCATACTTTACCCAAATACTAAACAATGAAAATTTAAAGTTGGGGGGATTTTGGCCCCCCTATTATTTATTACAGGGTATTCATATGAATCTTGCCGTCTTTCATGATGACTTTAAACTTGTCTTGGTAATCATTAAGAATAGAGATATCTTCCAGAGGGTTACCATCCACCAGCACAACATCGGCATAAGCGCCCGGTTCTACAACGCCGAGTTTACCGTATTTGTATGGATTCATACCGCCAGACCAACTTAATACCTCAGCCGCATTTGACGTACCCATTTTCATAATTTGATAAGGGGTAAAGCCTACTTTTTCCATCCAAACCATGTTATCTGCTTGGCGTGTATTGTACGCCGGACCAAACATATCTCCGCCAGTCACAACAAGTACATCATACTTACGAGCCCATTCAAACATCTGTTTAGCACCCGCATTCACTTTGGCCGCTTTGGATTTTTGATCAGGACTAAAGAACGTAATTTTTTCTGGTTCAGCAAATGCTTCTAAAGACATCACCGCTTGAGCAGAAAGCGCAACCCCTTCCTCTTTCATTCGTTTGATCGTATCTTCAGATACCAAGAAATTGTGCTCAATCACTTTAACGCCAGCATCAATTGCTCGGTTTACGGAGCGATCATGATAGGCATCATAACGTAAGTGCCATAATCTTCTGCCACACCAACAATGGCTTCCATCTCTTCTTTCGAGAACTGAGTCATGTGGATCGGATCAAATTCACTCGCGACACCACCACCAGCCATGATTTTAATTTGTGTGGCACCAGAGCGAAGATTTTGACGGGCCGAACGACGAGCCTCAGTAACGCCATCAACGATGTAGCCAAAGCCATGACGCTCTAGATCATCTACACGCCCTGGGACATCATTAAAACTAACAGTATCAGCATGACGACCAGTTTGACTTAAAAATCTACCAGCAGGGAATAGTCGCGGTCCATCAATCAAACCATTGTTGACCACTTTTGCCATTCCTAGAATGTTACACCCTGCATCTCGGGCAGTAGTAAAACCTTGATCGAGATACTGCATCATCGATACGTGTGCGCGCGCACCCATTGCCATTTGATCATAA
This sequence comes from Vibrio alfacsensis, assembly GCF_003544875.1. Taxonomy (NCBI): domain Bacteria; kingdom Pseudomonadati; phylum Pseudomonadota; class Gammaproteobacteria; order Vibrionales; family Vibrionaceae; genus Vibrio; species Vibrio alfacsensis. Next base: position 869,434 of record NZ_CP032094.1, read on the forward strand.
CCATCACGGCCAACTAACATCCCCTCTTGAATACACATATGAGAGTGCATATCGATCAAGCCAGGAATCATTGTCATTCCCTCTCCATTGATCGTTGTGGTTTGTTTATCAGCTTTAATCGGTTTTGATTAGATTTCTTTGATCAGGTTGTCAACGACAAGTACATTCTGATTTTTATGTATTTTGTCCTCAGTGCCATTGAACACATCGACATTTGTGAACAAGGTTGAAGCCGCATTCACATTAAAAGCAAGCGAACATGACAACGCAACGAGAGAGAGTTTCGCCTTTGAGATTTCCATTATCACACCTATCTTAATTTAGAGTCCTTTCCCCATAACCATACTCGTTATGACATGGGTGCTATGGAGCAAACGTCTCAATGAAAATTTAAAATACATATGAAACCAATTGTTCAAATCAAAGATAGGTAAAGGTATAAGGTAGGTCAAACCAGTTTTGTATAGAATGCGGTATAGGTTAAGCGTTTGAATTAATTGTTAAATGAATATAACTATCACGGATTATTTACTAACATCGCTTATATCAAAGATTGGCGATACGCTTTTGGTGTGGTGTTCATCATACGTTTAAACGCACGAGTAAAATGAGCAGAATCGGAATAGCCCGTTTTTAGAGCAATATGTGTAATGCTTAGATCCTTGTCTGCGAGCAGCTCTAAAGTTTGATTCAACACTAAACGCTCGATCACTTCACGATATGTTGTCTTATCGTTCGCCAAACGACGTTGTATTGTCCGTGCATTCATATCTAGAAGCTCTGCTGCAAACTGAATCGAGATCTTACCCATCGATAAATACGGCGTTAATGCTTTTTCCAATGCGACGCTAAATTTATTGCAGTTTGTTTGATTGGGGGTAAAAATCTCTTTATGTGATAAAAATTGCTCTCGATTCGGTATAAAATTGATTGGCTTATCAAGCTTTTCACTAGGCAATGAGATAGCAGTAACGGATCTACCAGTATAGAATTGTGCATGCTTAAATCCAGGTAACTGACGAAATGGCTCAGATTCAAGATCTTGAACCCCACTTCTCTCAATTGGCATTGGTGCCCAACCAGTTTTAATCAGCTCATTCATAAACATTGCGGAAAACATTTCTGCATAACGAAACCAATCTTTATCAACGTACTCTTTTCTCTAACGAGCCAAATTTTTCCGCCGTGTGATTCGATGGTTAACTTTACATTATCCGAAACACTATGAAGTAATTCAGCAACTTCTGTCAGAGCAGCTCGTAGGATTGTGTTTGAGTAATTTGATTAGCAAAACGTGGAACATAGATATCGTGACACAGCGTCCATGTCAGCAGAGAGAATTTATCTTGCGAGGCTTGTTCACCTAGGATTTGAAACACCGACTTTAACGCACTCTCTGGTACAAATGCATCCAAAGAATGGTTAGACAAAATATCCTGCGGCATTCTGGCAGACTCAAGAAGTGTGTGAAGGTCGCCATCCAGCTGTTTGAGCAAGGTCGCGAATAGTTTCACTTCTTCTGAATGCACTAGTGGAATGTCAGGATTTGCCATACGATCTATCATTTTCAAATTACCAAGTATTTTTCAAGTTTAAACATTAGCTTATGGAATGTCATCAGTAGCAATCTAAATGCCATTCCATATTGAGAGTAACCTCTCCTGCAGGCATTTGATATTCGTTAAGGTCCACTCGCGCACTGATCCGAATTTGCTTACTAGAGTCGAGTTGTTCTTGATTGATTTCAATGCCTTGTCGCCAATAATCGACATTACCGACAAATCGATCCGGTGTTTCTACTTTAAAATGAATTTTGTCGTGACTGATCGTTTCCGCCCCCATCTCTACATTGATGTATGACAAACGAAAGACAAGGCGTTTATCTCGCTGATTAGCCAGTAACTTTAAAGATAGAGAATCATGCCCGTAACGATGCCCAAAGCTTATCTCGCCATGCTCTTTAATAACTTCAATCCCGCACGATTCGTCTATTCGTTTATGAAAACGAACATTTGCAGATTCAGTATCAAAACTGACACTACTTATTGATAATATAAATAGAGTAAAAGGTGTTTTTCATAATAAATAAGCCCTCATTAAAGGGCCAAAATTAAACTAAGATTCACTAATCGCACTCAATGACCCAATTTGTAACCAAGGCATAGTCATCAGCATCCATATTGCTTTCATCGATATTAATTCTTGCAGATAGATCAACGAGATTATTACTTCTTATATCATCTCTAGAATAATCTATTCCATCTTCCCAATCACTCGCATTCATATTTGCTTGATGCACACCACCTGATTGAAACCAAACATCCTCTTTTTAATGTCATCTCCTATTTCATGGGTTTTATAGGTTCAAGCTTTAACTTAATTGAACCATCCTCCTCATTATTAATAAGCTTCACCTGCGCTTTAGAATCATTATAGGCATCTCCAAATGCAAGATTAGCATTTGCTACCGTCACATTAATACCGCATTGTTCTTCAACCGTCGCGCTAAACGTGACTTCTTCACTCGTTACGTCTTCATGTCCTGGTGGTTGCGCGTGTACGCCTGCGGTTACGAATAAAGCCAGTAAGACAGCTTTAGATAACTTAGCGTTTTTGATATTCATAATTACTCCGAAAAAGTAGTTTGGGTTTGTTTCATTTGCATCAATCTCTGCTTCTCAGCTTCAATCTGCATCAGTTTTAATTCATGCTCTGCCTGTGCGAGCTCTTCCTGTCGCTTACGTTCTCTCAGTTCAAACTCATAAAGACGAGTACAATCTACCCGGTCCTCACCACCAAACTGAAAAGTCAGTGCGGCGTATACTCCCGCCTCATCCTGGTTCTGTTCATAGTAATTGTCATAATAGTTATCGCTGTCTTCTTGGCCTGACGCCCCATAAGTACCAATCTGAAATGTTTTACCCGTTGATACCGCTTGTTCACACGTTGCCCCCTCTGAGGTTCGAATACGGTCTGTCCCTGAGGGATTCGATACACTAGGAATCGGATTTGCGTTAACAAAACTACTTATTAACAATATAAAACCAAGAACAGCGTTACGTAATAACGCTTGTAAGTTCATTATTTAATACCTTATTAAAGTAATATTTGAGCAGACCTCATAGCTATGTGGAGTGCCAGTAACCATACGCGTACAAATTTTCTTTCGTTGTTTCGCCGGGTGGAGTTTTGACACGAACATTAAGATCGATTTCTTGTTCCGGTTCCAATGTGATTTTATTATCAAATCTTTTATCATCAATTCTCAAATAATAATCAGCTTTCTTGTGATATTTATTTTTAAAACAAACTCAACATCTGACATATCAGTGTAAGCTTTATAATCCCTTTTATTCCATATATGTAAATTTGCAGATGCACTGGTTGATATAAGCATCGTCAATATAATGGCTTTGCGTATCATTATGATTACCTTTAGGAAGTGTTTCACTTACATTATTGTACTTACACGATAAATCCTTACCATTTTACGCCATTGTATTTTTAATTTTGAAAATAAAAAGCAACCAAATGGCTGCTTTTATTTACTCAAGAGATATGTATTTTTATAGTTCTTAATTCTGACTCTGAGCGAGACGAATACTTACCAAGCTCGCCACCATAATAGCCAAATAAAAACTACCTACTATCGCTTCAAAGAATACAAAAAACTGAGCAACTGGTACCGTCGGTGATATATCCCCGTACCCAACAGTCGTTAACGTTATAAAGCTGAAGTACAACGCATTAAACAGATTTGATAACCACGGTTTTGCTTCTAACCCAGTGAATGAACTTGGGAAGAACTCCAATACTAAGAGGTAAATCACCGCCCATGCCAGTCCTAGCAGCAAGTAGATACAAATAGAACCAATAATGTGGTTCGTAGTTACCGATTTAGTCAGCACAACTTGCTTTAACGCAGAGTATATGTGAGAGAACAGAAATACGAGTAATGCCCCCAGAGTCAAAATAGACAAATCCAAATGCTCTAAAAAGGACATCCCATACGAAATCACGGCGACAATAAGCAATACACCATACCATGTGCGATTGCCCTTGTGATCGCGATTAACACCAACGATTGATGCGCCCAATGTTACGATCAGTAACGCCAATACCGTTTCTTGTCCATCTGGATAAAATTGATGCATCAGCGCACAGCCAAAAAAGAGTGCTATCAACGCAAAAAACAAAAAATAGAAGTTATCTTGTCCAGTCATTGTTTTCATTGCGATACCTCAGCGTTTTCTTCCTCCGTCCCCGCTTGAAGTTCCTCATTACTTTCTTCATCCAACCAATTCACCATTAATTGATAAGTCAGACTCAACACTACCGCACCGACGAACAAACCGACGATACCAGACATCGCCATACCGCCAAGTGCACCTAGTAGTGTCACCAGCATCGGTGTATCAGAACCACGACTCAGGAGTACAGGCTTAAGCACGGCATCACTTGCACTAACTAAGATACACCAAACAAGAAACAGGCCTGCGACAAGTGTCGTATCTACACTGAACACATAAATGATCGCAGGGATCAACGCCAAAATTGGAGGCAATTGAACAATGGCAACTAAAATCACGGCAACCATCCATAATGCCGCAGCAGGCACACCCACAACGACCATACCCACACCTGCCATCACAGATTGAATAAGCGCAACGCCGATAACACCTTGTACAACACTTCGAACTGTTGATTTTGAGAGTTCGACTAGGCCTTTACCTTTCTTGTTAGTAAGGCGGTCTGCCAATTTGGTAAAACCTTTTTGGCAAACGTCAGCGTTACTCATGAATGCGCCCGCAATCATGGTTGAAATGATAAATTGGACAAAACCACCACTGACAGATCCGACGATTGAGGCCGTTTGTGACAAGAAGCCTTTTACTTGTTCTCCGTACTTAACGAGAAATCCTTCCATATTGGTCGATGCATAGTTAATCGCAGCATATACCTGATCGCCTACCAATGGGATTTCTTTCAAATTATCTTGCGGTTTAGGAACGACAAGCGTGCCATCTTGAAGACCACTCACTACTTCTGTCGCGCTCGTGTAAATACCTGATGAGAGTGCAATAAGTGGAATTAAAAGTAGTAACACCCCAACCGTACTGATTAATGCGCTCGCCTTTCCTTTTGAAATGCCTAAACGTTTATGTAATGACATTGCGACAGGATAAATAGCGATAGCAATAATGCCACCCCATACCACCAGCATAATGAAAGGGCTTAAGATCGAAAAACACCACCAGATCAGTAACGCTACGGCCCCAATCTTGATAGCGGCGTCTATCGCCTGTTTAGAAAAATCATTTGAAGCTTTCATAGCGTTACCTTTTAAGTGTTTAAATGGTTATGTTTGCAAGAACTTCCATTGTCGGGTTTCCAAAAATAGTGATGCGACAATCATGTATGTCCCGACCATCACCAATTGGAAGATTCTGATAAATGTGTTGCTATCAATGTCACCAGAACTCATTAACGTACTACCAATAAGAACAAGTAATGTACTGAATGCTGTCGCAAATACTGGGGCTTTTTCCGGTATCGTGTATATCTTCTTCCCTATAATTATTGCCAATAACGCAATAAATGCGGTGTAAAACCAGATATTGGGAACAATCGCCAGTATCGAGAAAGCGGCAATCGCTAGTAATCCACCAATACCATTACTGATGATCAAAAACACGCTCAACTTGACCGATTTTTCCGCCGTAATCATTAAAGAAAGCAACGCGACGAACATCATCGTGAGCAAGGCTTCTGATATCTGAAAGATGAAAAAGAAGCACACCACAGGAAATGAAATCAACATCGCTCGAAAAGACGCATGCCAACGTTGTTGCGTACCAATAGGTGGCTCTGCATACCCCTCAAACTGACTTTCTGGTTCCGGTAAGTAGATGTGCATTAGAGTAAAAATTGAAACCGCAACAGCACCTGAAGTAGCGAGTCCGCTCGCAAGAATCACCGACATCGCTGGGTTTCCGATTGCCATAAACGGCAGCATCAATACCGCTATCAATAAGATAGTCGCAAACAAGTTCCACTTAGGATCCGTAAATAGGTAGTAGCCCCAAATCATCATCAAGCCTACAGCCAGCAACAATATGATGGGGTATTGCGTAATGCCTCCTGAAAGAAGCAACCCTAACCCCATTGTTGCAATCATAGCCAATAACAATTCATAAACGGTTTCTTTATGCGCCTTAGGTTTATCGACCAAAAACTTTGCGGTGAACACTGGCGCAACAAACGCCAGTGACCAATTAATCCAAGCCGCAAGAAACACGGCCAGACTCACCCCTATCGTAAAGCGCAATATGCGACGCTGAGTGGCATTATCTATGCGATCGTTATCGGACATAAGACAACACACTCTTTATGCGAATCCATAGCTTGCCTATTGCGTTGAAAACATAGTTGTTCCCACTATAGACAATCACATCCGCTTGACCGCCGACGCGCAGCATTCCACTGACTTCCTCACGATCAAACTCAATCGCAATCGGCAGCATTTGTGTTTGACGCAACCAACCCGTTTGTTGATTCGCTTGTGCCAATTTACCTGCTTGCTGATTCTGACCCCAATCAACACCCCAATCGATGCTGCTCACTTTGCCTTTGATAACTTTTCCTGGAACAAAATCAAGTGCGATTTCTACTTCATCACCTATCGTGATGTTCCCTAGGCTATTCTCACGGAAGTAGGCTTCTATCCAAATATCTTCGGTAGAAACAAACGTCATAATCGGCTGACCAACAGAAGCGTAAAATCCCTCTGTCAAACTAAAGTTAGAAACACCACCTTGCGTCGGAGCTCGAATAACCGTGCGCTCTAAGTTCAACTGCGCTTGCTCTAAAGCCAGTAATGCCGCTTTCACTTGGCTGTTTTCTTCACCCTCTTCACCTAGCTGCTGTTTTGCTTTTTCTAAATCGGCTTGCGCATTAACCACGTTAGCTCTCGCTGTTGCTAAAGCGGCTCTTGCTTCATCAGCATCAGACTTTGATACCACGCCCTTTTCAGCCATGGCTAAGATTCGATTTGCTTGGGCTTCCGTGTTTTGACGTTCTACTATTGCAGAAGTCAATCGAGCTTGCGCAGAGGCAATATTCGCCGTCTGTGCTCCGACATTTTGCCCAGCGACTTCTAAGTTTTCTTCCGCTTGCTGAACCGCTATCTCATAGTCAGATTTGTCGATAATGGCTAACTCATCGCCCTCTTCAACAAGTTGGTTAGGCTGAACTCTAATATCCTGCACATTACCCGAAACCTGAGGTTTTATGGGAACAATGTAGCCTTTCACCCTGGCGTTATCCGTAATTGGGATAATACGGTCGGAAACAATGCTGAAACCCAACATAAAAACAATAAATAGAATCAGATAATTGGTGATCGTTTTGACTTTATCTTTCTTATTCGTATTTGTATCTTCTGCCACTTCCGTTGGCTTGTTATCTTTTTCGTTCTCGGACATACTTTCCTCTGCCATTGAATAGATCGAACAATTTTAAGAATATACCGTCCTGATGAAGGTTCAATATTTTCAAATGAAATTAGGGTCTATATCTAAAATGGTTCATTTTGAACTAACATAAAAACTTGATATACCGGAGTTCTTCAAAGTTATTCGGATGGAAAAGAGTTCCCATTAATGCCGAATCAAACGTTTCATTTACCCGTTGTCCAAACTAACTACGCACGAATTCTCGTCGAGGTATTTGCAGATTACGGCTTAGACAAACATAAACTGCTTCACGATTCGGGGTTGCCTGCTGACTTGTTTCAAACTGACAGTGACTTCATCCCATCTAAATCCATCAAACGATTAATACATCTCACCTCAACGCAATTCGGTGTTACCAAATTCACAGATTTGTTAGGGTTTGTTTTTCGCCGAAGAATCATACCCAATGTCTTGCATCAGTTTACGCAATTCCCGACCATTAACGATGCCATGCAGCATATCAATGACATCTTTAGTTTGGATTCTCCTGGTAGTCTCGTTACTTTTGAAACCGTTCATGATCATTCCTGGTTTTGCCGATTCTCTGAAGAGAGAGACACTCAAGTCTCAGATTGGTCGGAAACTTTTGCCGTTATTTACATTATTGAGTTAATTCGCATACTCACAAACTCTTCATGGACACCAACAAAAATACGCTTGCAGAGTCATTGTGGGGATGTTGTGAAAAGTGCACTCCCGAATTCATGCCAGATCTTCGTCGGTCAAGAAAAAACAGGCGTACTGCTACCCAAAAGTGTACTAAATACCCCAATTCAAATAACCGAATCACAACTGAGTGAGGAGCCTAGGAAAATCCAATGGCATACCAGTTTTACCGATAGTGTGTTTGAACTTTTACGACCATACGTACGAGAACGAAATTTATCTATCGATGATGCCGCCCACATACTCAATTATTCTGTCCGCACTTTTCAGAGGAAGTTACAGAATGAAAGTACGTCTTTTCGTCACGTCAAAGAATCTTTGATGTTTTCGGTTTCTTGTGAATTAATGGAAGAAGGACACTCTCTCACATATATTTCCAATCAACTTGGCTATACGAGTATTTCGCACTTCTCACGTGCATTTAAAAGAGTGTCCGGGCTATCTCCTAAAGTATATAAACAATCCATCGCACTGAATGCTTCAGGTGGATGATATTGCTTATCTATGCTCAGTGTTTATCTATGCTCAGTCCGCTTGAGGCTTCATTTTTGGTAATTGTTTGAGTTTTGCTTGCATTAGCGTTGCTAGGTCGATTTCATCACAAAGCACTTCTACATCTTTTACTCGAAAATAAACAATCATGTCTTGCCCTCAATTGAAAACGTATGGCTATTATGCCGCCGTCAGCACGAAATTATTTACCATTTTACGCCACTGTTGACGTTCAATTCATGAAATCCTAACCCGAGTAAAAGTAGCTTAAAGACTTTACACAAATTTGACATGGGTACATTTTCTCAATTTTTAACACGCGCAAAAGTTGCCTTTGCGACAAAGACATCTGACTTATAATTGTTTTTCAAAGCGTTAAGAACCAAAGTAACACGCTACTTATCGACAGATACTTCACATCTGCCATTCCAGTATCTACTCCAAAGACACGTAAACCCATGTCACCGGATGGTTTTGTTGCAAAACGTATATTGAGCATTGTAATCAAGCTTTGTATCACTACAATTTTAAGCCTAATTCATAAAGAAACGTTTGTATGCCGAAACTAAACTTAGACAGCGCAAGGAACCGCTCTGCACTCTCTGATATGGAAAGCAGTCAAAAACTACAATCGGCATTAGAACCGAAATATCACCCAGCAGCGAAAAAGTTGTGCCTAAGTGCAGGTCTCACAGATAAACATCTTAAGCGTCGTTGGCATGTTCTTGAATCGTTAACGAACAAAGATCTTTTGCTGGATCCTTTCACTCAGTCCCACAGCCAAGCATACGCCAATAATATTGAGCACTTTATTGGAACCGTCAACGTTCCAGTCGGCATAGCTGGGCCATTACGCATCAATGGGTCATTTGCCAACGATGATTTCCTCGTTCCACTTGCGACAACGGAAGCGGCTTTAGTGGCGTCCTACCATCGTGGAGCAAACCTAATCACCGCCGCTGGTGGTGCAAGTGTATTGTTAATCAGTGAGGGCGTCAGCCGTACTCCAGTATTTGGTTTTCAAACGCTCGCTGAAGCGGCCCAGTTCGTCAGTTGGGTCGTGACGCAATATGATGCATTTCGTAAAGAAGCGGAATCCACGACTACGCACGGAAAATTAAAAGACATCAATGTGAGCATTGAGGGTAATCACGTTTACTTGGTATTCGAATACGTTACTGGTGATGCGTCGGGACAAAACATGGTCACGATTGCCACGCATAAAGTGTTCCACTACATTCTGCAGAACAGCCCTGTCACTCCTACTGACGCATTCTTAGATGGCAATCTATCTGGCGATAAAAAAGCAAACTCACACACGTTGCGTTCTGTACGCGGGAAAAAAGTCTCCGCCGAAGTAACCATTCCAGCCAACTTGGTGGAAAAGTACTTACATACCACGCCAGAAAGCATGGTCAAGTTTGGGGAAATGAACACGGTTGGTGGGTTGTTGAGTGGCTCAATTGGCATTAATGCTCATTATGCTAATGCCCTTACCGCGTTATACATCGCTTGCGGTCAAGATGCGGCGTGTGTCGCGGAGTCTGCCGTTGGTATTACTCGTATGGACGTAGATACCAACGGAAATCTCTACGCTTCAGTGACACTTCCTAACATTATGGTAGGAACTGTTGGTGGTGGTACCGGGCTTCCAACTCAAAAAGCCTGTCTTGATATTCTTGGATTGCACGGCAACGGAAAAGCCAAAGCATTAGCAGAAGTTGCCGCTGGATTATGCTTAGCGGGTGAACTTTCTATTGTGGGCGCATTCTGTGCTGACCACTTCTCAAGAGCACATCATAAGCTCGCACGAAAAAAATAGTTCCGAATTTGTGCCATACAAAAAGGGAGCGTCATCGCTCCCTTTCTATATTTAATCTCAACTTGGTATCCGCTTTCGGCCATCATGAATTGAGGCTAATGACGTACCTGCATTTAACGCTGACGTTCATTACACAGTTTGATCGCTCGCTCAAGTAACTCAAGCGCAGACTTATCCGATTCTGCTAGAGCTGCGTCACTCTCTGAAATTGGCGTTACGCGGTCACCCCATTTCAAAACAGCCGCGCCCCAAGTAAGACCTGCACCAAATGCAGCAAGAAGCATGTTATCGCCAGGTTTTACTCGACCTTGCTCTAATGCTTCACATAATGCGATTGGCACAGTGGCAGCCGATGTATTGCCATAGTTTTGGATATTCACAAACGCTTTGTCTTGTGGGATACCCGATAGATCACATAAGGTTTGAATAATACGAATGTTTGCTTGGTGCGGTATCACGACATCTATTTGGTCCGTAGAGAGTTGAGATGCTTTCAATACCGTTTTTGCCGCAAGTCCCATGCCTTTTACTGCACGCTTAAAGATCTCTTGACCGACAAAATTGAAGTCCCAATAACCGTTATCTTCAGCAAAACGGTCCATGCAAGTACCAAACTTTGGTACAGAAAGAATATCGCGCCCTTTCGCATCACAACCAATTTGTGATTGTAGCAAGCCAGTTTCTTGTTCTGTGCGCGTCAATACAACGGCACCAGCCCCATCACCAAACAGCACAGCGGTATCACGCATTGCCCAGTCAATGTAAAAAGAGAGGCGTTCAGCACCAATGATGATTGCGTTGCGGTAATTGCCGGACTGAATCAAACGCGTTCCGGTTTCAAGGCCATACACAAAACCTGTACATGCGGCGTTTAAATCAAACGCGGCTGCCGACCGAATACCGAGATTTTGTTGCACCTTAGAAGCAATATTGGGAATGAGTGAATCTGGCGAGCATGTCGCCACAATGATCAGATCTATATCGCTCGCTTCTATCCCTGCCCGAGCCATTGCATGCTGCGCGGCTACGGTGGCCATATCCGAGGTATTTACATGGCTAATGCGACGGTTTTCAATGCCTGTTCGAGTCCGAATCCATTCGTCAGAGGTCTCAAGGAAAGTACTAAGGTCATCGTTTGAGAGCGTAGCTGGCGGGAGGCATTTTCCCCAACCAGTAATTTCAGCATAGTAATTTGTCATCGCAGACCTATTTATTGTTGTATTTTAATGAAATTTCTTAGAACCTGTTTAGGTCCAAATAAAGACTTGCTACTTTTATTTTGTAGCAGGCTAAAAATTAAGTATACAAATAATGAAGCAGGCTGATAAGTCATGTTTTCATCAAGTTGTCATAAAGGAAGAAGTCATGTCATCGTTTAAAACTCGTTGCCCGTCTTGCGGCGGTTTAAATCGTGTTCCCAATGAACGTGTTGCTGAGTCAGCAAACTGCGGCAAATGCAAGAGCGCTTTATTTGACGGTACACCGATTGAGGGTACTGTCGATAACTTTTCAGCACTGTTACAAAGTAACACACCAGTTGTGGTCGATTTTTGGGCGCCATGGTGTAATCCCTGCGTCGGCTTTGCCCCTGTTTTCGCTGATGTGGCACAAGATCAGGCCGGAAACGTTCGTTTTGTCAAGATTGATACAGAAACAGAACAACAACTCGCCGCACAGTTTGGTATTCGTAGTATCCCGACTATTATGGTTTTCAAGAATGGACAACGTGTCGACATGATCAACGGAGCGCTGCCAAAAAACCAATTTGAACAATGGTTAAATCAAGCACTTAATAAGTAATTTCACACGCCAGCTTGGCCCTCAGGCTGGCGTTTTTATGCATGAATTCCTCATAGAATATCGATAAATTTATTTTGTCGACACGGACGAAAATAATCGTTTTACTTGCCTATTAATTAGCCTCATATTCGCGCCGAATAACCCCTGATTTTTACTTAATTTATAGGCGCAAAACATTGGAAAACACAGCCATTCCTTCAGCATCACCACGAGTCACAGTTCCTGTCGTAGCACTGTCTCTTTATGCAGTGGCATCAGGCTATTTGATGAGCTTGATCCCTCTTATGCTTGGTGAATACAACATCTCTGCTGATTACGCGAGTTGGTTGGCGAGTGTGTTCTATGGTGGTCTACTGTTCGGTGCAATTTTCTTTGAGCGCATCGTGCATAGTGTTGGCCATCGCAAAGCGTTCATCGGCTGTTTAGCGGCATTCTCGCTAACTATCGTAATCTTACCACTTGTACCGAATGGTATGGTTTGGCTACTTGCACGTTTCATTGCTGGTATTGCGGTTGCTGGTGTATTTGTCATAGTTGAATCTTGGTTAATGTCTGGTGACGAGTCCTCTCGCGCAAAACGTTTAAGTCTTTACATGCTGTCACTTTACGGTGGTTCAGCACTAGGCCAATTCGGTATTGGCATTCTTGGTGTGAGTGGAGGCGTACCTTTCATTGCGATCACGACATTAATCTTAATCGCAATGCTTGTGCTGATGTTCATCGATTGTGAACAACCAAACAGCCAAGAATCAATGGCGCTATCGTTTAAGCAAATTTCTAAACTCAACCATGCTGCTATTATTGGTTGTGTGGTTTCGGGTCTAACGCTTGGTGCAATCTATGGTCTAATGCCGGTAGAACTTGCGAACCGCAAGATCAGTCACCAAGACATTGGTACGCTGATGGCACTTGTCATTCTTGGCGGTATGTTAGTTCAACCTATGGTTACCGCATTAAACAAGTACATGAGCCGCACCGTACTAATGGCGTTTTTCTGTATTCTCGGTATTTTCTCTATCGGTCTGACGTTCATCTCTTCGTCAGCGGTAGTGCTTGCGGCGTCACTGTTCCTATTAGGCATGGCAACTTTTGCCCTTTACCCAATCGCGATTAACTTAGGTTGTGAGGGTTTAGACGAGCGCTTTATCGTATCAGCCGCTCAAGTGATGTTGTTCAGCTACAGCATTGGTTCTGTTGCTGGCCCTGTCGTTGCGGATAAATTCATGGGTCAAATGCACGGCTTGTTGGGTTACTTGTTCGCGGCTCTACTTGCTACGTGCATCTACATGTTACTTGCTGCGACCAAATCAAAGCACCAAATGGCTGCAGGCTTATAATCCTAACCAAATGATGATAATAAAAACGAGGACCTAGTGTCCTCGTTTTTATTTGTTCATTCTTCGATGTCGGTTAGATGCATTGGCAATAGGTTTTTCCGGAACGCTACGTTTCTCATGCACTAAGTGACGAATGGCCAAAATAGGATGTTTGAGTAACATTCTTGGCCCCGAATAACGCATGACCAACCGCATTTGCTCTTTTGGCTCTGGTTTATAGCAGTGAATTGGACATTTATTGCACGTCGGCTTATCTTCCCCATACGGGCAACGATCTAGTCGCACTTCTGCGTATTCCAATAATTCACGACACTCTACACAAAGCCCATCACCGTCATGATGACGAGTACCATGGTGATCTTTGCAATAAACCTCTACCATCGCCTTGACGGTTTTAAATTCAGTGGCAAGTTTACCGATTAAAATGTCGCTCATACATCAGCCTTAAACTAAATGAACCTTAAACTAATCAGCCTCGACCGAAATCTAAGTCAACGTCAAACTACAACGTCGAACTACAATGCCATAGTGTAAAGCTGCAACGTTCTACCATTGTCATAAGTTTGCTCGACACGTTCAAACTGGAAGCCGAGCTTACCTAACAACGAAATACTACGATGATTGTCATTATTGGTGATGGCAACCAAGTTTTCTATTTGCATTCCATCTCGCGCATGACGCATTACCGCTTGTGCAGCCTCAATGGCATAGCCTTTACCATAAGCAGCTGGCAAATAGCCGTAACCAATGTCAAACGCGGTTAAAGTATCACGCTTCACCAAACCACAAATCCCAATTGGCTGGTTATTCGCCTTGGTTTCAACGACCAACAAACTCACACCTTTCCGTTCTTGCATGCGTAACATGTTATCTTGAATATAACGTTCCGCTTCTTCAAGGGAGCGAATTTGCTTATCTCCAACAAAACGATAAAAGTCTGGTTGGTTGTAGAGCTCTAAAATAAACGGCGCATCTTCTACACTAACAAGACGTAGTATTAGGCGCTCTGTATAAAGTGTTCTCATAGGGTATCCATTAGGCTTGTAACTTAGCGGAAAAATCACTATTCTGCCCCGCTAAATTAAAGGACCAACACCATGAACCGCAAGAAGAAAATCAACCAAATTTTAAAGTCAAAGCTAAAGAAGCAGAATTCAAAACTGCACAAAAGCAACAAGCCTCGTTACATCTCTAAAGCTGAACGTGCAAAAATGGAAGCAGAAGAGCAAAACCAAACAGTTGAGCAAGGTGCTGATAACGCGGTAGAAAGTGAGGTTGGTGAGCAAAGTTAATGACTTTCGCGAATCCGTAGAGTTGAACAAGTGTCGACGTTCATCAGTTCTACGGCATCACTACGGTGAATTGATCGTGCGATCAATTCACCTCTGCTCTTAACATTCATCACCACAAATAAGCGATTACAGAAAAAGAAATTACAACGAATAACTCTTTACAACCAATCACCGTCTGCAGCAAAAAATCACTTTCTACAGCAAAAAATCATCTTCTATTGCAATAAAACTGTCCGCCGCGTCTATAAGAGTCTGTGACGTGAGCTTCGGTACGCCATAAACCGTGACTTTCTTATTAAAACGTTGCTGGATACGCTCAACTAACATCGTAAAATCACCATCACCAGAAACCAGAATCACTTCGTCTACCTCTGGAGCAATCTCTATCGCATCGAGCGTGATGCCAACATCCCAATCCCCTTTAGCGCTACCATCTCTGCGCTGAATAAAAGGTTTTAACATCACTTCAAAGCCTACACCACGTAAAATATGATGGAATTGACGCTGTTTAGGATCGTTACTAGCAATAGCATAAGCGCGAGCACTGACCACATGTTTGTCCTGTGTCGCCACATACCAGAATTGGTTGTAGTCAAAATTAGCGCGATACGCTTCTCGGCAGGTGTAATACACATTCTGCACATCAGCAAGAATTGCGACTGTTTGTTTATTTTCCGAACTCATCTATTTCATACGCCTTATCTTTTGCTGCATACCCTAAGCGACTTTGTCCAAAAGCACAATGAGCGATTTCCACTAAACTTACGTATATAGACAAGTAATCTCAAGGTGCCTTTGTCAAAGACTTAGTTCAGCGAGAGTGACTTGGTTTGCAAGCGTGACCAGACTTGTTGTTCGCGTTTAAAGGAGTAATGTCATGATACACAAAGTACTCGCTCTATTGGTTTCGTGCCTCGTGTCCACTGCTGCTTTTGGCTATCCGTCACATGGTCAATACTGGCCACATCGAAGTGTGCTGTATTTTGCACCGACTAATGATGACCACGTTAAGCAGTTTTTGCTCGAAGCCTTGATGAACGAATGCGAACTCGAAGACCGTGACATTGTCACACTGGTAATTGCTGAAGATGGATTTACCCAGCCGGCGTGGTTAAAAGAAGAATTCGATTTAAAGATGCTTGCCAAGCTCTACCAAGTAAAGCAAGGCCAGCACACCGCTATTCTGTTAGGCAAAGACGGTGAAGAGAAACACCGCTGGGGCGCAAAAACCGATTGGCAATTCATCAATAACCTCATTGATCAAATGCCAATGCGAAAAAGAGAAATGCAACAGAAACCCAGCCCTTGTGCTATCTAATGTGTAGCCAAGTTATGATGAAACTTAGCTGTTAGGAAATTTGCTTTTGGAAAGTTAGCATTTGCCAAACCAATCCAGTTTGTTGTGCAGCTGAGTAACGCTACCAACTACAATCAATGCCGGGCTCACGGCTTGCTCTGCCATATTCGCCAATTCACTCAACTTCCCCTGAAACACACGCTGCTCCGGTCGTGTACCATTTTCGATGATCGCACATGACATTTCTGGATCTAACCCATGCGTGATCAGCTTATCCATGATGTGACCACTTTGTTTTAGTCCCATGTAGAACACAAGTGTGTTGTTTGACTGTGCCAATGAGTGCCATTCAATCTCACGGCCATCTTTTTGTACGTGTCCGGTAATAAATTGAACGCTCTGTGCGTGATCACGATGCGTCAAAGGAATACCCGCATACGCTGTCGCACCTGCAGCAGCCGTAATACCCGGCACCACTTCGTATTTGATGCCAAATTCTGCTAACTCTTCTAGCTCTTCACCACCACGGCCAAAAATAAACGAATCGCCACCTTTTAGGCGTACCACCCGCTTACCCTCTTGCGCTTTTTGTACCAAGATTTGGTTGATTTGATCTTGTGGCACGCAATGAAAGTCGAGTTTTTTACCGACATAAATCATCTCAGCTGATGCGTGCGCTAACTCAAGAATGTCTTTCGACACTAAACGGTCATACACAACAACTTCAGCCGCTTGAATCGCTTTTAAGCCTTTTACAGTCAGCAGATCAGGATCGCCAGGTCCTGCGCCCACTAGTGAAACAAAGCCGCTGTTTAAAGATGAATGAACTGCAGTCATATCGATGCCTATCGGTAAATTTAGATATAAAAAGTAACACTCACGTGATCCAATTAAGGTTCAAACTACTCTAAAGAGTGATTACTTTTATCGCTAAATCAATAAAATAACGGATGAAAGTTAAAATTGAAGCATGGTCCCATCTATCTAAAAATGGGACCAGCACAAGCAAATTATTTCACCATTGCAGGTTCAACGTTTACTTCGTCTTGCGCATTGATAGCAGGCGCAGTTTTAGCATGAGTTAGGTACAGTGGAATACATGTCATGACTAAACCACCAACAATGTTACCTAGGATGGTTGGAATTAGGTTGAAGTTCAACCATGTCGCAATGCCAAAATCCGCACCTAGAATCATACCTAGTGGGAATAGGAACATGTTTACGACTGTGTGCTCAAATACGAGCGCGAAGAAGATGAAAATTGGGAACCACATCATCGCTACGCGACCAGACACTGAACGTGCTGTCATGTTGCCGATAACACCTAGACACACCATCAGATTACAGAAGATACCGCGCACGAAACACGTGATCCATCCGTCCATACCCATATTCTCGAAACCAAGACTACGTGCGGTAGAAACCGCGACAAATTTCTTCGCTACTGCATTTAATTCTAGAGAGAAGTTACCTGTCAAAGAGATAGCCACTAGATAAGCAACGATCAGAGAACCGATAAGGTTGCCCAAACCAACAAGTCCCCAACAACGGAAGATGCGATTCCACGTGATGCCAGGACGATTGGCGAACTTCGCTAATGGTGCAAGGCCGAAAACGCCGGTCACTAAGTCATAGCCCATGACGCTGAGAATCACAAAGCCAACAGGGAAGACAAGTGCACCTACAAGGCCAATGCCTGTTTGTACCATCGCCGTAATTGCGACCACAACCGCCAGAGAAAGAATAATACCAGCCATCGTGCCGCGAAGAAGAAGATCGCGAGTACTGGTGTTGGTTTTCGCTTCACCCACATTGATCATGGTTTGCACGAATTCTGCAGGTTTAAAGTCAGTAGACATGAATGTGTCCTTATTCAAAATGTGAAAGTTAAAATTAAAGATTGAATAGAGAAAGGCTTCCCGTTAACTCAGTAACATCTCGCTTCCTTGTCCCCGCAGATGACCAAGGGAAAGCCTTTGTCTATTGAATCTAATATTCCTTGCATTCCCTCCCCCTGAGAGGAGGGAATTCATATCGAGCTTATGCAGAAATTTCTACTTCGCCGTTGGTCACGCGCGCTTTGTAAGCTTTCACGCTAAAACGCTCGTCTTCCATGCACGCACCTGTTGCTAAATTAAAGCGTTGCTTTTTAAGTGGACTAGCCACCCAAAGTTCGCCTTGGTGCTCACAGATCAAACCACGAGAAAGCACGTTTGATTGGAAGAACGGGTCTGTGTTGCTGATCGCCATGACTTCTTCTGCTTCCGTCGGACGAAATACGGCCACTTGCTTTCCATCAATCAGTGCACAAACACCTGTGCCTGGTACGATGTCGCTGATTTGGCAAATCTTTTCAAATGACATATCAACTCTTCCTTATGCTTCTGTAATCGCTACGTGTAGGATGTCGCCTTTCGCTTCAGGGTGTTTCTCCGTGAAAGTTGCCGGGCGGTGTTGCTCACGCTCTTGAACAAACACAACGTTGTCATCGCGCTTGTCTGAGTTGATGAAGTGTGCAAAACGTTTCAATTGTGATTCATCGTTGACGGTCGCCGTCCACTCACACTCAAACTCATCGACGAGCTTCGCTACATCGGCTTCAAGCTGAGCGTTAATGCCAAGTTTATCGTTGACGATCACTTCGCGTAGGTAGTCCACGCCACCTTCCATGTTTTCCATCCAAACCGATGTGCGCTGTAGTGGCGCAGCCGTACGGATGTAGAACATCATGAAGCGGTCGATGTACTTAATTAGCGTTTCTTTATCTAGATCACTTGCTAGTAGGTCTGCGTGACGAGGTTTCATGCCGCCGTTACCACATACGTACATGTTCCAACCCGCATCAGTCGCGATGATGCCAAGGTCTTTACCTTGTGCTTCCGCACACTCACGAGTACAGCCAGAAACACCAAACTTCATCTTATGCGGAGTACGGATGCCTTTGTAACGGTTCTCGATGTAAGAGCCCAAACCAACAGAATCTTGAACACCGTAACGACACCACGTTGAGCCCACACATGTCTTCGCCATACGAAGTGCTTTTGCGTACGCTTGACCCGTTTCGAAACCAGCGTCGATAAGCTTGCGCCAGATCTCTGGAAGATCGTCTTTTTGAGCACCAAACAGACCAATACGCTGAGCGCCGGTGACTTTGGTGTATAGGTTGTATTCTGCAGCAACGTTAGCTAGCGCACCAAGTGCTTGAGGTGTTACTTCACCGCCCGCCATACGTGGGATAACAGAATACGTACCGTCTTTTTGGATGTTACCAAGGAAGTTATCGTTGGTGTCGTGCAGCTTAACCAGTTGTGGCTTAAGAATGTGCTCACCCCAGCAAGATGCCAAGATAGAACCAGCCAGTGGTTTACACACTTCGCAGCCGTAACCCTTGCCGTATTTTGCTAGAAGTTCATCAAACGTCTTGATCTCTTCGATACGAATAAGGTGGAACAACTCTTGGCGCGAGTAAGCAAAGTGCTCACATACGTCGCTCTTCACTTCAATACCCGATTTCGCAAGTTCTGCGTTCAGTACTGACGTCACTAGAGGAATACAGCCACCACAACCCGTACCTGCGCCTGTCACTGCTTTGATATCACCCAATGTGTGATGACCATCAGCCACCGCTTGTGCGATCTTGCCTTTAGTTACGTCGAAACAAGAACAGATCACTGCGCTTTCTGGTAGAGCGTCTGCACCCAGTGATGGTTTTTCTGCGCCTGCGTGTGCAGGAAGAATCAACGCATCTGGGTGTTCTGGTAGGTCGATTTCATTCAACATAAGTTGTAGAAGATCACCGTAGTCAGACGTATCGCCAACCATCACTGCGCCAAGCAGTTTCTTGTTGTCTGCTGAAACGATAAGACGCTTGTAAATCTCTTGCTCTTCGTTTTGGTAAACGTAGCTCTTACAACCCTCAGTTCGGCCATTTGCATCACCGATAGAACCGACTTTCACGCCAAGCAATTTCAGCTTCGCAGACATATCTGCGCCTTCAAATTTGCTTTCTGTATTACCTAGCAAGTGATCAACCGCAACGGTCGCCATCTTGTAACCAGGAGCAACAAGACCGTAGAACATTTCGTTCCAAGACGCACACTCACCGATTGCGTAGATGTTCTCATCAGAAGTCTGACAATGGTCGTTGATTGCAACACCGCCACGAGGTGCTACTTCTAGTTCCATTTGGCGTGCTAGTTTGTCTTGTGGACGAATGCCTGCTGAGAATACGATGAAGTCTGTTTCTAGCTCGGTGCCGTCTGCGAAGCGCATAACGTTACGAGCGTTCGTGCCCTCTGCTGCGATCTCAAGCGTGTTTTTACTGGTGTGAACGTTCACGCCCATACGCTCGATCTTTTGACGCAGTTGGTTACCACCAGCAAGGTCAAGTTGCTCAGCCATTAGCTTTGGAGCGAACTCAACAACGTGAGTTTCTACACCTAGTGCTTTCAGTGCGCCTGCCGCTTCAAGACCGAGCAGACCACCACCGATAACAACGCCTGATTTGCTCTTTTTCGCACACGCTTCGATTGCTTTAAGATCTTCGATAGTACGGTAAACAAAACAGTCTTTGCTTTCGTGACCTTTGATTGGTGGGACAAATGGGAATGAGCCAGTAGCAAGAATCAGCTTGTCGTATTGAACTTCGCGACCAGTGCTTGAATAAACAATTCGGTTTTCACGGTTGATGTTAATCGCGCGTTCGCCAATCAACATCTTGATTCCGTGCTTGTCGTAGAAACCTTCTTTTACTAAGGAAAGCTCGTCTGCAGTATGGTGAGAAAAGTAAGAGGAAAGGTGTACGCGATCATATGCGACACGAGGTTCTTCACAGAAAACCGTAATGTCCATATTAGAAACATCGGTTTTATCGACTAAGTCTTCGATGTAACGGTGGCCTACCATGCCGTTACCGATGACAACTAGCTTCAACTTGCTCATTCTAATTCCTAAGGGTTAGGTTCTTATCACTGAGCGCATTGTTAATTGTGAAAGAAAATTAATACATGATGTAAATCAATTACGGAATGAAACTACCCTAAAGGGGTAGATGTGACTAACTTCCTATAATTTTATCTATTCTTTCGTAATTTAAGCAAAATTAAAGAAAGTCAAACTATCCTAGCGACACTTTTGCCACATTTTACACATAGAAGTATCGTTAATTGATATTGAGTGTATCCGCCATAATTACGATATTCCGGCCTTTGTCTTTTGCAGCATACAAGTTTTTGTCTGCATCTTCGAAAGCTTGTTCTAAGCCTGTCTGGCACGCTTCTAGCGTTATAAAATTATCCAATGTGGTCATAGGGACTGCCCCCACAGAAATGGTCACGACTCCAGACGGTTCATTTTTAATATGAGGAATGGCCATCTGTTCTACAGCACGTCTGACGCCTTGTACTTTGTTATGTATTTCATCTATGGTATTGCCATAAATCAGCAATGCGAATTCTTCACCACCTAAGCGAAATGCTGGTTGAGACTCCCCTAAATACTCATTAAACACCTTGGCGACCTCACATAGCGCATTGTCTCCCTCGGTATGCCCGTAGGTATCATTAAACTTCTTGAAATTGTCGATATCACACAACACAAAACACACGTATTTATGCTTCTGAAGCCCGTTAAGTACAACCGTCGGCCCCATACGATTGTACCGAAAGCGAGAGCCTATCCCGGTTAAAGTGTCCGTATCCGTCTGCATACGCAGTACTCGTAACTGATTTTTAATTTTGGTAATAAGGCTTGAATACGCTCGTGCCAAATCACCAATTTCATCTGAGCGTGTAATTTCAGGAATATGTGTTTGGTCGATCTTTTCAATGTCTTTTTTCATCGAAAGCGACAAGCGAGTTAATGGGCTGACAACCCATATCGTCACCATATAGATAAGCACCATCGATATAAGTGCGGCAATAATCGCCTCATAAACAAGCTCTCTAATAAGCTGCAACTTGAATGCATCCAAATCACTTGCATCCAAAACTACCCAAATGTATCCCCCATTGATATTCCGCAACGGAACACACACATGTAATACTGAATGGAGTGAGTCGTAGAAATAATCCAACTGTCCTAAAGATGCTTTGTTCCAAGGTAGCTCAGTAGTCGCACTAAGTTTCTGACTTGAAATCAAAGCATCAAGGTCAATGCTGGTTTTATTAATGAGGTAGCCCAACTTTTTCTGCTTAAGCGCATCTTCTGCGCCTGTTTTCGATAACATTTGCTCTAACAGTGCCTTGCGCTGCTTGAGTTCATTGACTTCTTGGTCAGACACATCCGTTCGCCAGACTTGATGATCTTGAGACAAATAACGTACGGAAACAGTTTTCTTGGTGTAATCCGAAACACCTGAAATTTCGAGAAATAGCAATTTATCAATCGCACGGAGATCTTCTTTAGTGGACGGCATCATCAAGTTGGCGTAATTACGGCCGGCGATAGATGAAGAAAAGAACGTCATCTGAGCCGCAAGGTGAGATTTCGTAATGGCAGCAGCGTGCTCGATTCGCATTTCCCATTCACTTTGATAGCGAGCGAATGACATGCCCAGAATAATAGACAGGACTAAAAACAGATGCGAAACAAAAGCATCTGATTTATCGTCAATAAGCCAAATAAACGCTTACCCAATGTACTAATTACTTATCTTTGTAGACACCAAGTACCGGCTCAGCACATGTGCCATTGATACAGATATCTTGATAAGTGGTATGACAGCTTTGACAAAAACTTGGCTCTAAACTTGGGTGCGTATGACTGACGTCTTTACCCTCGCGATCGTAACTACCGTAAATCGCTAACCCACCAATATGTTCCGTTACCCAAACAATGCCATCCACTTCTGAGATTGCAACGGCTGTTGGTCCATCCGTATAAGGACCATGCGTTTTATATTGTTCCAATTTAGATGGATTAACGCGAATAGTCAGTGGCGAACCTTGCCCATTGTTTATCCAGCTGTAAGCTCGGACAGATTCTTGTATAAACAAGGAGGTATCTGGCGGGAGAACCGTATCAGCAGGTAGGTTTTGTGATTCTTTCACGACCGGCCAATCTTGCCACCCATCAGGATAGCTCGCCATAGATGCCGCGAATGCCCCCATCGATACAACACTTAGCAATAAAGCAGTGACTCCAGCTCGCCTACGATCTAGCATCTGTTACCCTCCTTGGACGTGATCGGCAATATTAGGCGCGAATACTCATATATCCATAATATGAACAATCACCTGAATAGATGATGGTATCAATTAGACGCATTAAATGCATCTAGTTTCCCTGCAACGAAATCTAATACGTGTAAACATTTTCTACCAGCTCAAACAAAAAACATTAAGAAGAGTGTGCGAACACAAACTTACTTAGATTCAATCCTATGGTTCAGCAGCTCGTGTTTATTATTGAACGAATGATGGGTACAAAAAATCAAGAAATTGAAAATACGAAAGTAGTAAATTAGCAGGCGAACGATAATTGGATGTAACGAATGGATGACAAAAGGATGAGGATGACAGTCTAGAAAAACTAAAGGGATAGTATTGAGACATATTTATGAGATGGAGGCGCCTCCCGGAGTCGAACCGAGGTCCACGGATTTGCAATCCGCTGCATAGCCACTCTGCCAAGGCGCCATCTTGTTGCTTCTGAATGAAGCTAATTGAAGTATCAGCACGACAACTGTCGTTCCGATGGGGCGTACTTTAATGATTTATTCTAAAGAGTCAAAGAAAAAAACACTCTTTTGGTTTGTTTGACAAAAAAAGCAACACATTGCCGACTTAGCATCCTAATACTGCCCTATCGCCTTTTATTCTTAGCTTTTATTGGCACCGAATATTCTAAGTTTACGCATATTCAGTTCAAAACCAAATAGAGTTATCAGCTGCCTCACTAAGCTCTAAACTCTAAGCTCGAAGCACTAAGCACTAAGCACTAAGCACTAAGCACTAAGCACAAGAATATAAACCGAAAATAAACAACGCCCCACTTCCATTCTTTAAAACTCCATGCTTCAAAACTCTGAAACGAAAAAGCCCCGTCACATGGACGGGGCTTTCAAAATTCTTTCGCGATAATCGTTATCGAATGGAGGCGCCTCCCGGAGTCGAACCGAGGTCCACGGATTTGCAATCCGCTGCATAGCCACTCTGCCAAGGCGCCTTACCGATAGTGTTCTCTAATACACTTGCATTTGAAGTAGATGGTGCCCCGGGCCGGACTTGAACCGGCACGACTCGAAAGTCGAGGGATTTTAAATCCCTTGTGTCTACCAATTTCACCACCAGGGCAACGCAATCATGCGATGGTAACACCATCTGTTTCAACGACTTTCGCCGTGAGAACGAGGCGTACTTTAACCTAATTAAATTTTCGGTCAACAAAAAAATTAGTTTTGAGCATTCAATCGCTTAACATACAGACAAATCAATTATAAAACATGCAATCTGGTTAAGTTTTAACAACGGAAATCACGTATTCAAGGCACGTTAAGATTCAGCTAGGTAAAACCCAATCAGAACAAGTAGGCAAAGTCGGTGATCCAAGTAAGAGCTCAAAGTTCACATAAGACCTCGCCCGATAAGGAACGAAAATTATTGATAAGCCGTTATCATGAGAAACATCCGAGTTATATACTACGATTGGCCTCAGTTACTACTGGTTGATATAGAAGCCAAACTACTGATTGGTATAAGCGGCTATGATCGCTAGAAACGAGTTTGATCGCTATAGGCGACTATAATCGCTAGAAACAACTTTGATTGCTATAGGCCACTATGATCGCTATAAACGGGCTAGGAGGGGCATAAACGGACTGATCTAGAAACGAAAAAAAACCCGTCACACGGACGAGGTTTCAATGTTCTTTCTCGATAATCGTTATCGAATGGAGGCGCCTCCCGGAGTCGAACCGAGGTCCACGGATTTGCAATCCGCTGCATAGCCACTCTGCCAAGGCGCCTTAATGATACCAATACCCTAAGATGAATATTGGAGCGACACACGAGGTTCGAACTCGTGACCTCAACCTTGGCAAGGTTGCGCTCTACCAACTGAGCTAGTGTCGCATTCATGTCTACTGACATAATGATTGATGGTGCCCCGGGCCGGACTTGAACCGGCACGACTCGAAAGTCGAGGGATTTTAAATCCCTTGTGTCTACCAATTTCACCACCAGGGCAACGCTATCATGCGATGGTAACACCATCTGTTCCAACGACTTTCGCCGTGAGAACGAGGCGTACTTTAACGCATTTAGATTCTGGGTCAACAAAATTTTAGCTTTTTATTCAAGTGGTTAAAACAGAAACACCAAAGATTACAACTCAATCACTTTGCTCAAACTCACACCATTTTATTCTGAAAATACGCGTTACCAGAAAACGTTTTTCTTCCGCATCTGTATTTTTACACCAATTAAATGACGACATATTAAAGGTCTGCTATTCATTTTTCCTTAATAATCCCATCTTAAGGTTAAAACTTGGGCAACTCACTTTACCGTTATGTGAAACCATTAAAACGATACCAATACGAACGTTACGCAGTTCTCTGTAGCTTAGCCTACCCTAGAATCTTTAAGCAGACTCGATATGGGTTTGATCCAGATGGACAGCGGGTCATCAAAAACCAGTTCGGCAAAACCATGATCCGTGTACTTTGGAGCAAGAAACGCACAGAAGTGGTGGTCGTGATAAAAGGCTCCCACAATCTCTCGGATTGGTTACTGAACTTTTTCATCTGGCCACGTCGTTGTCACCACTTAGGCCTGCGTTACCGAATCCATTGTGGCTTCTATCATCTATTATCCCAAGAAAGTATACCGAGCAGAAATCAAGACCGTTTGGGCCTGAGCGTTCTAGAAAGGCTCGAAGCCACTGTTGTTCCACTGATCTTGCAAGGGAAACGCATTACTGTCACTGGGCATTCGTCAGGCGGCGCGATTGGTTGCGTGTTTGCTGATTACCTTGAAAAGAAATACCCCAAATGTATCAAGCGTGTTGTCACTTTTGGTCAACCTGCAATTGGAGACTGGGCGTTCAAAAAGCACTATCGACTGGGTCATAAAACCTATCGCATCTGTTGCGATATCGACATCGTGACCTTTATGCCTCCGCTACCCTTCTCTACTGGCATGTTGGAAAAATGCTGTGGTTATATAACGGCAGGATTTACGAAAACACCCCTACTTTGATCCGCTTAGCTCGCTCTATTGTGAGTTGGCTTATTCGCCCTTTTTCTTATCACTTAATGAGCAAATACATCCGCAATAAAGATTTTTTCGACGAGCGATAATCCAGAGATGTAAACACCTGATAGCTCAAAATACGAGTCAAACCTGAATTAATGAAACGAAAAAAGCCGAAAAGCAGCAAGCGTTTCGGCTTTATGAAAGTCACACAATGAAATCAATTATCTCACTGTAATTTGCAAAGGCGTTATAAAGACGCTATTTCTCGATCCAGTTGATACTTACGATCAGTAACAATGCGCTCCAGTACTTCGACTCTTTCAGTTAAAGCAGCTACCTGTTTTTTAAGCGCATCACGCTCTTGCGTTGAAAGCTGATTACGTTCAGACACCTCTAACGCTTTCACATCTTTACGATGCTTTAAGACCATATTGACGATACCACCACCAAATATTGCCCCAAACACTATAAATACTATCAATACGTCTTCCATAACATCTCATCTTTTTATGTTATCTGCATCCAAGTCATTACAAGTTAAGCATTTATGCTATAAATATCAAACTCAAATTTCATCACACGAGCGTATAACTTGAGTATCACCACACAGGAAAAACATCACAATATTAGGCGCAACAATTACAATTGCGCTTGTAGCGGTCCATCATCCCTATTCCTGGGTTGAACGTATTCGTTGGGTCCAACTCATGGTAAAACTTCTGCAGACTACTTTCTGCTTCATACAGATGACCAACATTGTGTTCGGCTGGGTACTTCGCACCGCGGCGGTTCAAGTGCTCCAACATAAGCTTCTTCATTAACTTGGTGTCAGTGCCTTTCTTAAATATGTAGTCTTGATGGAAGACGTAACACATAAAGTGTCCGTAATAGAGCGACTTAACCAGATTCTTACTCACTTCTTCTGGTAACGTCTCTAGCCATTCATCATCGTTACGACGTAACGCAATATCTAGCGCGACAATGTCCTCAACCTCTTTACGATGGATAGTTTCATAACGAATAGCGGCCCCCGCTGCGGCAAAACGATGTAAGTAAGCTTTTTTACCCTCTTCCGGCGTACATTCAAAATAGTCACAGTCATCATGAGCATTCCACACGGTTCTTAAATACTTCTGCGCTTCTTCAATGCCCCCATCACTCATTTTAAGTACAAGGTGGTGTTCATAGTTGTCACGAAACGCCAACATACGTGGTGGCAAATGTTGGGGGAACAACTTACTCACGTAGTACAGCATGGTATCTGGAAGATATTTGTTCACGAGGGGCAAACGGTCTAAAATATTCTCAACTTTTGCTTTGAGTGAAAACAACTTTGGCAAATTATCCGTTCCCAAACGCTCAATCGATAAAAACACGTCTTTACCGTAATTTTCTGCCATGTTGAAAATATCACGGTGAAGATACTCCCCCATTTCTGGCAAGTGATTAAATTGGGTCAGAAAGTCTTTTCTTAACTGAGTTAGTTTATTTGGGTCATTGGTTCCGAGATAAAAAACCTGTTCCTTGTCTGGGATTGGATAACTGTCAACACGAACTGCAAACACCCCCAACTTGCCAGCACAACCACTCGCCTCAAATAATCGACGTTCATCAGCATTGAAGCGGGACGGAATATCAGAGGTGACGTCACGGACACGCTCATCATATTCTTTATCTGATGCCATACGCGAATCATGAAGTACCTTATCTGGGTCAAAATTACCGTCTTGGATGTTTTGCAAAATTTCTTCTGGTGAAGAGCCTAGCCCCTCAATACCTAAATGATTAACCAGATTCAATTTGCCTTGTTCATCTACCTGAGCAAATATGGCAAGTTCTGTATAAGCCGGGCCACGTTTCACGAGCGCCCCACCAGAGTTATTAGCAATACCACCGACCACAGTCGCGCCTAATGTGGATGAACCGATCACAGAATGGGGCGCGCGGTTAACCGCTTTTAATGCTTTCTCTAGAGAATGCAAGCTTGCACCAGGTAAACATACCGCTTGCTTACCCCCATCTAGCAAATAGATTTGTTTCATCTTGGTGATATTAATCACCACTACATCACGATCATAATCACTACCACTTGGCGCAGACCCCTCGGTTAACCCTGTTTTGGCTGCTTGCATGATCACGATGCAATTGTTTTCCACACATTGCTTTATTACATTCCATTGCTCTAAAAGCGTATTAGGGAATACCACGGCAAGTGCTTTACCGCCACCTGAGCGAAAGCCTGTACGGTAGTACTTTGTTTTAATCTGATCAGTCAGAACGCTTTCTTCTCCGACAACGGCTTTCAGTGTCTCAATTAACTGCTCTTGTTTCATATCCTTCGCTCTAATCCCCAAATCTTGTATCGCTGTCAGGCTGACGTTGTTTATTAACGATTCAATTCATTTCATTCGTGAAACAATAGCAAAGCTTTTTGTTAACAAATGTGCGCCAAATCGAGGAAAGCAAAAGGTGTATGCCGCTGTTCTGTTTCAAAACAAATGTGAGAAAGATTGCTCAAAAGGGATCGTAGGAAAGAAAAGATAGGGAACAGGAAAAGGAAAAGTGAGAAGATGGGAAAGTGAGAAAGTGGGTATAACTGGACTGTCAGGTTACTCACGCAAAACAACCGTCGCAAAAACAGCCGCAAAAAACAGACACAAAAAAACCAGCTTTCGCTGGCTACTGTTCGATGTTTATACATCGTAATGTCACGAATGAACTCGTGTCGTAAAATGGAGGCGCCTCCCGGAGTCGAACCGAGGTCCACGGATTTGCAATCCGCTGCATAGCCACTCTGCCAAGGCGCCTTTATTTTCAACGCTTTGAAGGCTGTGCCCCGCTGCGTTGGTTGCTACTTTACGGATTCCGAAAATAGAGTCAAACAAAAATCTATCTTTTTAAGTTTGTTTGCTTCGTTTTAAATCAAATGGATCATTATTCGATCTAATTGCACATTTCTTGTTTAGCCATTTGACACTCGTTGAAACAAACGCCCCACCACATTGGGATGATAAGACCAAGTATGATCAAACATCGACATCAACGCAGGATTTCCATATTTGGACAAGCTGATCGCATGGAAACGGTTTTTCTTGGCTTTTAATGCGTCAACTTTGGCAATCAACTCATCCTGCTGCTTCGGCGCAATAAAGTCAGAAATGACCACTAAATCTGCATTTTTATATTTATCACTGCTCATGAGATCTATTGATTTGATCAGTGTGGGCTCTAAATCTGTACCACCATGAAAGCTGTAGGTCAGAAAGTCCGCCGCTTCACGTAATCCATCTTGGCGAGTAAGCTCATAAGTGATGTGTTCTGTTGAAAAGATGATAACGTAACAATCACGTCGCTCTGCTAACGCAATTTGCATCAATGCATAAGCCATCCCTTTCGCACATTGTTCCGGGAAACCACTCATAGACCCCGACGCGTCCACACAGACAATAAATGGCCCTTTCTCTATATCAACGGCTTTGTGATCTGGTTTATGGGCTTTTACTTTACGCAAAGTACGAGACTTACCTTGCGTACGATAGTTCATCAAACGTTTATCAACGAGATGTTTGTAAAACACGACTTCTAGCTCTGGATAAGCCAGAAACATGGTCTCATTAGGCAGCAGCTTGTTAAGATCGTCACTCTCGTGGATACCGACGATATCATCCGTTGCTTCGTCGCTCTTTTCCTCAACCATTTGCAACTCTTCAGCGGGAGCACGGTTAAGATCAGGATCATTCACTTGGTCCGCCATACGTCCAAGCTGTTCAGCGATGTCTTGTAAGCCTTTGTGCTTTTTCAAAAACTCCGCATGACGCTTCATGACCGTCAAGTCCGTTTTACTCAGCTTGGCCGATGCCATGTCCCAAAGGCGCCCAACGCTTTGCTCATCACCAGATTCTGTCACTTTGTCCATACTGCGCATCGTTTCCATACGCTGGTACAAATCCTCAAGGACTTTCTCTTTGTTGGCTTCGAGCTCAGTCAACTGCGCTTGTTTTATCGCATCGGCAAGGCTTTGATACCACTGGTCACAAAAGTAATGTGGGAACATAGGATTATCAACACCCTTGTTCTTCTCCAACATTCGACGAGCCTGCATGTAAAACGCAGAGTGCCACTCCAGCTTTTTGATCACATCATCAATGCGTTCAAAGAATTCTTCTTCGTCCCAGTAGATGATTTCTTGATACAGTGCAAGTTCTTGCTGAAAACGCTCGGTTTCACAGACTTTCGTCATGCGCTTTTTAACGTTGCCACGCCACTTGAGAAGATGGTTTTTGACCGAAGATTTCATTCCTCGGTTCTCGGACATCATTATGACTTGAGAGCGCGCCATGAGATCGTTCACTGCCCCATCGATAATGCCAGAATCCGCTACCATGAGCGCTAAATTGAGTCCGTCTGCACCTAACATGTTGTCTCCTTAAGAGAAAAACTGATGTAAGTTCTTAAAGCGTTGAATGATCTTCTCGCTTTCACCTTGGATAGACTCAAGTCGTTGAGTGACCTGCTGCAGACTCGACTCCATAAGACGTGGTAATTCTGGATCCACGAAACTATGTGGTAATGCGCCATGGAAGTTGGCTTTAACTTTACGCATATGATGCTCTGCATCCGCGAGTTGGCTGACCGCTTTTTCACTCTGCGACAACCATTTTTGATAAAGCTCAACATCTAACCCTTGCTGGGTCACTAAGCTAACTAAAACGCCGCGATTAGCGATATCTCGGATCACCAAGTTGTTCGCAGCATCGATATCAAATCGAATACGACACATTTTGGTATTTTGGTTAACGTAACCATAAACATCACCGTGCCCCTCTTTAATGACACGAACTAATTCATCTTTTGGCACGTAAACCCAACGACTATCGCCTTTTTCAGCTTCAGAAACCGACATGTTGCTTTGCAAAATCACAAGCTTCACAAGATTAACCGCCGCACCCACTTTGTACGATTTTGCTTTTGACGTATCAAAACTCATGGTCTCTTTGCGCAGCAACCCAGTCGCCGTTTCGGTATTCAATGTCATTCGGTAGGCATCTTCTAGTTCATGCTGAACATCCACTAAAGATTCTCGACAGTATTCAATCTCTTGCTCTGCCTCTTGCTGATCAAAGGCAAATTTCAATGCAAAGTCCTGAATAACAGCGCGCACAACGTCACGCGATTCTGGGCTATTCCAAAGACAGTCTTGAAGAAGCAGGAGGTCGAGCGGGTTGATTTCATCACGGCCATTAAAGAATGCGCTTGCCTTGAGCAGTTTTACGGCTTTCTTCCAACGGCGATCTGACACGTACATATCGGTAAGAGAAGCATCGCCAAACTCAGCTTCAACTTTACTCTCTAGCATGGATTTTAACTGGTACAGTTTTTCGAAAGCATTATCAGTGAGCGTCAGTTTATCCAGCTGCTGCTGCCAACGATGATACTCTTCATCAGTGATCGCCAACCCCTCTGGTATTTGCACTTCCTGAGCCGTCCCCACCGTTAGCATGGATTTAAAATTCTGTTTATCTTGAATGCGATTTACAAACACGCGCACAAGCATCCGGTCATAGAGCGCGTCTAAGCCGCTATCTTCATCTGGCAGTTCATTCGATGCAGATACCAATAAGCGCATAGGAACGCGTTCAATATCACTGCCATTTTTAAACGTCTTTTCGTTCACTACCGTTAAGAGTGTATTAAGAATCGCAGGCCCGGCTTTCCATATTTCATCTAAGAAGACCACTTGTGCGGTTGGCAGGTAACCTTTTGTAAGACGAACGTAGCGCCCGTTGTCTTTTAATTCTTGAATGCTTAATGGGCCAAAAACTTCTTCAGGGGTTGAAAATCGCGTCATCAAGTACTCAAAATAACTGCTGTTATCGAATGCTTGGATCAGACGTTTAGCGATTAAGCTTTTGGCAATACCAGGAGGCCCCAAAAGAAACACACTTTCACCCGATAAAGCGGCAAGTAAACAAAGTTTGATCGTGTGTTCACGCTCATAAACGCCATCAGTTAAGGCTTTAGCCAGCTTATTGATACGCTCTGAGAGAAGCGCTTTTTCGGCATTTGATGCGAAAGATGGTTGTATCATAACGGCTCCGGCTGTTGAACTGATGCTGTATATATAATTTTATACATTTGTTATAACTTTGTTACAAGTGTATTTTTAGCGAGTCTCGTTTATACCAGATGCTTCGCGCGAGTGCACGAGCAACCAAAGTTTTCATTTATGAGAGATAAATCACTGAAAGCCGAGGGCTTATTAGGGTATGAGGACACTTTTCTCTTTTGTTTCTGTGTGTTTATGGTTAATGTTCAAAACACATCGATACGCAGTGACAGTCAAGGTTTGAACTGCAATGAGCAATACTATTCATACATGGAAGCAAATTTCTTTAGTTGAAGAAAAAATCAAACTTCCAACGGGCCGGACAATTACCCACACCACTATCCAACACCCCGGTGCTGCCGTTATCTTACCAATTACTTCTGACGGGGAAATTGTGCTGGTGAATC
This sequence comes from Vibrio alfacsensis, assembly GCF_003544875.1. Taxonomy (NCBI): domain Bacteria; kingdom Pseudomonadati; phylum Pseudomonadota; class Gammaproteobacteria; order Vibrionales; family Vibrionaceae; genus Vibrio; species Vibrio alfacsensis. The sequence continues at coordinate 902,363 of NZ_CP032094.1, forward strand.
AGTTTCGTCCCTCTCTAAACAAATGGCTGCTCGAATTACCGGCAGGCACTCGTGAGGGGAATGAAGACCCATTGTGCTGTGCACAACGAGAACTGGAAGAAGAAACTGGGTACAGCGCAGAAAAATTTACCTCGCTTGGTCAAGTCACGCCATTAGCTGGATTTTGTGATGAGATTCAGTATTTATTTGTTGCTGAACAGCTTAACAAAACCAATCGATATGAATGTGACGATGACGAAGTGATTGAAGTGGTGACACTGTCACTAGAGGCGCTCGAACAACAAATTATTCAAGGCATTATTACTGATGCCAAAACTATTGCTTGCCTAAGCAAAGCTCGTCTTTGTGGTTATATTTAGGTCATTTCGACCGAGGAGAGAATTATGGACTTTCGATCAGATACCGTTACCCAACCAACACAAGCCATGCGTGAAGCTATGTTTACCGCTCCGGTTGGCGATGATGTTTACGGCGATGACCCAACGGTAAACGACTTAGAGCAATTTGCCGCAGAGCTTGCCGGATTTGAAGCGGCGATGTTCACCACATCAGGCACACAAGCTAACCTACTCGGTTTAATGGCGCATTGTGAGCGCGGCGATGAGTACCTGTGTGGGCAACAGGCTCACAACTATAAGTATGAAGCTGGCGGCGCCGCAGTTTTGGGATCAATTCAACCTCAGCCTATTGAAAACAACCCAGACGGTACATTGCCTTTTGATAAATTAGAGGCGGCAATCAAACCAGATGATGCGCACTTTGCTCGCACCCGCCTACTGAGCCTTGAAAACACCATCAACGGTAAAGTGCTTCCTCTTTCTTACCTTGCACAAGCTCGCGAGTTCGTAAACAAACACAACTTACAAATGCACCTCGATGGCGCTCGTGTGTTTAACGCAGCCGTTGCATTAGATGTACCTGTAAAAGAAATTGGTCAGTACTTTGATTCTATGACGATCTGTTTATCAAAAGGTCTAGCAGCACCGGTTGGTTCACTATTGCTTGGTAGCAAAGAGTACATTGCAAAAGCACGCCGTCTAAGAAAAATGGTCGGTGGTGGGATGCGTCAAGCCGGCATTCTTGCAGCAGCAGGTAAACTGGCACTGACAGAGCAAGTCGAACAATTAAAACAAGACCACATCAACGCGAAAACATTAGCCGTGGGCTTAGCGCAACTTCCTGGATTTTCGGTAAATCCTGATTTAGTGCAAACCAACATCGTCTTTGCCAAACTGGATTCGCAAGTCGATATTGCTGGCATTGCTGAAAAATTGAAACAGCAAGGCATCACCATCACACCAGGAAATCCGGTTCGCTTTGTGACGCATAAAGACATTTCCGTGCAAGACATCGATACGCTTCTCTTAAGCCTAAAAGCCTTAGTTTAAATTTTGTGCTTTAAGCGGTTTGATGTTTTAGCGTTTTGATATTTTTATCTTGGCCTGCTTGGTTTTGCCAACATAGTTTGAGTATCTAGCTTCTCACATTGGGAAGCTAGATACTCACATCGGTAAGCTAGATAGCACTTCCAAAAACTAAACAGTACTTGGCCAAATCGTTATTATTTATTTCGAGAACTTCCATGCATTCCATGCTTAAACACGCGCTATTTGCGTCTGTTCTTCTTTCTTCTTCGGCCGTAATCGCAACACCTTTTGGTGATGCAGATAAAGGCAAACATAAATCACCTAGCTGCATTTATTGTCACGGTGCAACCGGGATTTCGAATAATGATTCATACCCGCACCTTGCCGGTCAAAATGCGAAATACCTGTATGATTCAATGAAAGCGTATAAAGACGGTTTACGTCGCGGTCCATTAGCGGACATGATGGCGGCACAGCTAAGAATGTTAAACGATGATGATCTACGCGATGTCGCTGCTTTTTATGCACAGCAGTCACCGCAAGCAAAAGACTGAACATTCAAAGATAGTGCCCCAACTAGGCTCGCAAAGGTGAGCTTAGTTATCCGCACTAAAAACAACATTCCACCAATATTTTAACCAATAAAACATTGATATATAACTCAGCCCACCTCAGATCAAATTATTGATGAATTTATAGTTCGCCAATTCACTTAATATTGACTTTTTATTCCGTTTTATCGATATTTCATGCTTTCTAAATTTCGACGTGAAATAGGTTATGTCTCACACACACGCTCAGCCATCGGAATCGGCGGCAACCCCAAAATCATGGCAGATGCCTGATACCCTCATTTTGATTTTCATTGTTGGTATTCTTGCTGCGATTCTTACCTACTTAATCCCTGCTGGCCATTTCGATAGCCAACAAGTGACTTACATGGTCGACGGTGCAGAAAAAACACGTACTGTTATCGACCCAACGTCTTTCGCTTATGCAACCGATGAAAACGGCGAGTTGGTATACAACACGGTTAGCCTTTTCGCTTCTGGCGGTGGCATCGGTTTGATGAACTTCCCATTCGAGGGGCTTGTATCTGGCTCTAAATGGGGTAGCGCAGTTGGCGTTATTATGTTCATGCTGGTTATCGGTGGTGCATTCGGTGTGGTTATGCGCACTGGTACTATCGACAACGGTATCCTACGTCTTATCGACAAAACTAAAGGCAACGAAGCACTATTCATTCCTGTATTGTTCCTCCTATTTTCTCTAGGTGGTGCTGTATTTGGTATGGGTGAAGAAGCGGTGGCATTCGCAATCATCATTGCTCCGCTAATGGTCCGCCTTGGTTACGATGGTATCACCACTGTGATGGTGACGTACGTTGCAACGCAAATTGGTTTTGCGACCTCTTGGATGAACCCATTCTCTGTCGCAATTGCACAAGGTATTGCCGGTATCCCTGTTTTATCTGGTATGACGGTTCGTATGGCTCTATGGGCTGGCTTTACTCTGATCGGTATCGCTTTCACTATGCTTTACGCTGCGCGTATCAAAGCAAACCCTGAGTTTTCTTACAGCCGCCGTACAGACAAATACTTCCGTCAACAAGAGCTAAGTAACCACGATTCTCGTTGGAACCTAGGCGACACACTTGTGATCCTAACGGTAACCGCAACCACGATTTGGGTTGTATGGGGCGTAGTCGCAAACGCATGGTACATTCCTGAAATCGCCTCTCAGTTCTTTACGATGGGCTTTGTGGTTGCAATCATTGGTACTATCTTCCGCCTTAACGGCATGACGTTAAACGGCGCTGCTGATGCATTTAAAGAAGGCGCGGCGATCATGCTTGCCCCTGCTCTACTTGTGGGCTGTGCAAAAGGCGTACTATTGATCCTTGGTGGTGGCACAACAGACGAAGCAAGCGTACTTAACTCGATTCTAAACAGTGCGGGTAGCGCAATCAGTGGTCTTCCTGATGTGGCAGCAGCATGGTTGATGTACGTATTCCAATCGGTATTTAACTTCTTTGTGACGTCAGGCTCAGGCCAAGCAGCACTAACCATGCCACTGCTTTCTCCTCTGGCAGACATCGCAGGTATTACTCGTCAAGTTGCGGTACTTGCATTCCAGCTTGGCGATGGTTTAACAAACATCATCGTACCGACTTCAGCATCTCTAATGGCAACGCTAGGTGTGTGTCGTATTGACTGGGGTGACTGGGCGAAATTCTGCTGGCGCTTTATGCTATTACTCTTTACCCTATCGAGCATCGTCGTTATCGTAGCTCACATGATGGGTTTTGCGTAAACTGAATACTATTTAGTCAAAAGGCGAGACGGGGTCTCGCCTTTTTTATTTCAAGCCAATTGGTATATACCGAAGTAGCCACAAAATGTGCCGTTCTACGAGAATGCACCGTATTTTGTCGTTTGACGTTACTTGGGTATAGACATCAACATCGATGTTTTTTGGAGTATCCGCTTTAATGGCAACACAATTTTTGGATGACGTAATTCAAGGTCATCAAGTCATTCAATCTCTTGATGTAACAGACTTACCTGCGGGTGAGCATAAGTTTTGGTTCCGCGTCGCGACCAATGCAATTTCTCAGTGGCAACATTTGCCTGTGTCAGTTTTCAAAGGCAACAAGCCTGGCAAGAAAATCATGATCACAGCCGGTGTTCATGGTGACGAATACAATGGTGTTCTCGCTGCACAACAAACAGCACGTGAACTGATCGGTGCGGATTTAGCGGGTACAGTGACCATTGTCCCGATGATCAACTTAACGGGTATGTTGAATCATAGTCGTGATTTCTTCTCTGCCGATCCTGATGCCTCTCCAGCGAACTTAAACCGTTTCTTCCCTGGTGATGCGAACGGCAACGAAGCAAACCGTTTTCTGCATGCGCTTTGGAACCATTTACTCAAGCCGAACGCAGAGCTTGCGATCGACTTACACACTCAAACGAGCGGCACCGTTTACCCACTCTACGTGTTTGCTGATTTCCGAATTGAGCAATCATTAGAAATGGCTCGCCTGATCAACCCTGACGCTATCTTGAATGATCCAGGTGATGCAGGTGTACTTGAAACCGTATGGAACAACAGCGGCATTCCAAGCATCACCATTGAAGTGGGCATGGGTCGTTACACGGAACAAGAACTGATTGATCGCACCGTTGTTGGTATCTTTAACGTACTAAAACGCCACGATGTCATTTCTGGGCAACCGAACGAACTTATTCCGTGCATTGAGGGCCAAGACGTTGTGAGCATCCGAGCGGAACTGGGGGGCTTTGTTCTCCCTCAGGTTAAAATGATGGATGTGGTTGAACAAGACCAATTGCTTGCTATTCAATACGACAGCTTTGGCGATGAGACCCAACGCTACACCGCACCAACAAGTGGTACTGTATTAAGTCACAACATCGAATCGATTCGTGCGCCAGGCTCTTTAGTAGTTCGACTAATTAAATAGTTATTTTTGCGGTGAATATTTTTTAGCCCTACCAATTTGGTTGGGCTTTTTATCTCTGGTTTATTTCACTTTGTGTGACATTGTCACTAAAAACACAAGCAATGCACACACCAACAGAACGATCCCAAGATTTTGTAGCATTCCTGCCAAACCTAACCCTGTGCCAATCATGAGATAATACATCAACCCTAATAGTGCCCCTGCACTACCCGCTTGTTGTTTATAGCCCACTAAGGCAGAACTCAACACGTTTGGGATTGCAATGCCAAATGCCATCACAACGAACAACATTGGAACTAAGAACCAAATAGCTTCTTGCATCAGAAACACACCACAACTGCCGACGAATAAAAGTGCAGAAGCAAACCAAAGAAGATTTGATTGTGAGCGCCCTTTAGCAAGCAGCGCTTTATTCATCAAACTGCCGATTAATGTCCCAACACCAAATACAACGCCACTGTACCCAAATTGTTGTGAGCTAAAACCCAACTGTTCAAACGCAAACGCCCCTAATTGGTAGTATGAGAACAGAGCAATGTTGTATAAAGCCACCAGCATCGCTGAACGCCATATTTGCCCATCTTTTACCATTCTTGCAAACAGCAAACCGATATTTAAAGGCTGCTTTTGCGTTTGTGTTTCTGGCAAATTGATTGCGTTATAACTCAGCAAGACTATTGCCATGATACACAACGCCAAAAACACCGTTTGATAACCACCAAATGCCGTTAGTTGACCACCAAGCAACATTCCAACAACAGGGCTAACTGAAATCCCCACTCCCATAATACTAAAGACTTTTCCTAGCTCCTCACCAGAAAAGCAATCACGCAGTATGGTTTGAGTAATCACAGAGCCAACAGCGATACCAAATGCACTCATCGCTCGAGCAAGCATAACCACCTCAAAGCGCTGCGTTTGCATCGCAATCAATGTTGATACACCGTAAACCAATAACCCTGACAGCATGGTTGGCCGTCTGCCCCACTTGTCCGCCAATATTCCCATACCACGACACCAATGGCGAACGCCGAAAAATAGATAGACAAGGTTTGTGCTGCTTGTGAATACGTCACTAAAAATGATTGTGCGATATCACCAAGTGTTGGGCTATAGATGGTTTCTACAATTTGTGGAAACATCAGCATAACCACCATCAAACCAATAGACGGTTTCGTTTTCATTTTTACCTCTTTACTCCACGCTCCACCGTTTAAACAAGGCTTTTGTGGATAACAAACTTAACTTGGCGAGCAGTATAGATAAGGTTATGCTTTACCTATTAACAACATTAAGACCAAAAACATCAAGATTCGGACAAATGGCCATTATTGACGACAATACTCAGTTCAACGCGGATACGTTGGTGGCAAACGTGGTTGGCATTGCCGCCGATGTTGGTAAGCACGACTCAGGCATGCATGACCACAAAAAAGGACAGCTACTCTATGCACCTCAAGGATGCATGACGCTTGCGCTTGAGAATTCAATTTCTATTTTGCCGCCGACTAAAGCGGTGTGGATTCCGCCTCATACTTTTCATAGAGCTATCATGACGAATGTAGTCGCGTATCGTTCGATCTATTTCAATTGTTCTGAGTATCCGTGCCCTACTGAGTTTGTAACGATTGAAGTGAACGATCTGCTTAAAGCGCTTATAGATAAAATGGCATTGTGGGATTGGGATATTGAAGCAACAAAAACGCAGGCAACAACCGCACTTTTTTGGGAGGAGTTCCAGCAAGCTAAGCAATTTGAGTTTAACTTACCATTGCCCTCAGACAGACGCTTATCTTCATTTCGCAAGTCGGTCATGAAAGATGAGTTTATCGCACCAGAATTAATCCAGTTGTCACTCACGATTGGAGCAAGCAGCAAAACTATTACCCGGTTATTTAAAACAGAAACCGGCATGTCCTATCAGGATTGGCGCCAGCAATGGCGTTTATTCAAAGCGATAGAACTGTTGTGTGAAGAACGACAAGTCAGTGATGTGGCCCATTGTTTGATGTTTTCATCCGACAGCGCATTCATTGCGTTCTTTAAAAAACAAACTGGACAAACACCACTGAGTTTTATGAAACATCGAACCTTATTATAAAATTCTGTCTTAACGTTAGTGACTAAGATTTCAATTCAAAGCACTTACTGCCTAACTCGTTTCTGCCCCAAAACGTGTTTAGGCGCACTTCCTTAACGATAAGGTTGACTGATGAGCTTAGTTGTCTTGGCAATTGTGCAACAAGCTGTTGCACAATTGTATTCTCTGTCGTTCATCAAAACGCCATTTTCTGCTCATGTATAAAAGGGTAAATAAGACTTATCCCTACAGTGAGTCACGTCGAATTACGGTGAAAGGACCACTTCCTCTACTTATTTCTACAAAGCCAAATAACGATGATAGGCCCTATTACAGGGATCTGTTCAATAACCTTTTTTAGTGACTCACAAATTTTGCTTTCAGTTGAAGGCGGTTCATTACGATAATCTACCTCTCTAGCTTGATATTTTAAATCACCCATGAGGGCCATATTTTGGTCAAAAACCCATTTACGTATCCCTTGTTCATCTAAGAAAGGAAGTAACTTCTCACACACAAATAACTCAACATTATCAGGGCTCCAACGCAAATCTTCTAGCACATTATAAAGTTGGCTCAGTAATTTTTTAGAATCTTCGCGTTCAAAGATAGCTGACCTTTCTTCTGGCGACAAAGCAATTAGCTCCCATCCCCAAAGGAGGTTATAATAAAACGTAAAACCCAGCCGAAACCATAAATTTTGTTCTTCTAATCTATTTTCTACTAATCGTTTTGATATTCTGTTTAGGAAGTCAAAATCAAGACTAGGTTTAGGGTTCATTACTTCCAATTTATCAACATATGTTAGCACTGTGTTGACGTACTGCTCGTATTTTTCGGAGTTAACACGCTGCGAATCATAGATATATGTTAGGCCTTCCTTATGAAAATCTTCAAATTCTTCGGGAACCCCATTGCTATCATTTAGTAAATCAAGTGGTTTATCACGAAAATAACTAGCGTAACCAAGGCAAAACCCTGCGATTAAGCTCTCTTCACAGTTGACAGCGGGACGTACAATACCAACGTTGCTTAAAAATTTAGCTATAGCCATCCTTGTTAATCCTCAACATTGCTAATATTTATCAATAGTCCATTGGTGTAATATCGTCAATGCATTGGCTGAATGAATTTGGCCACTACATTAGAGGTTTTGCAATACCTCGGCTAATCTATTAATTGCTAATTTAGCGAAACCTGTAGCTCATTTATGTCCAAAAATTTTCTGAACTCCCTCAGTAATGACATGACAGGTGCTAGCTCTGTGCAATTTCATGACACATATGGCAATAATGCTTTGCCGATTTAGCGTATTGTCACTTATTTGTGTAGTAATTAGTATAAAGGTGTTCAGTAAACACACTAAGGAAACCATCATGAAGAAAGTACTCATTATTGTGACTAACCATGCGACGCTTGGTGAAACTGACCAAGCAAACGGAACTTATGCACCAGAACTAACACATACGCTTAGCGAGTTGCTTAGTGCAGGCTTTGATTACGACATTGCTTCGATCAAAGGTGGTCAAGCTCCACTATATGGAACCGAAATCGAGGGTGATGCAGTTAATGCGAAGATTTTAGCTGATGATGATTTCCAAAACCGTATCAATAACACGATTCCCGTGCAACAAATCAACGGTGGCACCTATAGCGCAATTTTCTATCCAGGTGGCTTTGGTCTTCTTTCCGACCTGGCGAGCAACGAAGATTTCGCGAAAATCTCAGCAAAACATTATGAAGATGGCGGTATTGTAGCAGCCGTGTGCCATGGTCCCGCCGCTCTTCTACCTATCATACTAAGCAATGGCGACAAGTTGCTTGCGTCTAAGTCAGTGACAGGTTTCACTCGTGAAGAAGAGATCGATTTTGGTACCATTAATGACATCCCTTTCCTATTGGAAGAGTCTCTGGCACGTGGCGCAGCTCGTTATTCTAAAGTTCAACCTTGGCAAGAGCTTGTGATTGTGGATGGTCGTGTTATCACAGGGCAGAATCCAACAAGTGCTCATGGTGTCGGTAAAGCCATCGTGGAACTACTGGCTTAAGCGGTAATTAGGGCTCAAACCGTACCTCACCGCGGAAGCAAGTACGATAAGCATTTCCCTCCCATCTTCTCTGTTGACATTTTTCGGCTCAGAAGTGTCGCCATTCGAGTTAGCTATCCGAGCTAACTCGAATTGTCTAGATGTGGCGGAGTATTAAACACGAAAATGTCCAACTTCGTTTCAGCCTGATCTGTGTTTCAGCCTGATCTGGCTGAAACATTTTTGCCCCGAAATGAGTTACGAGCGTTCCGCTATGTGCTTCTCGAAAGCATATTTTGAGTTACTTTTCCTCATGTTGAGAATTCTAACTCTGAGGCTAAATTCACTATGCCGTAACATACATGATAACCCCGTAGCGATAAACGTTTATGCAATGACGTAATTGATAATATAATCCTGCTCCTCAACTTTGGAGTCTTAAATGAACGTTATTATCAAACGTCTTGAGCTTATCAAGAACTGCATTGCTCTCCAAGAGCATCAATTGGTATCAGTACAAGCTGAGTTGCTAAAAGATACCGAAAACCAAGGTCTAAGTAACATCTTGGAATTGATCGAGTGCTCTTTCTATTCAGATGCTTCCAAGGCAATTGATGAATTCATTAAGAGCCACACTGGCTTGGTTATCTTCGAAGACCAAGAGATTCAAACTCTTAAATCCGAGATTAACCTACTTGGTAGCCGCATCAGTGTCCTTACTGCTGATAAAGAGGAAATGGTGGGGCTTATTGAAGACTTCAACCGTGAGTACCACTTACAAGTAGGTGGCATCATGGCTGAGATTCTTCTCTTTAAACGCCGCATCTACCGAAAGAAGTACGAGGCAGAACGTCAAGCATACGAAGAATCCCACCAGTCCTTCAACAGGAAACGCTCTAAGTTACAGGAGCTACAAAACGAACTAACGGAGCTCAATACTCGACTAGATGGATGTGAACTGTTCTCCGAGGAGTACGACGAGATCTCTGATCGTATCTTTGATGTTGAAGAAGAGATTAAGCAGCTTCGTGGTGAAATACGCGAAGAGTACGAAAATCTCAAGAGCAAGAAAGAGGACATCGAAGGCGGTTCTGAGAAAGACTATAAAGAAGCCTCGGAAGATCATGAAAGCTTCTCGGAGGAGCACGAAGAAGAGATTAAGAAAGATGTAAACAATCTCTCACCTGAGGAACAAAGGGAGCTTAAAGCGCTTTATCGTAAGGCTAGTAAGCTTTGTCATCCTGACCGTGTTGGTGAAGAGCAGAAAGAGAAAGCAACTGAGCTCATGAGCGATGTTAACCGTGCTTACAAAGCTAAGAACCTAAAAGGTCTCCGCGAACTGGTATCAATGTTAGAAGGTGGTATGCATTGGAGTAGTGCTTCCGACTCATCGAATGAAAAAGAGTGGTTGCAAAACAAAGTTCAAGAACTTCGCCAGAAAGCGAAAGACTTGGAAGATGAGATCGTAAGTATCCGCGAATCTGAATCATGGCAGGATATCATCGAGATTGACGATTGGATGGACTACTTCCGCGACACCAAAGAAGCCCTAGCAGAAATTTTAGAAGATACAAAAGAAGAATATGAGCAAGCATGAAATCCAAGTACGCCAGAAGACAGATATTGTCCTAGCGAAATCTAGCAAGCTAATGGGGCTTACTAACAAAATCCTAGCTAACCGAAAATCTGTGGCTGTGGCTATTAAGCAAGGCATATGGGAAAAGTACCCTGAGATGTTCGAAGCTATGATGTTTATGGAGAATCACGACATCCTTGGTCACTATGTAGCCATGCAAAAGAACGACTGGCTTATCGATTTATTCCACAAAGTTGGTGATATTGAAGAAGTAACCAAGGGGGACACTTACCACTATTTTCCTCTAAGTATGACAACTTTCTCAGAAAATAAAATGGTGGTAGAGAACCGCGATCTACTTTGGGAGCATTGGGATAAGCTGAGCCCTTACCATGCTCTTCGTAAAGGAGCCAAGGTCGATAAAGAAATGTTCTACCGTTTGCTAGATGATGGCGAACCTGTGTTTGAAGACTATTACCTTGACCTAATGGAGTTCGATTGGGACTTACAAACCCTGTTGAAATACAAAGACCGCTTTAGCTATAAAACTTATGGCAGTGTTTATTACGCATTCGAGTGGTCAGTGGAATTCTACGAGGCAGTTAAGCACAAAGATGCCAATATAATTAAGTACCTATCAGAGAACGGCATCCTGTCCTATGAGTTAATGGAACACCTTAAGCACGATTTAGATTGGGAAGCTGTTTCAAAGAACACGAAAATGGAATGGACACCTCAGATGATCAACGCCTTTGGTCATTTGATTGACGCCGACGGTATCAATGAGGCTCGTGAACGTCACATGTATTATGAGCCAGTACGCGAGTATATCTCTAAGCCTATGTACAAGGGGACTCACTACGCTCATAAGTTCAAAGAGATACCTATGCCTTGGGAATTGGTAGACTGGGAAGCTGTAACCCAAAACCCAGAGCGTTGGTCTTGGAAAGCTCTATCGATGAACTGCACATTCAAATGGAGCTCTCAGATTGAAAGTCTGTTTGACACCTATGGTAATTGGCACTTCCTTTCAAGCAACTCGCAGGTGCCGTGGAACGAACCAAACTTTATGCGTAAGTTTAGCCATAAACTTGACCGTAACCAACTATCGCAGAGCGAGTCGTTTAAGTGGACAAACGAGTACATCCTTGCTCACCTAGACAAGGAAGAGTCAAGCTCTTTATTCGGTGATAGTAAGTACCTTTGCTGTTTCGAGCTTACTAAGAACAAAGCGATCACCTCCAACAAGGAACTATTTGACATTGCATACAGCATGTATGATGAGAAAGATTCTGGTGCAGATGGTCTCTTATGGGGTATCTTTACTTCTGGTGGTTACGAAGGGTTAGCGAAGTGGTTAGATCCAAATAATAAGCATAGTTGTCGTCAACGTGCAGCCAAAATGTTCGCAGAGATGTACCCAATGACAGACTTAACTCTTGAGGATGCTTTAGAAACCTTCCAAGAGATCTACAAACGTAGTTAACGGAGGCTCAAGGAATAAAGGACTCTTGAAGAGAAAAGCAGAATCAATAAATCCTTGCGAGGTGCGAAGCGGCATCGAAAAAATACGCTTTACCATTAAAGTGGTTGTGATAACTAAATCACTGAAAAACGAGGTATCCCAAGCTTGTTCTGCTTTTCCTATTTCCACGAATTGAATGCATGTAACCGACCAGATCGTAAACTATTGGTTTAGTTCCATCGATTTACGTAGCAAAGCCAAGCCTAATATCCATCCTTATGAACGCGTTTAAGGGAATCGATTATAGAGATGGCGTTCATAGTTCTGTGTCATCCTTACTCACAGATCAACTTACGCGTCGATCCGACCTTCGAAGTGGATACTCAGTTGCGATTGCGTTAGATTCCAATTTTGGACTGGGTGTGTCCACTTCTCCGAAGCTATAAGCATGCCAGCGTATAGCAATTTAAGCAGCGCTGTCTCTGAATAGCCACCGACTTGATAGACACCTTTTAGTTAGACAAAATGACTAATAGAGAGGTGCTTATGAGCAGCAAGAGATATCCAGAAGAATTTAAAATTGAAGCAGTCAAACAAGTGACTGAAAAAGGTCATAGCGTGGCTGATGTTGCTGCGCGACTAGGAACAACGAGCCATAGTTTGTATGCGTGGGTTAAACGCTACGGTCCCAACTCTTCACAATACCAAGCTCAATCTGATGAAAGTGCTGAAATTCGTCGACTTAAAAAGGAATTGCAGCGGGTAACAGAAGAGCGAGACATACTAAAAAAAGCCGTTGTAGATTCAAGAGATCATCGCAACACCCTTTTCAATAATGTGTGATGGTGTTTTATATTTCAATATTTTCCTTGGACGTTCATTAAGTTGAGTGGCTACATCATTGAGCTTTTCTTGTGAGTGAGGTGATAAATCTGTTTTTCGAGGGAAGTATTGTCGAATTAAGCTGTTGGTATTTTCGTTAGTACCTCTTTGCCATGGGCACTGAGGATCGCAAAAATAGACAGGGATCCCTATTTCTTTAGTCAGCTCGGCATGTTTCGCTAACTCCATACCTCTATCCCATGTTAACGATTTTCGATATTCAGCAGGCATTTGTTTGAACGCTTCTAATAGCGCAGCAAGCACAGATTCAGCGTCTTTACCCGCCAACTTAAGGATGATAGTAAAACGAGATTTTCGGTCTACAAGAGTAGCAATGTGTGTATTTCTTGAACCCGAGACAAGATCTCCTTCCCAGTGGCCAACCGATTTACGGTTATCAATGTTCTTAGAACGCTCGTGTATTGAAATTCCGTTTACAATGTTCGTGAAGCTTCGGTCACCACTCCGACGATGATACCGACTGTGGCGCATTGGTCTGCCTCTACGCAAGTACTGAGTGAACGAGTGATGAATGATACTTTTGGCTCGAACATAAATGGATTTATATATTGTCTCGTGCGATACCTGCATGTGCTTTCTACGCGAATACCCTACGCTAAGCCACCCAGATATTTGTTCTGGGGACCACTTAAGCTCGAGTTTCGCCATGATGATTTTTCTGAGTTCAGGATTGCGTTCTAAGACCCCAAGCTTTGGGCGTTTAGCCATACGCTTTGCACGGTTGTCAGCATCAACAGCTTTGTAATAACGACGACCTCGATTGCGAGCAACTTCTCTTGAAATCGTTGAGGGGGAGCGATTTAGCATACGAGCTATGGCTCTTAAAGACATTTTGGCTGATAACGCTACTCGAATTTCTTCTCGTTCTTCGAGCGTTAGATGTTGTTTATTCCTTTTGCGAGGATTAGGTTTAATACCACCAGTTTCGCGTAAGGCTGTAAACACCGTGCCAGGAGCAGCATTTAAGACACGGCCAATATCACTAAAACCAGTTCCCTGTTTCCATAATCTGAATACTAGATCTTTTTCATCCTGAGTAAATGTACGTTTTGCTCGCTTCATCATTAGTGCCTGTGCAAATCAGTATTTTAGTAAAACTGTTGCAATGACCAATTGAATCTACAGCGGTGTACTTCGCAAGCCAGTCCGACTGAGGTATGCCTTTATAAAAGCGAATCAGACCATCTGGTCTGTTCGGCGCATGTGTAAAGTCTTTGGAATTCACCCAAGTGGTTATTATTCTTGGCTAAAAAATCCAGATAGTAGACAAGAAAAGCGGCGAAAATACCTTCTCGGACTGATAAAGCAATTTTGGCTAGAGTCAGGCTGTGTGTATGGTTATCGAAAAATCTACAGTGACCTGCGAGATGAAGGGGAAATCTGTGGAATTAACCAAGTTCATAGACTAATGAAGCGAGAAGGTATTCAGTCGCAAAGAGGCTATCGAAAGCCACGCCCCAAGGGTGGTGCCGAAAACATCATTGTTCCTAACAAACTCTCAAGAGAGTTCAACCCGATCGCGCCCAATCAATCGTGGGTAACTGACATTACCTATATCAAAACGCACGAAGGTTGGCTGTATTTGGCAGTAGTTGTAGATCTATTCTCTCGGCGAGTAATTGGTTGGTCAATGAAAAGTAGAATAACTAAAGAACTTGTCCTCGATGCTTTGCTGATGGCGGTTTGGCGCCGTTCGCCTATAGGAAAAGTGCTCGTCCACTCAGATCAAGGTAGCCAGTATACCAGTCACGATTGGGACTGTTTTTTGAAACAGCATGGTCTTGAATCAAGTATGAGTCGCCGTGGTAATTGTCACGACAATGCGGTTGCCGAGAGTTTTTTCCAGTTACTCAAAAGAGAAAGAATTAAGCGGAAGTGCTACACCACTAGAGAGGAAGCTCGTATGGACATCTTCGAATATATTGAGATGTTCTACAACATTAAACGCCGACATGGTTCCAATAATCAGTTGTCGCCAGTAGAGTATGAAAAGCAATATGAAATCAAGTTAAAGAGTGTCTACTGATTTGGTGGCTATTCAGACTATGCGGAACTTGTCATTGAAGTTCAAAAGGTCATTGTCAAAAATTTATCAAGCACCGAATTGAAAACGGTAGGATTATGGGGGGGTGGCAAAGTTTAAGCCCGTTGCCAAGAAGTGACCTCCCGTTACGGCGATAGTAAGTAGTCAACGAAAATTCTTTAACAGAGCATCAACTAGGACACTCACAAGCTAGCACCTATTATGCAGACGTTGCTAACCCATAGAAGTTTTAATCCGAAACTGACGATTTAGAGCTGAGGGACAGAAGCGGAACAAAGTAACCCAAGCCCCGCTTAGCAAACCTATTGCAGGAGCGGTGAACCTTTGCAAAAAATATATATGCATTTCAGCGAACTACTATGTAAATCCAAAGAAAAGTGAAAATAAAATTTATTGACAACCTTTTAGGCAGGATATTTTAGGGGACAGACTTTGTTTTACAGATAGCACTATCGATAGTTTGCGTCAGAAAAAGTTTTGTACAGGGTGGTTTTAGCTATGACTTTTCAAAACTATCGCGCTCACTTTCTGTGTTGTAGTTACGCTCAATACTAGGCACCTTGATTAGTAATTTGTATTCGTCCACCATCTCGATACTTGCATTGTTCACATCAATGTCAAATATTGTGCTGTTTTTTCATTATTAGTCTTTAATAAATAAGTTTTCTCACTTTCACATATACCTGCTTTGACTGGCGTGAATCTTCCTTCTTTTGTTTTCAAACAAGTAGGTACGTTGATGTCGACAGCTTCAGTCAGGGTAAGTAATTCAATTTTGACTCATCAAAATTACTCAATATGCTCTTGTTGAGGCATCCGGAGATACCAATGAAGCAATTGCTAATCAACAAATTTGCTTCTTCAACATCGACCACAAGTTTTCGCCCTTCAAACTTCGGATAGGATAATATAAAATTTAAGACGCCGTCATCAAACACTGTATTGTCATTAGTTGATACTGCACTTAGCTGAACTAATATTTTTGGTCACTCTTGAGTTTTACAAACGATACTTTGGCCGTGTTGAATATTAGGTCGAAGTTGTCATGAACTACTCTGATAGGTAATAAACCTCCAATTAACCCGCCAACCTTGTCATTCTTATCAATTTTATAGAACAGGGATTGATCAATAGCAATCACAACAAGGTCTTCCTGAATGTTAAAGTTATCAATCGATGTGTAACTGTGTTCATAGTCAGCCTCGGAATTAGTTGCTGTGTAATACTGCTCTCCAATAGCGATATCGTTGACAATTACGTCTGAAATGTAACTGGTTCCTGCCTTTGAGGACTCAGTTTTTCTGCCAGAGATGGAATGAGCCAAAGGTAGATCTTTTTCCTTTGGTGTTGGTGACACTTGCCAGCCGTTTTCTGTAAGAGTTCCAAACTCAAGCGATACATCCTCAACATCCTTTAATTTAACGGCTATTTTACCTCCGGAAATAAAAGGATTAACGTTTGCTTTTGGGGCATGGGGATGGGGATGTGACCCTTGACTTTTATTTTAGGAATAACAGCTTTTGTGATTTTATTGAATATGTCAGCTATATCACCACCAAGGTTAATTCTTGGTGCTCCTAGTGATGCTTCCCACGGTAAATGACATTCGCCTGAAGCAATTGATGGATGAGTAAGTGAAGTGATTGAGTAATCTAGATTACACTCTCCCTCAAAGTAAAGTGTTTCTGGAGCGCATTGTGCAACGTTGAGCTTAGCGTTAAGTTTTAGGTTTTGCGTTACTTTTGTGGAACCTACTTTGTCATCCAAAAGTTTTGCTGTGGTTGACGTGTTAACTTGATTAAGTTTTAGTGTTAGGTGAGGAGAACTGCATACTACACCATTGGTTTCATAGTTGGCTTCGTATGTAGTTTTAGTAAGTCGGTTAATAGCTGGGTTTATTTTTGCCATATTCAAGGCAACGGAGAGATCGGTGTGTTTTAGGTAATACAGATCACTTTGTGGTTGTGAAGGCAGTTGTTCAAACTCTCTGTCTGCGGCGCTCTCTAACTTATCGAGGTCACAACATGAAGTGATCGTGAGGGCTGTTAGGATGGCTATTACTGGATAGTAGTTGTATAACATTCTATTGACCTCACTAGTGCTTTGAACATTAAAGAGTTTTTAGGATTCATTGCTCCCTTTGTTCACACAACAACCAAGGTAAACACTATTGTCTACTTTTATACTAACTATGCAAAACATAATATTTACAATTATGAGTACATATAATATAGCTCTTTGAGGAGAGTTTGTCTTCGTGCTCCATCAGAAATATACCTAGATTTGTGAATTGCGTAGTGGCCAAAATATTTGCCCGCGTACTTGTAAGTTCGCCAAATATAAGCTAATCCGTATTTAGCTAATTTCGTAAGAGATTGAAGTGTAGTGGTCAACAATTTCCGGACAGTAAATTAGTTCTAATTTCTACTTCAGCTGGGGCGATACCACCATTGTATGAATGAGGTCGTTGCCAGTTGTAGTAATTCATCAGATAGAAGCTGATATCTTTCATCGCTTCATTTATGGATCTGTAGCCTGTCGAAGGATCCATTCAGACTTTAGACTTCTGAATACACGCTCCATAGGAGCATTATCCCAGCAGTTCCCACGTCGACTCATGCTCTGACTCATCTGGTAACGCCAGATATATTGTCTGAACTGTCGACTCCCATATTGACTACCTTGGTCAGAATGGAACATAACCCCATTAGGCTGTCCTCTCTGTTCATAAACCATAGTTAGAGCTTTACTGGCTAAGACTGCATCTGGCTTTTCTGATAATGCCCAGCCAATGACTCGACGGCTATATAAGTCAATCACAACAGCAAGATAAGACCAGCGATTACCAGTCCAAATATAAGTGATGTCACCACACCAAACTTGGTTTGGATACTTTACATTGAACTCTCGACTTAAATGATTAGGGATATCTAGCCGCTCAGTTGCTGCTTTTTTATATTGGTGTGAGCTTGGTTGTTTACTCACGAGGCTCAGCTCTTTCATAAGTCCTCGCACCTTGAATCGGCCAATAGCAAAGCCACGCTCTCGCATCATAGAAACGAGGCTTCTGCTTCCAGCAGAGCCTCTACTCGATTTGAACAGTTGTGCCACTTCTACTCGAGCATTGTTCGGTGTTTACAGGGTTGTTTTGCCTTTGTTTAAACTCATAGAATGTTGATTGAGCGACACCAAAGACTGAACAAAGAATGTCTATAGAATCATGCTCCCTTAATTGGTCAATCAGCGTGTACGTTCGAGTTCGTCCGACATTAAGAGAGCTGTGGCCTTTTTTAGAATAGACTTCTCTCGCTCCAAACGGCTAATGCGGGCTTCAAGCTCTTGAATTTTTTGCTGCTCAGGCGTCAATGCTTTAGAAGTAGGAGTTATCCCGTTACGCTCAGATTTTAACTGCTCAACCCAACGGCGTAAGACAGTTTGTCCCACATCAACAGCTCTACTCGCTTCTAAAACAGTGTAATTTTGGTCAAGCACTAAGCTTGCAGCTTCTTGCTTGAACTCTGGACTAAATGTACGACGAACTCTGGTCATAAAACACCTCTCTTGGGGTGGTAACTGTACCACCTAAAATGGTGTCCGGCTTTATTAGACCACTACATTATTCATTCATGTGCGGTTAATGTGCATTCCCCTTACCTAACTTTACGCCGATAATACCTCTATACTTTTAAGGTTGTTATTCAGGAAAGTAACTATCAAATAAGGCGGAACGTCTCATGGACACTTTTTTTCACAGAAGGCGGCTTTACTCCTGATCTGTAGCCTCAGTCTTGTTGGCTGTTTTGGAGAGAGTATAAAAGAACTGGTTGATAAGAGGTTCCCTCCAATTGACATAGAGAATTACCGCGAGAGGGCTATAGCAACGAGTGCTGCATCATTAGCGGTGATGAAGTCGCCGGATATGGCCGCTGTCTTACGACTTGAAGATTTTCGTAAAGCTATTGATGCTACGGACATTGTTAAGAAAGCAAATCTGAAAGATATACGAATAGAGGGGGATCGCCAACTCCTATTAATTGAGATTCATATCGATGGTGTCTTCGAATCTTCAATGTTTCCCAACATGGATGTCAATAGCGCAGCTATCCTCGATTCCCTAACCCCCGATATCGAAGGCGTACTCAAGATAGGAGGAACGATTACAAGTGCTGTCGCAGCCGGTAAAGATCTGTCTCTTGAGTTTCAGCTTCTTCCGCTTTTCCGAGAATTTAGGATTGAAGAGTTAACCATCTCAGAGAACGTAGACCTTGCCCAACCAGCGAATTTTATCGCCGGTATCATTAACGAGTTCGCTGACAATATTTCAGGCGAACTTAGCCGAGTCGAATTCGCAAAGATCACAGTACCCTCCTATCCCATCAAGTCATTGGAGACGTCCTTTAAGGGCTCAAAAAAAATAGACGATGGCACCAATATTGATGTTTCTCTGACAGGGCAGCCGGTTTCGTCACCTCTCTTCGCGAAGGCTGTTGCGTTCAATATCAATGCTAAAAATGTCTCAGTACTTGTCGATTTCGCTCCAACTGGAGATATGGTCTTGCCTAATTCAATATTCAGCCGTGCGCAAACTTATTCGGATTTTGATACCGCATTCGATAGTCTACTAGCTGAATTGGTGGCGAGAAACGAACAACCCGAGGCGACTTGGGGTGCATTGTCTAAGTCTAGCATCTCATATCTGTTCAACTCCGTTTTTAAGCAGGCGAGTCTGTGTCTTGACGCTGAGGCTACTGTTTCAAGGCAGGATTTTTCGGAGAAAATCAAAATTCCGGACGAGAACACAATTGATTGCACGCCTACGCGTGATTGCACGCCGACACGCGATTGCACGTTTAATTATATTGATTGTACGCCGACGCGTGATTGTTCTTTTAGTGATATCGATTGTCGGCAAAATAGAGAATGTTCAGGAAGCCATATAGATTGCGGCGGGTACAAATGGTATCAGGCTCCAGACAAGGTTAGATGTGAGGCCGAAAAGTCGGCATGGAAATTAGACTGCGAACGCATAAAATCTCAAAACAGATTAACTTGCGAAGCCAATAAGAGGGCCAAAAAATCAGATTGCGAGCGTATAAAGAGCACTAACAAGGCGCTTTGTGAGGCGAACAAAATTGCAAAAACTTGATTGTGAGCGCTTAAAGTCCCAAAAAAAAGGCCAATGTGAGTTAGAGAAAGCGGGAGAAAAGGCCGCTTGCGAAGCAGGTAAAGAAGCCCTAAAGCGGCTGTCGAGAACGGGCAATCTTGCAAATGTTAACGGTTTTGCCCAAGCAACTGGGCATTTACGCATTTGTACGCCGAAGGCTGTATTTGATCCGGCGCTCGCAAATCTTGAAATGACGCTGGATATCGAGGGGCAAGCAGATGCACGCATAGGCGTTAAATGGGTTCCGCTTGATATCCTTGGGCACGCGGCATGTCCGTTCCAATGGGCAGAATACAAGGATCTGAAAGTGACAGTTCCGAGCCAAAAAGTCGATGTTCGAAGTAGTGTCCACTATGTTAGCAAGAATGAAAGTCTTTGGATTATTGCAGAGGTAGAGACTTCTGAACTGAAAGCGGAGCTTAAGCCTAAGCCGCGAGACTTAATCTTGAACAGCTACAATATGAACCTTGCATGTCCTCTTATCGGCGGGTTCCTTGTTAGTAATTCGTCAGTGGTAGTGGCTGCGTCCGAGGCGGTGCCGGAGCTTCAAGGTAAGTTCACATTTCCAGGAGAGAAGATAAAATTCGAGTTCGAGATCGAGCCGAGATTGTTGGACATTCCGAGCAAAGAGGAGAAAAGCAAAGTTTCAGTGGAGAATACACAAGACGCTGTGCTAGTTGAAGTTAAGTTCATGAAGTAGATACACGATTATATGTATAACTACCTCATTTCAAAAACTGTCGCCTACGAAGAGAAAAAACGTTCTATAATTTTTTCTAAGATTGTGCAAGAGGCCTAATCTAATCAAAAAGGCACGTGTTATGGACGATAAATGGATACCTTTGACTGCCAATAAATGGAGTCTTGTAGTGCACGAAGTATCAGAAACAAGTGCGATACTATGGTTTGGGACACTCTATCATAATCTGCGTATGCCAGAAAAAGTAAGCATCATTGTTTCAAATGATGTCAACGACATAGCCACCACGTTCACGATTAATAGGGCAGACTGGGAACGCCCGTTTAAGGGTATTACTAGTCAACGTTTCTTCAAAGAAACAGAAGCGGCTAATCTCTCCCCTGGGCACAGATATTGGATTAAAGTTATCGAGCATTTTCGTAATGACGTCACTGCACAAGATCAAGATCTAGTCTTGGCTAGAGGAAGTTTCTGGACACTCCCTACTGATGTAAACAGCTTGGATGAGGGCTTTACCGTATCGCTGGGAAGTTGTTTTTATGAAGAATATGATGGGGGCCAAGTCAGTACAAGCTATCAAGCTTTGGTGTCTAACGATAATGCTTCAGTACGCCCTCACATCACATTCCTAACAGGCGATCAAGTCTATCTTGATATAGGACTCGATTCATTGAGCCCAAGACCCAAAGAAGTAAGAGACCGAGTTGCAGATGATTACGCAAAGCAATGGCAAGGCCTTCGAAATGTCCTCTCCCATGGCGGAACTTGGTTTGTCGCAGATGATCACGAGTATTGGAATAACTACCCATTTGTTGAAGGTTGGCATCCATTTATCCAGGCTCTAAGGATCCCAAAAATTAAGAGAGCGTGGAAAAGTACAGCGCGGGATGGACTTGTGTATGTACAACGAGTGCAGCCGGTGAGGTCTTTCGACATCGGCAAGGACGTTTCATTCTGTGTTGCTGATCTACGGAGCTATCGCGAGAAAAAACGAATTCTCCCACCCTCTGACATAAAGAAAATCTGCAGCTGGATAAAAGAGTTGCAGTCCCCTGGAGTACTTGTGCTTTCGCAACCAGTTATTGAACCTAAAGGCGCTGACTCTGATCGTAATTTCGTTTCCTACACTAAGGATTACAGTGCCGTTGTGCGAGCAATTCAAGATGCGTCACATGATATCCTGGTTTTAAGTGGTGATATTCACTACGGTCGTATCTGCAACGTGAAATTTAAAGGCCGTAAGAACCGTCTGTATGAAGTTGTTTCCTCTCCCATGTCGAACCTAAGTGGTATCAGCAGTATTGCTGTTGCCAAGGCCGAAGAAAAAGACCGCTTAGAGCATTTTCCTGCTATCGACATTGATGGTATCACTAAGGTCAAGGTCGATTATGGTAACCCTTGGTCCATTAGCACGGAATACAAAGCATTTGATTTCAGGTACTTGTTCGAACGGACAAAAGAACATTTTATGACACTGCGCTTCAATAAATCCGGTTTAGGTGAGTTAAAAGTGGAGATCAGGGCGTGGCTTTGCCGGGAGAATAATTCCACTAGTGGTCTACCTAAAGAAGACTGGGAGAAACCGATTAAACTGTCTTTGAAATAAAGAATGAAAGCTCTAGTATTTTCCCTTATAGACTTTTATGTAGTTGTACTGGTCAACTAAAATTGGCTTTTGCTTAATTCAGAGATAATGTAGGCTCTCCCAATTATACGCAATTTTTAAACAACACACTGAGTTTTAGGCATACCTAGTCCCGTGAACTTGTTTGCGCTTTGATTATTGCGTAAGTCTCGCCAACCTGAGCGTTGTAATTTCTTAGGCTTAATTTTCCACCTAGCAACTGTTTCACCCGATACATTGCTGTCCCTCATAGTGTCATGGATGAACAAAAACGAACACTAAGATCGAGGATTTGCCGTACCTCAGGTAATCCGTGAAATGCTAATTTAGAAAGTTCACTGACACGTTTCTGTCCAAAATGAGCTGTAAGTACAAACATTGTCTGTGAGCACCAAGCGATTCTGTCGTACCTTAATTGCTAAGTATCGGTCAGTTTAACCATTAGCTTAGAAGCGCATCTTTTAAGACTCCTAATCTCGCTTAGACTCGCCGGAATGACCCAAAAAACAAGGCGAACCAATTGGCTCGCCTTGTTTAATGAAATTTGATGACTCAGTTTTGGCCTACGTCTTGTTGCGTTCAGCAATATTAATTCGCTTTTGATGTCGCGTGCTGCTCTACCATGAACGCGATGACTTCTGCATTTAAGCAAGATTTACTGACGTATTGACGTTGTTTACCAAGATGAATGATAAAGCCTAAATCGGTTTGCTCAAGTTGGTCGATTTCATTCCAAGCGATACTACGATCGATTTTACCGCTTTTGTATCTCACACCGTTCGCATTAACTTCAAACACTACTTTACTTCCACGGCTCGAGCTGATGTTTTGTCGCCATAGCCACCAGGTACGTTTGCAATAAACACTGAACGCTTCAATCACACTCAATACAATAAAGAACCAACCGACATAACCGTTAGGTAACAGCTCAAACTCTAATAAAACCACACCAAAGATTAGAAAGAGTATCCCTTTCCAATAAGCTTGTGGGAACTTAACCGGCAGGCTCGTTTGATCATAACACTCTGCAAAGAAAGGCTTGTCGAGCGTGTATTCTGTGGTGAAATCGAAATCTTTAGACATGTATGGTTACTTTAAGGTTTCTGTGAATGAGTATTCTTAGTTGCACGCTTGCAACGCGAGTATTGTATCGCTTCTCAGGGCTGATCTTTAGTATTTTTGATTCTGTTTTGTAAATCAATAATACCGAAAACGCTAGGACAAGGGCTTTCTGGGATTCTTTGTGTCACTAATGCTTTAGAACAACGGCATCGTATTACGCCAAGATCAAACAAGGCGAACCGTTCGATTCGCCTTGTTATTACTCACGATGATTTTTACTTTAGCGGGTCATTGTCTGGCAACGCACTATGAATCCATAGTGCCAGTCTGTGTTTGATGTTTGCGCCGTCGAGTTTGCTATCAGGTAATGGCGTGATCTGCTTAGCATCAACCAAGAATAGATAAATCGCTTTTACTCTCAAAGGCTGCGGTGATTGAGGGAGGTCAAAACCTTGCATCTTTGCCATCTTCCCGGCAATCTCAAGTGCCTTTTTTACCAGTTTATCTTCATTATGAAGCTTGGAACTTTTTGACATTGATAAAATCCTCTTCTTCGCTTTGGCTAAGCATACAATAAGTGTCACAAATGGCGTGTTAGTCACCTCTCATATTGATGATATTACGCCCCATAATCCGTTAACTGATTGAAAAATGAACTTATTGGGTAATCGATTTCATTTGGAGAAAGAGAAAACCCTCGTAACACACTCTCAATCATCCCCCGTTACTGGCCTCCCCCTCCAAACTCGCTTACTATGCTAAGTATCTGAAAAGCTTGGTGAGTAGCTCATGAGCAGTAAAAATAACAAAAATCTTGGTATTCTCCTTAAACTCAGCACCTTTGTTGCGCCTTATAAATGGCGAGTAACGGCCGCCTTAGTAGCTCTGGTTGCGACAGCGAGCTTAACGTTGTCGGTGGGTTATGGCGTTCGTATTCTGATTGACCAAGGGTTTGCTCAGCAATCGTTGCAAGAACTCACTAGTGCCATTCAGTTTATTGTCGGTGTGACACTGTGTATTGCCGTCGGGACTTTCTTTCGGTTTTATCTTGTTTCATCGGTTGGCGAACGTGTCAGCGCCGACATTCGTCTTGCGGTGTTTAACCATGTGATTACCCTGCATCCTAGCTACTTTGAGACCAACAGCAGCGGCGATATTATGTCTCGCCTCACCACCGACACGACCTTGCTGCAAAGCATCATTGGTTCATCGTTTTCCATGGCGATGCGCAGCGCGTTGATGTGTATTGGTGCCATCATTATGTTATTCGCCACCAATTTTAAGCTCACCTTAATCGTGCTTACCTCTGTGCCTTTTGTTTTGGTGCCTATTTTGGTTTACGGTCGACGCGTACGTGCCCTATCTCGCCAAAGCCAAGACACCATGGCCGATGTCGGCAGCTACGCAGGCGAAGCCATTGAACACATTAAAACCGTACAAAGTTTTAGCTCAGAACAACATGAAAGAGCTGCGTTTGCTATCGAGGTAGAAAAGGCCTACGAGGTCGGTAGGCAGCGAGTGAAACAGCGTGCGATTCTGATTTCCGGTGTGATTGTTATTGTATTCAGCGCCATTGCAGGCATGCTTTGGGTAGGTGGCAGTGACGTCATTCAAGGTAAGATGTCGGCGGGCGATCTGGCGGCGTTTGTGTTTTACGCCATTATGGTTGCCTCTTCTACTGCGACCATTTCAGAAGTGCTGGGTGAATTACAAAGAGCCGCAGGCGCAACCGAAAGATTGATTGAAATTCTGCAAGTAGAAAGCGATATCAGCGCACCAGACAACTTCTTGCCAATCAGCGAAGATATGCCTGCTGAAGTGAGATTTGACTCGGTAAACTTCAACTACCCCTCTCGCCCTGACCAACCTGCCATCAAAGGGCTAAATCTTACAGCAGAACAAGGAAAAGTGTTGGCATTGGTTGGCCCGTCAGGTGCGGGGAAAACGACACTATTCGAATTGCTGCAACGTTTTTACGACCCGCAGCAAGGGCAAGTACTATTTGGAGGAGAGGATATTCGTCAGTTCGATCCTAACGATCTTCGTCGCCAAATGGCATTAGTGCCACAGCAACCTGCTCTATTCAGCCACGATGTCTTCCACAATATCCGTTATGGCAATCCAAATGCCACCGACGAGCAAGTGATTGAAGCGGCGAAAAAAGCCCATGCCCATGAATTTATCGAGAAGCTTCCTGATGGTTATCACAGCTTTTTAGGTGAGCGCGGTGTTAGGCTTTCTGGCGGTCAAAAACAGCGAATTGCGATTGCTCGTGCGATCCTTAAAGATCCGAAAATTCTATTACTTGATGAGGCCACCAGCGCACTGGATAGTGAAAGTGAATACCATGTTCAACAAGCACTTGAAGCCTTAATGAAAGGACGCACGACTCTGATTATTGCGCATCGCTTATCCACCATTCAACATGCAGATAAAATCGCGGTATTAGACGGCGGTGAACTGGTCGATATGGGTAACCATCAATCTTTGATGCAAAGCTGTGAGCTGTATCAGCGACTGGTCGCGTTGCAATTTAAACACCTTGGCTAATGCGCTATGAATAACCGATCTTTCTAGGTTATTAGAACCAAAAACAAAGTTGTTATAACCAAACAAACAAAATTGTTATAACCAAACAAAGGCGAACCCAATGGGCTCACCTCTATTTTTCTCACGTTTTAACAAGCACTTAAGTGTTCAAAACTAAATCACCCATGAAAACGATGATTCTTATGGGTTTTGTTTTGCGTTGATTTCTGCGTAAGTGTGCAGAAGTTCTGTCAATGTTTTCACCCAAGAAAATACGTCTGTTGGTGTGTTTTCTAATAGCTTTCTACTTGCGCACAGTGAGTTTCAAGCGTGATTGCTTCTTCTAAATTGAATGAAATCGCATAGAAATGCCAAAGTACTAGACGGGTCATTCTCGCTGTTTTGTTTTGCGTTTTCTGAGTCATCAAACGCTTGCTGAATTTCACTCAGTGCGATTGCCGTCATGCGCAGCATCGCATCAAGTCGTGCTGTCAACATACGTTCTTCGCTATCGACTTCTTCTTGTTCAAAAGTAAACAGCTCATTCATGACATCTTCTGGAACCATTTTACTGATCATACGAGCGCTAAACTCTTCCAGCTCATGGCGAGGCATGGTTACAAGGCAATCGAAAGTGTAATCACGAAGCATAAAATCACTCTACATCTGTTATAAGTTTCTGTGTGCGCATTCTAAGCATTGGGGCTTCAATTACCACTGTTTATTGTGATTCGTTTTGCGAAACTCCTACCGAACGTCTTTCATTTTTATCTCACATCGCGTATTTCTGTGTATGTGATTGAACACAACAACTCAAAAACCGGTTTTACAACGGCACTGAATTAGTATTTGTTGATAGACAGAAGCGATAAGTTTTAATTGACCTAGAATTCTGCTAAATACGGTATAGATAAACAAAACTCAGGTATAACGAAATGGAAAAAATAAAATTAAAATGTCGTTTTCGATGTAGGTAACGTTATCGTTCGATGGGCTCCACTAGAAATCATCAAACTAAGCTTTGGGGATAGCGAGTCACCTGAACAACGGGCTAAAGCAATTTTTCATTCTGAAACTTGGCTCGCGCTTAACAAAGGCTTTATCACGGAGTACGAAGCGAAATCTCAATACCAAAAAGAGCTAGGATTATCAGAGTTAGAATGCGAAAAGCTGTTTTATTATGTCAAACAATCGCAAATTTTGATTTTCGGTACCATTGAGTTGATTCAACGTATTAAAACTGCTGGCTACAATGTTTACGCGCTAACAGACAACGTTCATGAAATCGTATCCTATTTGAAGTCAACTTATGAATTTTGGCCATTATTTGATGGTGCAACCGTATCTGCGGAAGTTGGACTATTAAAACCTCAGCCAGAAATATATCAAACCTTGTTAAACAGCTTTGATCTTTTTGCTTCAGAAACTGTGTTTATTGACGACATGCCCTACAACGTTGAGGGCGCACAATCTGTCGGAATGTCTGCCATCCAGTTCAGTGACTCAGAACAATGTGAACAAGCGCTCAAGTTGTTGGGTTTGAGCTTCTAATCAATAGCAGTGTGTCAACTTAACGCTACCTTAATCAGAGGATTTGTTTTTCTGAAAATACTGGCACACTTTCCAGATAACAACCCCTGCAACACCAACGATCAGAATAGAACGAATGAGAATTGGTGCATCGTGCTCAAGTTGACTAGCATGTGGGACAATGCTGGCAAACAATCGGCTCGTAAATAGTAGCCCCATCACCAACATAACAATTTTATTCATACGACCTACCATTCAACTTTACGCGCTGACAAAACTTACCGTTATCAATCGCGGCCTTTAATACAAGCAAATAATGCCCTGAGTGAGTGTTAAAGGATGCGCTTGATAAGCGTGAGGGTCAATACGACCAGACGCCAGAGGACCGTAAGCTAATGTTGCACATTTGGGATAAACGGGCGCTAAGCCTTACGAACACAAAAATAACTCACACCCCAAAGTATTGATCTTTTCTTTCATCTAACCACAAGTTGTAGTTTTTCATTACTTTGGAAAACTGAGGGCTTTGGATATATCGGTTCAACCTGTAGTGGTCTAATAAAGCCGGACACCATTTTAGGTGGTACAGTTACCACCCCAAGAGAGGTGTTTTATGACCAGAGTTCGTCGTACATTTAGTCCAGAGTTCAAGCAAGAAGCTGCAAGCTTAGTGCTTGACCAAAATTACACTGTTTTAGAAGCGAGTAGAGCTGTTGATGTGGGACAAACTGTCTTACGCCGTTGGGTTGAGCAGTTAAAATCTGAGCGTAACGGGATAACTCCTATTTCTAAAGCATTGACGCCTGAGCAGCAAAAAATTCAAGAGCTTGAAGCCCGCATTAGCCGTTTGGAGCGAGAGAAGTCTATTCTAAAAAAGGCCACAGCTCTCTTAATGTCGGACGAACTCGAACGTACACGCTGATTGACCAATTAAGGGAGCATGATTCTATAGACATTCTTTGTTCAGTCTTTGGTGTCGCTCAATCAACATTCTATGAGTTTAAACAAAGGCAAAACAACCCTGTAAACACCGAACAATGCTCCGAGTAGAAGTGGCACAACTGTTCAAATCGAGTAGAGGCTCTGCTGGAAGCAGAAGCCTCGTTTCTATGATGCGAGAGCGTGGCTTTGCTATTGGCCGATTCAAGGTGCGAGGACTTATGAAAGAGCTGAGCCTCGTGAGTAAACAACCAAGCTCACACCAATATAAAAAAGCAGCAACTGAACGGCTAGATATCCCTAATCATTTAAGTCGAGAGTTCAATGTAAAGTATCCAAACCAAGTTTGGTGTGGTGACATCACTTATATTTGGACTGGTAATCGCTGGTCTTATCTTGCTGTTGTGATTGACTTATATAGCCGTCGAGTCATTGGCTGGGCATTATCAGAAAAGCCAGATGCAGTCTTAGCCAGTAAAGCTCTAACTATGGCTTATGAACAGAGAGGACAGCCTAATGGGGTTATGTTCCATTCTGACCAAGGTAGTCAATATGGGAGTCGACAGTTCAGACAATATATCTGGCGTTACCAGATGAGTCAGAGCATGAGTCGACGTGGGAACTGCTGGGATAACGCTCCTATGGAGCGTGTATTCAGAAGTCTAAAGTCTGAATGGATCCCTTCGACAGGCTACAGATCCATAAATGAAGCGATGAAAGATATCAGCTTCTATCTGATGAATTACTACAACTGGCAACGACCTCATTCATACAATGGTGGTATCGCCCCAGCTGAAGTAGAAATTAGAACTAATTTACTGTCCGGAAATTGTTGACCACTACAACCACGCTTTTAACTTAGGATAAGGGCTATTGCGAAACCACTGTTTGTCAATTCGAGCGTACTTACGCAAAAATGGCAGAAGCGCGATGTCGACTAAACTCTCCTCTGCCGAAAACAAGAACGCGTGCTCATTTAGCTTTACTTCGAGCTTGGAAAGTTCAATTTCGCACGCATTGCGAAGTTCACAAGCGTTTTTTTCATGATAGCGTTTGGCACACCCAAAGGCATTGAGTGCTGGAACAAAGTGATTCTCAAACTCTTCTATTATCGTAAGCATGGTTGGCAGCGCTTGTGGGGTATCCGCTCTCAATAGGTTGTCAGGGTCATTTATCGACAATACCCAAATCATGATCTCGAGACTTTCTTCCAGTACGTGAGTTTTCTTTTCGTCTTGGCTGTTTTGCTGCTCCTGTGAAGTGAAAACTAAAACCGGGACACTGCCCTTTGGCGAGGCGTCTAACATCTCTTTTGGTTTGTTATCGAGCTTAACTGAGCGGATGAGTACTTTTTGCTGAGCCTTAAGCACAGCAAATCTCGCTCGGATGGCATAAGGGCAATTGTGCAGTGAATATAAAATGGGCAACAAATGACTCTCCATTTAAAACTCATCAAACATTGATATTCTATTTAACTTCCGTTGCATATTAAATTCTAGGATTAATCAACGTCACTGAGCATCTTCAAAAGGCTTTTCTGGTTCGAGCGCTATTATCTCGATGCGTGGCATACTTAACGTGGGTGTCTTCCGTCACATTCGGCGAAAGTTGGATGCTCCATAATGCATCAATCCGATTTGGGATCATCGAGTAACGGACGTCGATAATGCGAAGTTTGTGGTTAGGATCTTGGGCTAGATAATCGTTTGAGAAGTGACGAAACCGTTCGATATCTTTCGCTTGTTGGGACGTAGGGTCAAGCCACGGAAAATCTCTTCCAACCGCCAATTTTGGAATGGTATCACCTGAATAAGTTTTGATGGCGGCTCCTACTCTTACCGCATCCACATAGTAATTCTCCTGCGTTTCATAGATGACTTTCCAAACTAAGATATTACCAAACGTGGGCTTTGCCTCTAACCGAACTGGCGAGTGCTGACGTGCTTTCGCTAACTGCCAACCGGCGGATTCAGCCTTGTCTCTCTGGATTGCCCCCAACACCAGATAGATCAATGCCCACATTAATGCAACCCGAGGCAGCCATGGGTTTCGCATCAACGTTCCTCCGATGATAAGCACCAAAATTGGCAGAGAGAATGCAGGATCAACCACTGAGACTGTATTCCATGCATAACGAACATCGTTTAATGGCCAAAACAGTTGAGTCCCATAACTGGTACACGCATCCAACAAGCCATGTGTGCTATAACCAAGCGCGCAATAAAACCAGGTTTGTTTGAAAGACAGCCCCCGTTTTTTTGCGAACAAGAGATGCAAGACCAACGCACAAATGAGGCTACCGATAGGAATGAAAAAGAGTGAATGGCTAAATTGCCGATGGAACTCTAAAAAAAGCAATGGATCCGTCGATGAACGGATGAATACATCCAAATCTGGAGCCATGCCAGCAAGCAGGCCTAAAACGCCAGCAACCAGCACATGCTGTTTTTTCCCTACCGCTTGTGGCAGCGTTGCACCGACTAAGCCTTGCGTGATTGGATCCATAATTTACGCTCTCAGAACAATGAGTGGCACTTAACAGGGGCCAAAAGTAAAACTGGAACACTCTCTACCTCAAATCATCCGTATTTGGGTTAAGAAAAGCCATTTGGTAACTCGATTAAAAACAAGCGCCTATGTATTAGTGTAAAGATAATGTTTCATTTCGCTTTGCAAGCCCATTTGAGTCACGAGAATCAATCTTAGATGTACTGCTTTCTTATCACTTTTATGATGAAAAGCTTTACCCACGTACAGGTTGAGCACTATCCTATTTGTAACAATAAGAACACGTGATGCCTCGTGCTTTGTCGCCTCTCGCGTTCTTTTAATAAGCTCGCCTAACGTCACGCGCGCTTGAAGATTCACAAAATAAACGAATAACCAACATGAACCAATACGTTAATGATCCATCCAACTATCAGCTACTGATAAAGAATCTGCTTTTCTCACCTGTTGCTTTTAACCCTGAACAAGAAATTGTTTACGCCAATCATCGACGTCACACCTACAAAACGTTTCATGATCGTGTGAAGCAGTTTGCGAATGCTCTGACAAAAATGGGCGTTAAAAAAGGTGACACTGTCGCGGTGATGGATTACGACTCTCACCGTTATTTGGAATGCTACTTCGCGATCCCGATGATTGGTGCAAAGCTGCACATGATTAACGTGCGCCTTTCCCCTGAACAGATCCTCTACACCATCGATCATGCAGAAGACGACATTGTATTGATCCACGAGGAATTTTTGCCGATTCTGGACCAAATTAAAGGCCGTATTGACACGGTGACTCGTTATGTGGTGCTACGTGACAACGAAGAATGTGAATATGAACGTCTTCTGGAACAAGAAGAAGCGCAGTTCAACTTTCCAGACTTTGATGAAAATACCGTTGCAACGACCTTTTACACCACAGGTACAACGGGCCTGCCGAAAGGTGTTTACTTCACTCACCGTCAATTGGTTCTTCACACGCTGGGTATTCTATGCACCATCGGGACAAACTCAGTTCAAGGACGTTTACACCAAGGCGATATCTACATGCCAATCACCCCGATGTTCCATGTTCATGCTTGGGGACTTCCGTATATGGCAACGATGCTTGGTGTAAAACAAGTTTACCCAGGTAAGTACATACCAGATGTTCTGCTTAATTTGATTGAACAAGAGAAAGTGACGTTCTCTCACTGCGTGCCAACTATTTTACATTTGCTACTAAGCTCACCAAAATCTCAAAGCATCGACTTTTCCGGTTGGAAAGTGGTGATCGGCGGCGCTGCCCTGCCAAAAGCATTGTGTAAATCGGCACTTGAACGCAATATCGATGTGTTTGCTGGTTACGGTATGAGTGAAAGTGGGCCAATTCTTTCTATCGTTCAACTCTCTCCAGAACAGTTAGAGCTCGATATCGACCAACAAGCGGAATACCGCTCTAAAACAGGTAAAAAAGTCGCACTGGTTGAAGCTCACATTGTCGACGAAGACATGCAAAAACTCGCACACGATGGCGAAACAAGCGGCGAGATTGTGGTTCGTGCGCCATGGTTAACGCCGAGCTACTACAAAGACAATAAGAACTCAAAAGCGCTTTGGCGCGGCGGTTATTTACATACTGGCGATGTAGCCACGATTGATAACGAGGGCTTTATTAAAATCACAGATCGCGTGAAAGATATGATTAAGATCTCAGGCGAATGGGTCAGTTCACTAGAACTTGAAGATATTCTTCACCAACATCAAGCCGTATCCGAAGTCGCAGTGATTGGCATGCCTCATAACAAATGGGGCGAAGTCCCGCTAGCTTTAGTGACGCTAAAACCCGATACGCAAGTGACCGAAAAAGAACTGGTCAGCTTCGCTAAAGAGTTTATTAACAAAGGCATTCTTGCCAGAGAAGCCCTACTACTGAAAGTAATGTTAGTTGACGAAATTGCGAAACCAGTGTTGGTAAAGTGGATAAAAAGAGCTTCGCAGAATACTCCGGTAAGCTGATCATCTAATTGTCTTATCTTATATAGACTTACCGCTAATATGCCGCCTTATTTTTTAAGGCGGCATTTTTAAATAGCATCCCTACAACTCTTTTAGCTCTTGCACTTCTGATGCCGTGAAATTGGTTTTAAAGGTGAATGCGTAAGGTGTGTCACCATGTTGCTTCAAGTGACTAAGGCGCGCTAAGGCTTCTTTCGATGTAGGAATATGATCATCTTCAATCCACCAAAGCACGTAAGTATCTTCAGCAAGGCGATGGAACCACTCGCCTTTTCTTCGCATAAAGTCGCGATGATGAGTTCGAAACATAAAGTTTTTCAGTGAATCAACTGACTCCCACACCGACATATTAACGATCATGTTTGGGTCATCGAACAACTGAATACTGGTTGCATCGCCCGATTCATCCTGTAACCGCCAGATAAAGCCATCACTGTTCTCTGCAATGCCATTAACAAGGTCAAGATTATCAACAAACTCTTTAATTTCTGGTGCATCTAAGGGGTATTTTGCAAGGGCGATATTTAACTGCGCCAGCTTCATTCTATGCCATCCTTGGTTTGTGAATGTAAAAACCAACTATAGCAAACGTTTGAGCTTCTAGCAGCACCATATAATTTACTTATCGTGAAGATTAAATATGCAACGCAAAAAGGCATTCTACTTCATGGTCGATTTAAGAACGAATGATATACTGTTTGCGTCTAAAAACAGTACATTCGCAAATAACCTAGAAAGTTTTGGCATGGTATACCTGTGAGTGGTGAGAATTAATACATGCGTTTACCCTTTTCTGCTGTCATTGCGCCAACCTTATTGGTCGCTCCTTTTACTAATGCCGAATCGAGCCTTAATTCGTTGCTCGAAATGTCACTCGTGTCTTTGACTGACACTAAAGTAATATCGGCAACCCGCACCGCTCAAAGCCTTGCTGACACTGCTGCGGCCGTTTATGTCATTACAGCGAAAGAAATCAATCGTTCTGGTGCTCGCTCAGTCGCTGATGCATTAGCACTGGCACCAGGTTTACACGTGGCCAAGTATTCTAACTACGATTGGGGGGTAACCGCCCGTGGTCAAAACCAAGCATTAAACAATACTCTAATGGTTATGGTAGACGGTCGCAGTGTGTTCAATCCTATGTTTTCCGGTGTCGACTGGGACCTTATTCCCGTTAGTATGGATAACATTGAACAGATAGAAGTTGTACTCGGCCCTGTTGGCACGATTTGGGGCGGCAATGCGGTCAATGGTGTTATAAATATTATTACTTTTGAAGCAGAGAACGCACCCAATGGAAAGGTCGCTATCAATGAGGGCAACTATCACTACTCTGAGTACAAACTCCACGATTCTACAGCGGTAGGTGACTATGGCTATCTAAGTGGCTACTTTGAGTTTGTCGATCACATGCCGTGGACCAGCACAGAAGATAGAGTGCAACCCGTTCAAGATTACAATGTTTACACTGAGCGTTTTGGGGCTCGATTTGATTACCAAAAGTTTGCTCATACATTAAGTATTCAAGCTGGTGGTATTCGCTCTAGAGAAGATTACCAGTGGCTAAAATACAATCCTCACTTTCTCTTTCCGGGTCAGCCAGATACCGAGATGTATGATACCGAAATGACGATGCAAGAGTATTTCTCGGGGCTGCAACACATTTATGATAAAGAAAACGGCGACAGCTGGGATAACAAACTCTGGTTAACGTATAGCTCAAATGACGGAACCGATCGTGATGCTAAATTCTGGCGCTTAGACCTAGATTCTCATTACACGATGAATGATTTATGGGGAACACAACTCAGTATCGGTGGCAATGCGCGGATAATTAAGGAAAAACTTGGTACCTATAGTATTGCTGAGCGCTATTCAATGCCTTATGTCAGAGTGACCGATGAGGCAAGTTTCCTTAATCAAAGTTATGGTATTTACGCCAACTGGAATATTGACATTTCTAACGATACCAAACTCACGCTTGGTAATCGCTGGCAATACAACAATTTGACTCACGGAATTGAGCCACAGCCTCAGGTGCGTGTGAGCCATGAACTGTCGAATAACCAACGCTTATGGGCTGGTTGGGGCCGCGCCGTAGTTACTCCATCTAGGTTAGAGCAAGAGACTACATTCCAAGAAAATTACTATGTTGAATCAGGTGCATTTGACGATGCTGGTAATCAATATGACTATATTGCGAGCTACCTATACAGAGGGAATGAAAACCTCAATATAGAAACGGTTGAAACCTATGAATTAGGCTACCGTGTTTGGGATGATAATACGATGCAACTTAGTCTAAGTGGCTACTATAGTGTGCATGACAATATCCGCGCAGCAAAAAATGTGAGTGCCCAAGGCTGGATTATTACCGGTAACTCATCTCCTGGAACCGTTGGTACTTACATCGAGCAATACATCTCGGAGTACATTGATCCACTTTGGTCAGAAACAATGGGAGGAGAAGTCGCATTAAAATGGCAACCTTTAGACCAATTACAGTTGAATGCGAATTACAGCTACAAACGTATCGTTGGTCATTGCGAAGGCGCAATTTGCAGCTCGAACAACGCGGTTAAGCGTCAACTTGAAAATCAGCCAAATCATTTTGTAAACGCACAAGTAATGTGGGACATCACGCCACAATGGTGGGTTAGTAGTACCATGCACTATGTCTCGGAGTCGACACTTCACGAAGATTTCCTTGATGACCCAAGCTATATTTGGCCAAAAGTATTGAGCTTTGATGCGTCGCTGAGCTGGCAATTCGCTAAGTATGCACCTCGAATTACCGCATCAGCAGAAAACTTGGGCGCAGACCAATCAAAAGAATACCCAGATAACCTAAGACCATATAATAATGGTACGCAATATTGGTTGAGCGTAGAGTGGAATTACGCCTCGGTTAATTGGTCGGAGTAATAATGATAAGCCGCAGTCAATTTTATTTATTCTCGGTAAAATGGGGAGCGATGATATGCCTTTGTTTATACACATCGCTTGCTATCGCCAAAGTTGATGATGTTGACCTTAAAGCGGTTTACCTGTTCCGCTTCGCGCTATTAGCCGACTGGCAGAAAACGTCCGTTCATGCAGAACATCTGGAGTACTGTGTACTTGAAGCTGGCAAAGTCAGCGCAAGGTTGAAAAATGTCGTTGAGCTGAAACCTGACATCGCACATTTTTATAATTTGAGTGAAGAACAAAACCCCAATGTCTGCCATATACTGTATGTGGAGGACCATAATGAATCAAAAATATCTTTGCTAAAAACACAATTTCCTCACGCATTATTGGTAGGGAATGGGAAAGCCTTTATCGACAAAGGTGGCATGATTGCATTCATCAAAGTACGCAATCGAATTCGACCTCTGATTTCACGTAAGCATGTTAAGCAAACACAAGTGCAATTACGATCTCAACTGCTCGAAGTGTCAGAGCTTGTGAAAGAGGATGAGAGATGATTTTCAAACGATTTGCTCACCTTCCTTTACGTTACAAAATGATATTGCCGACTTGGCTTATGGTCATGATGATCGTCGGCCTTATTGGTGCACCTGCAATCCACTTTGTAATCCAATCCCAAAGAGAAGCTCAAGACGAAAGAATCTCAATTCTTTCACAAGGCGTTGCCACAACATTACAAGCCGCGTTGATGTTCGACGATCCGATCACTGCAAAAGAACAGTTAATCAACCTTACCTTTGATCCGGACATTATTGCCGCAAAAGTCGTCAATTTTCACGGAGAAAGTATCGCCCATATTCATCAACTTCCGACTCACTGCCAATGGGTAAATGAGACAGTAGATTGTGATGGTGTGCGCTACCACACTAAAATTGCCGAAATTTTCTCTACTGGTGACCTCCTGGGCCAACTCGTCCTTTGGGAATCTCAAGAAAACCTTTATAAAAAAGAGCAACAATTGTTGCTTTCACTCGCCGCACTAACGTTTGTTATTTCACTATTGTCATGGTTTTTTGCCCGCCACCTACACAGTGTCATCGTTAAGCCCCTATCGGCCTTACATTTCTCAATGGAACAAATGAGTATGGAGGGCATTACTAAACGATCAATTCCAATCACACACGATGATGAAATCGGAAAACTGACCGCTTGCTTCAATGAAATGATTGAAAATCTCGTCGTTCGAGAACATCAATTGCAAAGTGCACTGCTACAAGTAGAACAGAAAAACCGATACATTCATGGCGCATTGGATGTTATGACGCGTGGTGTTGTAGTAGCCTCGCCAGACGGTAAGGTAAACTATTGCAACCCTGTCGCTACAAATGAAATTTTTAGTGTAAATAACGCCCCGTTACTTGATATACGCTGCGTTATGGAGAGCCTTTTTGAATCGAAGTCTGCGATAGAAACAGTACTGTGCGCCATTGAACAACACCAACGATTAGATTCTATTGAGGTCAAAACACGCCTAGACGGTAAACGATACAGCATCAGTTGTCATCCAATGGAAGAAGAAAACCAGTCCCTACTTCAATTCCACAATGTCACCGCTCAATTGATCGCTGAGCAGCGCCGAAAATTGCTAGAGTTAATGTTCGACCAAAATCAAGACGGTATTCTCGTACTGGATAGACGTTTAAATGTTACGACACAAAATGCCGCGGCTATGAATTGGTTCGGTGAATTACACCATATTACAGACTTGTCTTTAAAGAACCCTCTCCTCTTCTCCAAGAAAGAAACAAGAGATCTCATCAAGAATGGTTTTATTGTTTACAAGGTGCAAATTGAACACCGAACGCAATGTTGGCGCGCTTATGAGATGAAAGCAAGTGTGCTTAAAGGGTTAGATGGTTACGTTGAAGCGTTTGTCATCAGCTTAACCGATTTGTCATTAGGTATGGAGCTCAAACGGTTAAATTTTGAAGCAAACCACGACCCTCTGACTGGGTTAGCTAATCGTTCTAAAGCGATGCGTATTTTACAAAACTGGCATGAACAAGCTCATTCGCTATTCATCTTCTTCATCGACTTAGACGGTT
Source organism: Vibrio alfacsensis (assembly GCF_003544875.1). Classification (NCBI taxonomy): domain Bacteria; kingdom Pseudomonadati; phylum Pseudomonadota; class Gammaproteobacteria; order Vibrionales; family Vibrionaceae; genus Vibrio; species Vibrio alfacsensis. The sequence continues at coordinate 940,368 of NZ_CP032094.1, forward strand.
TTAAGGCGGTAAATGACCAATTTGGCCACGCTATAGGTGATGAACTTCTCCGCATCGTCGCGAAGCGCCTCAAATTGTGCACTTCATCACAAGATTTGGTATCGCGCATATCCGGCGATGAATTTGTTGTCGGAATCCGAAGCACTAGCCACTGTAAGCCGATCGCCCAAAGAATCATTGATACGTTAGCCAAACCAATGGTCATTAATGGTCACGAATGCCATGTCACCGCAAGCATTGGGATCAGTAAGTGGTCAGCGGGTAGCAGCAAGACTCTCGATGAAAGCATTGCGATTTCCGATAGTCATATGTACATCGCTAAGCGCCAAGGCAAAAATGGTTACTATTACGTAGCATAAACTTAGAACGCTATCACAGAGGCCTATGTGCAGACAGGTTGTACTTCTTCATTCTAAACTTTTTGTCTAAAACTCAATAGGGCTCGAAAATGATTTCGGGCTCTTACTACATTTTGAACCTCACTGATATTGATACTATCAACTTCAGAACTAACCTCTACATCATCTAACCAAAATACGTCAAACAACAGACGTAAGTCTTCCATCAGCATCTTTTCAATCGTCAGTATCTCTAACGACTCATTATTCAGCAACTTAGACACCTCAACGATGATCGTTCTTTGATTAAAATGTTTGCCTCCATTATTTAGAACGTATTCCTGTATATCTGTGACAATCACGATCGAGCACTTACCCTCTCCAATATCGAACACATCGTACGGCCTATCATTAAGGTAAATGGTTCTTTGATACCTTTCTTCGGCGTTGTTGCTCAAATCGAATTGAACCTTTTTAGATAGTTGCGATCTGATCTCATATCAATGATTGAACGAGCAAAAAAATGGGCAAATCGAAAGCTAAAATCACAAACTGGAGCAAGTACAACCGCGCACTATGTCAGCGTGGCAACGTGACTTTTTGGATTGACGACTCAGCCGTTAAAGCGTGGAAATGCACGACGCATCACGGGAAACGAGGCCGAGGTTTTCAATACTCCGTTACGGCTATCGAAACTACCCTCATGATAAAAGGCATTTTCTCTCTTCCGCTTCGCGCTCTTCAAGGTTTCATCGATTCCATTTTTAAACTGATGGATGTTCCGCTGACTTCGCCTGATTACACATGCATCAGCAAACAATCAAAGACAGTACAGATCCAGTATCGCAACAAGTCTAGAGGTAGCATCCGTCATATTGCCATTGACTCTACAGGCCTTAAAGTCTTTGGAGAGGGAGAATGGAAAGTCAATAAGCACGGCAATGAAAAGCGTAGAACATGGCGCAAACTGCATCTTGCTGTCGATGTAGATACACATGAAGTCATCAGTGCCGAAGTAAGCTTGGTTAATGTCGGCGATAGTGAGGTACTCCCGACGCTGATCAATCCATTACAAAGGAAAATAATCTCAGTCTCTGGTGATGGTGCATACGATACGAAGGAATGCCACAAAGTGTTGCAACGAAAAGGCATTACTCCATTAATACCACCACGTAAAAATGCTGGCTTCTGGGACGATGGACACCCAAGAAATGAAGCGGTAAAAGCCGTAAAAAGTGATACGTTGGCTCAATGGAAAATTAACTCTGGTTATCACGACCGTTCTTTATCTGAAACAGCAATGTCTCGATACAAAGGGCTAACCAGTGGTCAATTAAGCTTAAGAAACTACAATGCTCAAGTCGGTGAAGCGTTGGCCAACGTCAAAGCCATGAATAAGGTCATAGGACTAGGTATGCCTATTCGAAGCTAGTGGTAAAAGAGCGTAGGCAAGATCGGTTCTTCACTTGATTTGATCAACAACGCCTCTTTTAAGAATTAAATCTATTTAATTATGCTTGCTAGGTTTTGTCCGTTTTGATTCACTATTTTCAATAACTTGAGCGACTTCTTGCGTCTCTGCGTCTACCCATTTCATGAATACTTGGTATCCCGCTGCCAAGAACGCAGCACCAATAAACATCCCCAAAATACCGCCCGACATCATACCACCAATGGCACCGATAAGGACGATTGGCATTGGCACTTCTAATCCTCGACCTAAGATCATTGGCTTTAGAACGTTATCAACTAAACTCGCGACAATCAGCAAGACAGTAAAAATGACATTGTGAACAGTCCCACTATCGCCTGACCATAACAGGCCAACTGCAACTAACGCGATGATGGTAACGGGCAATTGAACAATCGCAAATATCAGTGCTACAACGGTAAATAACGCCGCAGCTGGCACACCAGATAAGGCAACAACAGCACCAAATACCATTGCGGTTAAAAAGGCAATGCCAATAATACCCACTGCCACTTGTCTGATGGTGGCGGTGGTTAACTCGTGAAGCTCTGGGCCTTTGGCTTCATCCGAGAAGCTGATGAAGATTTTCCTAATGGATTTAGCCGCAGGTTCCGCCCATGCCAGCATGATACCTGCAATAATAATGGCACCAATCAACAAAAATACGTTCTTTGCCGCACCACTTGCCGCATCGACAAACCAATTTAACGCTCCTTTTACTTGAGGTTGACGTTTTTCAATAAACTGTGGAAGATCATTCGAAGCTTCAAACCACACAGCATGCAACTTTTCCCCCACAACGGGCCACTCTTTGACATTCTGCGTCGGCGCATTGATGACTAACGTTCCCTCTTGGTAAGCATTAAATGCTCCAAGTGTTTTAGAAGCTAAAGAGTTACCGACCATTGCGGTTGGTGTACCTAATATTAATACCCCTACAAGCGCAATCACGGTTGCTGAACGCGCCGATGTCCATCCCAATTTAGCTTGAATAAATTCACTGAGAGGGTAAAGCGCAATGGCTAGCACCAAAGCCCAAAGTAAGATTGGAAGAAATGGTAAAAACGCCCAACAACACACAATCACAATAAACGTAATAACCGAGAATCGGATCAGAGAAGCCGTAAACGCTTTTGACAGTATTTTCTCTAAGTGTTCATTTGAATTATTCAACTGCTTATCCTTTTGGTTATATCCAACACAGTATTCGACGATGTACCACGACACGCGGTAACTAAACATAACCTTTATCAAATCACGATATTAAAATAGTACATATCGGCATATATTCAATAAGTTACTTAACTTTTCTATCACTTTATTTGAATACTTGGTCGCGTGCTGACAAACTTCACAATGATGCTTGCAATTACACCCATTTTGTATCTATGTTCCATTCTAGCTCACAACCCTAGTTTTAAATTTCACGTGACTTTGCTTACCCTCTCAACAAAAAGCCAACCGATTCCACAGTATGTACATATAACAACGCGATATAGTAACCCTTTAATTTTTATGGATTATCATATGCACCTGTCCGCTCGTTCATTACTGCTGGCTTGTTCTTTGTCTGTGTGTTTTGCCTCTCCATCATTCGCTGAGCAAGAGGCTCGCTTTCCTACCACTGAGGATTGGCTAACTCATGCTTCAAGCGGATTGGCACCCTACTGGATGCAAACACAAGCCCTTGGTGTACCTATTGGGAACTTTCCGACTTTTCGATGTGATGATGGCAGTTTGCTTGACGTAAATAATGTTTGTCCTGAACTTAATCACAGTTGGATTACGCCACACTTCGACCATGAATATACACGCATGAAGTCTCGCCAAACCTACGCCTATGGTGTGCTGTTTCATTTAACCGGCGATCCCAAAGCATTAGAACTGGCTAAGCAAGGCGCGTATTACCTTATCGAACACCTACGTGATACCGAACACGGTGGATTTGTCTCATTCACAAAGCAGGGCAATCCGGGACTTAAATGGACGCAGCGTACATCGCAAGACCAAGCTTACGCACTAGTAGGCTTGGCGATGTACTACTACCTCACTCGCGATCCAGTCGTTGAAAATGCGCTGATTGAACAACAGCGCTTTATTTTTGAACATTACAAAATTGATGACGAAGTAGGACTTGCATGGGTGCTTGAGGATGGTGATGAACAAAGTGCCAAGCAACACGAACTCGTCGCCCAGTTAGACCAAATCAACGGGTACTTATTGTTAGTCGCCCCATTATTGCCGGAACCACACAAAACGCAATGGTTAGCGGATTTAAATTGGTTAACCAAGGTATTAGTTGAGCATTATCATTCGGAGTCTGAGCAACGATTCTACGGCGCCATTCACCATAAAGCCGTGATGCAGCCCAATGCGAAGCATAATGATTTCGGACACACGATCAAAGCTTATTGGATGACCTACCTGACAGCCAAATTACTTAACAATCAAGACTGGCAGTCGTTTGCAGAACAAGGCATGAAGATCACCTTGGAACGAGCGAAATATGAAGTCCCATTTGCACAAGTAAGCCCATTTTTCAGTTCAACATTGCAGACTCAATGGCAAGGGGGCACGATCCCAGGATGGCAGAGCAGACCAAATAAGAATAGAAGCTCCTCTTGGGAATGGGCGGAGTTAGACCAAGCGGCAATGACACTCGCAATGAAGACTGGCCAAATTGGGGACATATTGCCCTATACGACTCGTACTTTTATGGATGTTTGGGTCGACCATCAATATGGCGGAGTTGGGCTTAACCCGAAAACAACCAAAGCATTTCACTGGGGAAATGGTTACCACCAATTTGAGCATGCTCTGGTCGGAACGATTGCATCTGGCTCACTCAATAAAACACCGGTCACTCTGTATTACGCGATCAAGGACGCTAACCAACCAACGCTGACTCCGTATTACTTCCAAGGGCAGATCAATGACGTAAATAAAACTGATGCAGGAGTGATTAAATCTGTCACCTATAGCCACATCACGCCTTAATGCTTTCACTCTAAGCCATTTTTCACTCTATACCCAAGTAACCTTAAGATGCTTGGGTATATGATTCACAATATCATTCACAAAACAATGGCCAACATATTGTAACGTTGGCCATTTTCATTTTTATTTCACCATTTGACGATTCCAAGCGTCACTTTTACCCCACCAACAAGGGTTGACCCACCGTAATCTTTCGCGAGCCGCAATAAGGTGTCATGAAAACCTAAATTTGGAAATGCCGCCTCTACTTGCTTAATCATTTCCTTACTTAGCCCCTTACGTACTTTTCCTTTAGATGCATCAATCCAGTCGGCTTTTCGACAAGCTTCAATCACTTTTTGGTGAGGTCCTTTATAAGGCGTAATTTTATGATGCCAATGTATCGCTCCACGAAGTGCGTCTTGATCAAGCCCCCATTGGAAATGGTCGTTATCAGCAAGCGCGGTTGCTTCTGATGGCTCAAGGTACGCCAGTTGATGGTCAGTCCATAAGCCAATGTCATGATAGACAAACGCAGTCTCGACAAGCTGTTCAAATTGCTCATCGTTATCGAGAAAATGCATCGCATAGGTAATGGCGCGATAAACATGATTACGATAACCAGGGTAATCATCCCCTATCTGCTCTTTATATTTGGCGAACAGAAATTCAACGCGAGGACGTTCAAGTTTGATATCTATCGTATTCATCTTTGAGCCGTGTTCCTTTCACCTATCCAGACACTGATTACGCAGCGCATTGTTAATGATACCAGAACTATCGAATCATGCTGTTTGATGACTGCTGACTTCTAAATCGATCATAATCTTCAACTAATAACTGATGCTGATAACGCCGGTACGAGAGTGCTTCATTCGATACAACAATCTGGCTTTCTTTTTCGATTAACTGCCCACGAAGCATTTCAATTTGTTGATGCTGCTGGCTATAACTCTCATACATGGCGATCAAACCGCACACAGCAGCAAAGAGCAACACAGATAGTACGCCATTAATGGTATGACTTTTCACTCGCATAACCTCTCCTTGTCATTGGGTGGCTTTCATTTCTATCAAAGCCAACGATGATTGGGACGTTTACCGACTAAGAGTGCAGCACTCTAAAACGTCTTTAAAGTCGCTTGAGGTTGATTAACTTGTAAACCTAATTATAGGTTAATAAACAAAAAAGAGAAAGTGTCATGCGTTATCGGATTTCAATATATAAGTTAAACTGTACTAAAGAATGCAAGCAACCAACGATTTATCGCTCGCTACTTGCCTATTCTCAATAGCTAAACGCCTCTCTCGCCGAGACCAATTTGAACCAACGAGCGATATTTGGGTAGTTCTCTAGCACATCCAATTTCAGGCCGTTGATTGCAAAAGCGACAAAGATGTGCCCAGTGATATCAACAATGGTAAATCGGTCTGCGGCAATATATTCACTCTCACCCAAACGCTTATCCAAAGTAGGCAAAAACATCTCGACCCGCGCCTTGGATTCTTCACCCCACGCAGAGACGCAATTTTCACGATCTTGATAAATGGCAGTGATATTTCTTAGTGCTTGAAATGCCGTATACAGCCCTTGAAACTCCACGATGCGATGCCACATTTCTACTTGAGCTATTTCCAGTGCTCCGTTACCAAACAGAGCCAGATCATTTTCAAACGCTTCATCTAGGTAGCGACAAATCGCCACGCTTTCACAGATCGTCGTACCATTATCCAGTTCCAGTAGAGGCACTTTGCCGTTCACGCTTTTCGATTTAAACGCCTCCGATAGATTATCGCCCTCTCGCACATTTAACGAAATTCGATCGACATCGCCACCTATTTCCTTAAGAAAAATGCCAACTCGCTTACAACTTGGCGTTATTGCTGTTTCATAGAGCTTCATTACACATCCTTTTGTCTTTTTCTAACTGAATGGTTAGGTTATACTGTAGTAAGTTTATAAACGATCAGTCAAGAACTTCACTGCTAAATTTTTATCGGCTTTGGGTCTGTTTGCCGTACCAATATTTAGATGTCGTCTGTGGGTTCATATGAACTTGGAATTGTTTTAGCGCATATTGACCATTTGGGAATTGACGCTGCTAGCACTTCCATATACTCAATCAATACAAAACAGATCCAGGCAGGTAATTTATGGCGAGAAAAGCCAACTTCGACCGTGATGAAAAACTTCTTGTTGCTATGGATCTATTCTGGCGCAAAGGGTTTTCTAATACTTCCATCTCGGATCTCACTGATGCAATGAACATCAACCGTTTCAGTCTTTACAATACTTACGGTGATAAACAGCAACTTTATTACGAAGCGCTCAACGCCTATTTAAAAACAGTGTCGCTTCCAGCAATTGATGCGCTTGATAAAGACGGAGCTTCGCTGCCACAACTTGAGCGTTTTTTGCGATCGTTCGCGACACTTCAACGCAAACGCAGTTACGGTTGTTTCATCCAAAACGCGCTGGTTGAACATGCTGGCGAAGATGATGATGTGTTGCGCAAAGGACACTTCTTGTTTGACCACCTGATCGGCATCATCACTGAGGCCGTCAAAACCGCTCAAAAAGAAACACTGATTCCGAAAACGCTCAAGCCTGAGCAACTCGCAAGATTTATCCTTACAAACATGCAAGGCATGCGTGTGCTAGGTAAAGCAAAACGCTTTGAAGATTTGGATATCGCCTTATCATGCTTGCTGGTTTTGATTAGGAAATAACATGCCGATTGAAGTGATAGCAGTACGTCTTACCAAAGGCATGGACTTAAAGTTGAGCCTAGCGAAATTGGTCGAGCAGCATGGTATCAAAGCAGGCTCGATTGCTTCATGCGTTGGCTGTGTGTCTGACCTCACACTTCGCTTGGCTGGTGCGCAGAGTACATTAATTAAGCAAGAAGCATTTGAAATCGTCTCTGTAATGGGAACCCTAACGCCTGAGCATCAACACGTTCATATCTCGGTGTCTGATCGTGAGGGACGAGTCTGGGGTGGACATTTACTGGATGGCACCATCATAGATACTACGGCTGAGTTGATCATTCACTCCTACTCAGATCTTGAGTTTACTAGAACGATGGACGACTCGACTGGCTATACCGAACTACAAGTGCATCCTTCCAAATAGTAAAAAGCTCCAGAGCCTTACTTTGCAGTCTCTGGAGCTTGATTCGCTTATCTCTTACACCAAGAATTTACTTATCCCAAGCAATCTCGCAATACTCGGGGCTCATTCTTCGACTAAATAACAAACCTGATTATCGTTGACCGTTACTTGCCACGTTTTTAGACAGTACGCTTCGTCTTCCAAACATTGCCCACTCTTTAAACTGAAATGTTGTTTGTATAGCGGTGACGCAACACACATCTCACCAACAATATCACCGACAATCCCTCGACTCATTACATAAGCCTTACCAATTGGGTCCCAATCTTGAACGGCGTAAACACCGCTATCTGGAATGTAGAATAACGCGACATGCTCGCCTTCAATCAACACCGTGGCACCGATGAACGGCATTAAGTCATCAAGCTGACACAATTTCACTTTGGTTAAAGCTGCCATTTACACCTCCTGTTTCACTGGAATACGCTGACCGCGCACACGTTGGTAAGGCAAGACTTTGCTGCCCGACGTACTGTTCAAAAAAGGACGGAAGCGTTGCAGTTTTTGAGGATTATCCAGCGTACTCTTCCACTCACATTGATAGGTATCTACGACTCGTGCCATTTGCTCATCCAATGAATCACATAGGTTGAGAGAGTCATCCAAAATCACTTGCTTAAGGTAGTCTAAGCCCCCCTCCATGCTCTCCATCCACACCGACGTGCGCTGCAAGCGATCTGCAGTGCTGACGTAGAACATCAATACTCTGTCGATCATGGTGATCAACTCTGATTTGGATAAGTCGGATGCAAATAAATCCGCGTGTCTTGGTCTCATGCCGCCATTACCACACACATATAAGTTCCAGCCGTTTTCAGTGGCGATCACCCCAATGTCTTTACTTTGCGCTTCTGCACACTCGCGAGTACATCCCGATACGGCAAACTTAAGCTTATGGGGCGCTCGCAATCCTTTGTAACGGTTCTCCAACTCAATGGCTAATCCAACCGAATCATCAACACCATAACGACACCAAGTAGAACCGACGCAAGATTTCACAGTGCGTACCGATTTGCCGTAGGCGTGCCCTGTTTCAAAACCGGCATTAATTAAGGTTTGCCAAATTTCAGGAAGTTGCTCTAACTGCGCACCAAATAAATCCACGCGCTGACCGCCAGTGATCTTGGTATATAGATCGTATTGCTGAGCGACTTCGCCTAGCACGATGAGTTTATCTGGTGTGATTTCGCCACCCGGAACACGAGGCACAATCGAGTAAGAGCCATCTTTTTGTAGGTTTGCCATAAAGGCATCGTTAGAATCTTGCAGAGACTGATGCTGCGGCTCCATGATGTGTTCATTCCACAAAGAAGCAAACACAGATGCCGCTGTCGGCTTACAAATATCACACCCATGCCCTTTGCCATGCAGTGCAATTAAGGTGTTGAAGTCTTTGATTTGTTCCACTTGGCAAATATGGAACATCTCTTGTCGACTGAGCTCAAAGTGCTCACAAAGGTGATTGTTAACCTCTACCCCCATGGCTGCCAATTGAGTATCCAATACCGACTTCACCATATTGCTACAGCCACCACAGCCAGTACCGGCTTTGGTGTTGGCTTTAAGGTCCGTCAGGTTGGTGGTGCCAGCTTGAATCTCGGCAACTAAGTCGCCTTTTGTGACGTTGTGACAAGAACAGATGATGGCGCTGTCTGGCATCTCTCCATCAAGCATTCCGGTATCAAACAGCAGGTTCGCCGCGTGGTCTGGCAGGACCGTTTTGTTCAAATAACACTGCAAAAGCGCATCGTAGTCACTGTTGTCACCAACGAGAATCGCACCAAGCAATTGGGTACCACTCGCATCTACCACCAGCTTTTTGTAGATGCCGGCAACCGCATCTTGCAACACCATTTCTTGAGCGCCTTCGGTTTGCATTTGTGCATCGCCGATAGACGCCACATCCACCCCAAGTAGCTTAAGTTTGGTGCTCATGTCTGCACCTTTAAAACCATCGCTCGGCATCCCAGTCAAGACATCGGCAGTGGTTCTCGCCATGGTGTAACCGGGAGCGACTAAACCAAAGATCTTCTGCTCCCAAAGGGCACATTCGCCAATCGCGTAAATATTCTCATCGCTGGTTTGGCATTGATTGTTAATCACAATGCCGCCTCGCTCGCCGACTTCTAGCTCAGCCAGCCTTGCCAACTCATCTTGAGGGCGAATGCCTGCGGAAAAGACAATCACATCCACTTCGAGAGGATCTTTGTCTTTAAACACCATACGATGCTTAGCCGTTTCACCATCGCAGATTCGTTCCGTACCCGTTGAGGTGTGAACGGTTAGCCCTAGCGCTTCAATCTTCTCTTTTAGCACTAAGCCAGCACCATCATCTAACTGCACTGGCATCAGGCGGGGAGCAAATTCAATGACGTGAGTTTCTACCCCCAATAGTTTGAGTGCGTTTGCCGCTTCTAAACCCAACAAGCCGCCGCCAATCACTGCGCCTGTTCTTGCGCCTTCACATGCCTTTTTGATTTGTGAAAGATCATCAAGCGTGCGGTAGACAAACACGTTGTCGCGGTCTTTACCTTCAATTGGCGGCACAAATGGGTACGAACCGGTCGCGAGCACAAGTTCGTCGTAACCCAGCACATCTTCACCATCAAGCAGAATGAGCTTTTGCTCTCTGTCGATGCCTGTTACTTGGCTGCCAAGTACGAGTTGGATGCCATGCATGTCGTACCATTCTTGGTTACTCAGCATCAAATCATCATGAGACTTACCCGCAAATAAAGAGGACAACTGTACACGGTCATACGCGATAAAACGCTCTGCACCAATCACGGTAATTCGGTGCTCCAAATGCGCGTTTTTCTGCACTAATTGCTCGGCGAGGTGTTGCCCGACCATACCGTTGCCTACCACAACGATGTGGCTCAATGCGTTCTTTACTGGAATCGTTAAAGGACTGTTCATCGCTGCCTCCTTATGCCGTTTGCGCTTCGGTTTTAGGTTTGTCTTCTTTCGAAGCAGGAATCTCGATTTTGGATTGCTTCTCGTAAAGGAACTTCAACACCGCTTGTCGACACTTCTGATACTGCGCATCATCTGCCAGTGCGACACGCTCGCGAGGACGCGGTAGATTCACTTCTAACACTTCACCAATGGTTGCTGCCGGTCCGTTAGTCATCATCACGATTTTGTCGGATAGCAGCACCGCTTCATCCACATCGTGGGTAATCATGATGACGGTGTTATTTAGCTCGGCTTGGATCTTCATCAGTGCATCCTGCAAATGCGCACGTGTTAACGCATCCAACGCGCCAAATGGTTCATCCATCAGCAAAACCTTTGGTTGAAGTGCCAGTGCTCTCGCGATGCCGACTCGCTGCTTCATACCGCCCGAGATTTCATCCGGCTTTTTGTGCGCGGCATGCTGCATTTGAATCAACTCCAAGTAGTGATTCACTTGTTCCTGAATCCACGCTTTGCCCTTTTTTCCGGCAATTTGTTTTACTGCAAGCTCAACGTTTTGATACACAGTGAGCCAAGGCAATAATGAATGGTTTTGGAACACCACTGCGCGGTCAGGTCCCGGTCCAGCTACTTCTCGTCCATCGACGATCACGCCGCCGTCTGTTGGCATGTGCAGACCCGCAACTAAGTTCAATACCGTTGATTTACCGCAGCCAGAGTGGCCAATCAGCGATACAAACTCGCCTTTATTGATTTGTAAATCGACGTTCTTTAGCGCGATGAACTCACCATCTGGCGTTGGGAATCGCATCCCTAAACGCGTTAGATCTAATAATGCTTTTTCCATGATCTTTTCCCTTATCTCAACGCTTGTTGTTTATTCCAAGACAACCACTTTTGAAGTTGCAGCATGCCTCTATCGAGCAGCAAACCGATAAAACCGATGGTGATGACTGCCACCATGATGCGACCCAATGATGCTGAGCTGCCGTTTTGGAATTCATCCCAAACGAACTTGCCTAATCCAGGATTTTGCGCGAGCATTTCTGCCGCAATCAACACCATCCAAGCGATACCTAAAGAGAGACGTAAACCAGTGAAAATCATTGGAATGGCAGAAGGTAAAACGATGGTGCAAATGTGCTGCCACCACGAAAGTTGGAGCACTTTGCTCACGTTGATTAAGTCTTTATCGACGCTCGTCACACCCACTGCGGTGTTAATCAGCGTTGGCCACAAGCTACACAGCGCCACAGTGATCAGAGAGTTGATGAATGACTTAGCAAACATCGGGTCATCACTCACATAAGTGGCACTCACCACCATGGTGACGATAGGCAGCCATGCCAAAGGTGATACCGGCTTGAGCAATTGAATGATTGGGTTGAACGCTTGATACAGCCCTTGATTCAAACCAAGCACGATACCGAGCGGAATCGCAATAACCGTCGCCAATAGAAAGCCCGCGGTCACAGTTACTAAGCTTGTTACGATTTGATCGAAGAACGTCGGCTTACCTGTGTAAGGACGAATCTTCACTTCCGCGTCCGGATTCTTGGCTAACTTCGCAGCATTACGTTTTTCCTGACGCTCGATAAACGCTTGTTCTTTTTCTCGCTCTTGCCAATGGTCATCGACAAGGTTACTGAACTGCTGAAAAGTTTGCACAGGTCCCGGTAGCGTGCCTAATGAAGTTTGCACCTCTCTCGCCGCTAAGTGCCACATTGCCAAAAAGATCAGCAAGCCAACGACGGGCAAAAGCACCAGTCGACTTCGGTTCACTACCTGCTTAGCAGGAAAAAGGGAAATGACATTACTAGACATACTCACTCCTAAGAAATTTACATCCTTGTTATTGCGGGCAGACTCACCTGCCCGCTGTATTTTTTGTGGGACTGCTCATCCTAAACTTTGTCTTTTCCTTTAAGCCCGATAGAGAACTTCTCTAGATATTTATTTGGCTCGCGACCGTCATAAACGATGTTGTCGATAAAGTGTGTTTGTGGCGCACGGAAACCATCTTCAGCGCTGAAATCTGGGAAGTCTTTTTTGCTCAACACACCATCTTCAATTAGCGCTTGAGCTGCTTGTTGGTAGATATCTGGACGGTAAACCTCTTTTGCCACATCCATGTACCAATCATCGGATTTCTCGCTTGAGATTTGTCCCCAACGGCGCATTTGAGTCAGATACCAAATCGCATCGCTGTAATACGGATACGTGGCGTTGTGACGGAAGAACACGTTGAAGTCTGGCACGTCTCGTTTATCACCTTTCTCATATTCAAACGTGCCGGTCATTGAGTTAGCGATAACTTCGGCATCGGCTCCAACATATTCGCTTTTTGATAGCATCTTCACAGCTTCTTGGCGGTTGGCATTGTCGTTTTCATCCAACCAATGTGCCGCTCGAATCAAGGCTTTCACTACGCGAATGTGTGTGTTTGGATACTTCTCAGCCCAAGCTTTAGAAACACCAAATACTTTCTCTGGGTTATTCTTCCAGATCTCGTAATCGGTCACGACGGGCGTACCAATGCCTTTGAACACGGCTTGTTGGTTCCATGGTTCGCCTACGCAGTACCCTTTGATCGTGCCCGCTTCCATTGTGGCTGGCATTTGTGGTGGCGGTGTAACACTCAAAAGAACGTCAGCATCCAACTGGCCACTGTTATCACCTGATTCTGGGGCATAAAAACCTGGATGAATCCCCCCTGCCGCTAACCAATATCGCAACTCATAGTTGTGCGTCGACACAGGGAACACCATGCCCATGTTGAACGGTTTACCTTTATCCAGATAACTCTCAACGACGGGCTTTAGTGCATCCGCTTTGATTGGGTGAACAGGTTTGCCATCCGGTTGCTTTGGAATGTATTGCTTCATCTGCTCCCAAGTATCATTGGAAACCGTGATTGCGTTGCCGTTCAAATCCATGCTGAACGCGGTAATCACTTCTGCTTTTGTGCCGACACCAATCGTTGCACCCAATGGTTGACCAGCAAGCATGTGCGCACCAGCAAGTTCACCATCGATGACTCGATCTAACAGCACTTTCCAGTTTGCTTGCGCTTCTAATGTGACGTACAAACCCTCATCTTCAAAAAATCCTTTCTCATACGCGACCGCCAGCGGTGCCATATCGGTCAACTTAATAAAACCAAACTTCAGGTCTTCAATTTCTGGCTCACCCAACTCTGCCTTTACGCTGACCGTGGTGAATACCGATAAAGAAATTGCTGACACTTTCAGCATCGAACTCCATTTCATTGGTTTGCTCCCATAAAAAAAGCGCCACTACTCCGAAGAGCAGTAGCGCCGTTGCTAAGTCTACAATTACCGCCGTTGATAATTGAGATAAGCGATTCAACAATAAACCCAAACTATCTATTACATTTATGGCAATCCAATTACTGTGCCAACTTATTTTTATCTTAAATACAATGAATTAGGATATACCACTATTAACTATTCCCCGTTATTGCTTGCTGATAGTGCAACACGCACCACGTTAGAAAATGCACCCTAACCCCAAAGTGGTAGAAAACTAATCCAGCACCTCCAAGGTGGTTATCAAGTTTTTGGCAACTTGTGCGAGCGTTTGGCTCGATTGCATGGCGGAGTTTCTTAACGCTTTATAAGCCTGCTCTTCATCAACACTGTGCATCTTCATCAGCAGACCTTTTGCTTTTTCCACCAGTTTGCGCTCTTCGATCTTTTGGGTCAGCGATTCAATTTCTGATTGCATACTTTTGAATTTCGCTCTCACCAATGTTGCATGTTCTATCCAAGGTTTGAGTGCAAACTCACTATCGTGCGGCATGAGAGCATAGTCAATTTTCTCAGGTAACCGATTGATATCATTCGATGATAACTGTTTTAAGACGATCAGAAGTGGTGCCGATTTTCTGCGGCAGAAATCGACGATCAAACGCAGTTCCGCCGTAGGTTGCTGCCAACCAACCACAACGCTTGCTGACGGTTCTCGCTGCATAAGTGTTTCGAGTTGTGCCAATTGGCAACCGATAATGTTGTCGTAATCTTTACTCAATAAGCCAGAAAGTCTAGCCTGCTCTTGGAGACTATCACAGCACACAATGATGGGTGTTTTTGATGTTAATCGAGTCATGCACATTCCTTGTTTATATCTCACTCACTAAGAAAGACATAACAAGGACTGTGCCAACTAAAGTTGAAGCGTTTTAACTAGAGGCGAGATGTTCTTTGAAAAAGCCTAGTGTACGTTCCCAAGCGAGTGCCGCTTCTTCTGGTGCGTAGCGTGCTGTTGAATCGTTATGGAAGCCATGGTTTACATTTTCATACATCAAGGCTTGGTATTGCGCGTCGGTCGCGATCAATTGCTGTTCATAAGCAGGCCAAGTGTCATTAACACGCTTATCGAGCCCTGCAAAGTGAATCATTAAGGGCCCTTTGACCTGCTTTTGAATTTCTTGCGCCGCTGGCGTTCCGTAGAAAGGCACACCAGCGTCTAACTCTTCTGGCATTACCGCCGCAAGCATATTGACAATGTAGCCACCGAAGCAGAATCCGACCGCCCCCAACTTACCGTTCCCATCCTCATGCTGTTTGATGAAATTAGCCGCCGCAATAAAATCTTGCTCTATCTTGGCTCTGTCCATCTCTTTCTGCATGGCGCGACCTTCATCATCGTTCCCCGGATAGCCACCAAGTGGATAAAGCGCGTCTGGAGCGAAAGCAATAAACCCATCTTTTGCAAGTCGTCTTGCGACATCTTTGATATAAGGGTTCAGACCTCGGTTTTCATGTATCACCAACACAGTCGGCGATTTTAAGGTCTTCTTCTGTGGCATCACCAAATAACCACGCCCTTCTCCATGCCCATTTGGAGATGGAAAGGTTTCGTAAGTTGCTTTGATATCAGGATCGTTAAATGAAACTTGTTCTGCGAGTGCGTAATTCGGAGTTAAAGCATCGACCAGTGCTGTCATGCTAAAGCCAAGCACAGCAAGGCCACCCAGCCTATTTAGAAACTCACGGCGTGAGATTTTTCCGTGGGCGTATTCGTCGTACCAATCGAAGGCTTCTTTCGGGATCGGATGAGAAGCCTTTTCACTAGGAGTGGTATGCTTTAGAACCATTATCCATGTCCTCTGTGTCTTACCATATGGGATTTTCTCATTCTCAAACGCGAAGATAGAAACGAACGCGATTGAGGCTAAAACTGCGGTTTCACCACTCTGATACGGAGCAAGGTGGTGAAACACATCATTGGCGAGCTAGGATCTTTTACCTTCTTCAAACAATAGATAACGGATTCAGATTCAACAACGTTGCGTCGTTGATTTTACATTAATTGACAACAGTATGTTATTGCTGGCAGCAATAGGCTTGCCAGTAAGAGAAGGCACGTTCGAATGCTCTTTCTCTGTCGTGCATTTGTGCAAACAAGACCACTGTCATGGTAGCGAGAACCGTATTCGCCATTTGGTTCATGTCATCTTCTGACGTTCCAAACGGGCAGTTCACAGGCATTGGCACCTCAGACAGCATTTGCTCCGTCCAGTAATGCGATGTCACGCCGCTTGTTTGGCTTAGCCATACCGTTTGGCTTACTTTCGGATTGTATTCGGACTCACCCGATTGCCCTTTGAATGACACAACAGCATGAGCGGTTTGACCAATTTCATATTCGACTTCAGCATGAAGTTGTTGGAATCCAGGATGGAAGCTACCACGAATACCAACCGTTGCTTGCCCTGGATTCAATGCTCGAACCACGGTATTAATCGGCGTTCTAAGCCCATAACGATTCTTCCAACCGATCATGGTTTCTGCTTGAGGAGCAAACGCACTCAGCGGTAGATACACGATGTTTTGTGTTTCTAACACAAGCTTTGCTTCTTCTGCTGATTCCGCTTTCTCAATAGTAAATTTGTCGAGGTAATCTTCTGCGTGTAAACGTCCAGATTGGCGGTCGTGATAGCCGTGCATCAGCACTTTATGGCCATTATCGGCGAGGATCTTCGCTGCCAACAGGTGCCACGGTTGACCTGCCGCTTCACGTTTGCCCGCATAACATGGCCAATCAATATCTGCACCAATAGCTGGCATGCGGGATTGGAATGCTTTCACAAAGCCAGCGATTTCTTGTTGAGTCTCGTTCTGTACACGGATCAGCATCAATAACATTGCCATCTGATCGTCGTCGCACTCACCGTTTAGGTATTCATCCATAACTCGAAACGCTTGGTCAAAGTTCAGTGGTTTTCTACCACGTTCGCCACGACCGACTGTTCTAATACATTCCAAAATGCTGCTCATATTCCCTCGTATTCCGTCACTGACTGTACGGTTTCTATTAGTTGTTCGCGCAGTTTGACAACTTCTCCCATTACAATCAATGCTGGGCTCACGCCTTTAAGTGTAATCGATAAATCATTGAGCTGATTGAGTTGGGTAACATGAACTTGCTGTTGAGGGCTGCAACCATGAGTGATGATCGCGACTGGGAAATCTTCTCTCAAACCGGAGTTGATTAATCCCGTTTGTATTTGCGATGACTTTTCTAACCCCATATAGAAGACTAACGTTTGTCCGCTTTGCATCAGTTGGCTCCACGCTTCAAATGCGCCTGTTACCACTTGCCCTGTCACAAAGGTAACGCTGCGAGCAACGCCACGATGAGTCAGCGGAATCAAGCTGTTTGCTGAACATCCAATCGCAGCGGTAATGCCGGGAATGACTTCGTACGCGATTGAGTGTTTGACGAGCGCTAATGCCTCTTCACCTCCACGGCCAAATACGAAAGGATCTCCCCCTTTTAAGCGTACAACTCGCTTTCCTTGCTGAGCGAGTGACACCATCAAGTCACAAATTTCTTCCTGACCAATACTAGGTTG